>NZ_JBSFTV010000001.1:0-318037 GCF_053591455.1 Streptomyces sp. NPDC003016
GTCGTCCTCGAGCGCGACGGCACGAACGTCCAGCAGGACTCCGGCTGCGCCGCCGTCAGCGGCAGCTGGTACTCCGACCCGCCCGTCCGGGGACCGGGAAACGCGAAGGCCCGGCCGACGAGGTCGGCCGGGCCTTGCTGCCGCTGGGCGTTACGCCTCGGTCTTGCGGAGGCGGAACGTGAGGGACAGGCCCTCGTCGGTGAACGGGGCGCCGTACGTGGCGTCCGCCTCGGCGGCGGCGAAGTCCAGCGCCAGGACCTCGTCCGCGATGAGCGCCGCGTGCTCGGTGAGTGCCTCCGCCGTCTCGGGGGAGTCCGCCGACCAGCGCACGGCGATACGGTCCGCGACGTCCAGGCCGCTGTTCTTGCGGGCCTCCTGGATCAGGCGGATCGCGTCACGGGCCAGGCCCGCGCGGCGCAGTCCGGGGGTGATCTCCAGGTCCAGGGCGACCGTGGCGCCCGCGTCGGAGGCCACCGACCAGCCCTCGCGCGGGGTCTCGGTGATGATCACCTCGTCGGGGGAGAGGGACACCTCTTCGCCGTCCACCATGACTGTCGCCGTGCCCTCGCGCAGGGCCAGGGACAGAGCCGCCGCGTCCGCCTCCGCCACGGCCTTGGCCACCGCCTGCACGCCCTTGCCGAAGCGCTTGCCGAGGGCGCGGAAGTTCGCCTTGGCGGTCGTGTCGACGAGCGAGCCGCCCACCTCGGAGAGCGAGGCGAGGGAGGAGACGTTCAGCTCCTCGGTGATCTGGGCCTGGAGCTCGGGGGTGAGGGACTCGAAGCCGGAGGCCGCGACCAGGGCGCGGGACAGCGGCTGGCGGGTCTTGACGCCCGACTCGGCGCGCGTCGCGCGTCCCAGCTCGACCAGGCGGCGTACCAGCGCCATCTGCTGGGACAGCGCCGGATCGATCGAGGCCAGGTCGGGCTCGGGCCAGGTGGAGAGGTGGACCGACTCCGGGGCGTCCGGGGTGACCGGGACGATCATGTCCTGCCAGACCCGCTCGGTGATGAAGGGGGTCAGGGGGGCCATGAGGCGGGTGACCGTCTCGACCACGTCGTGCAGGGTGCGCAGCGCCGCCTTGTCGCCCTGCCAGAAGCGGCGGCGCGAGCGGCGTACGTACCAGTTCGAGAGGTCGTCGACGAAGGCGGACAGGAGCTTGCCGGCCCGCTGGGTGTCGTACGACTCCAGGGCCTGCGTGACCTGGTCGGTCAGCGCGTGGAGCTCGGACAGGAGCCAGCGGTCCAGCACCGGGCGGTCCGCGGGAGCTGGGTCCGAGGCCGAGGGGGCCCAGTTCGACGTACGGGCGTACAGGGCCTGGAAGGCGACCGTGTTCCAGTACGTGAGGAGGGTCTTGCGGACGACCTCCTGGATGGTGGTGTGGCCGACCCGGCGGGCCGCCCAGGGGGAGCCGCCGGCCGCCATGAACCAGCGGACCGCGTCGGCGCCGTGCTGGTCCATGAGCGGGATGGGCTGGAGGATGTTGCCCAGGTGCTTGGACATCTTCCGGCCGTCCTCGGCGAGGATGTGGCCCAGGCAGACCACGTTCTCGTACGACGACTTGTCGAAGACCAGCGTGCCGACGGCCATCAGCGTGTAGAACCAGCCGCGGGTCTGGTCGATGGCCTCCGAGATGAACTGCGCCGGGTAGCGCTTCTCGAAGAGCTCCTTGTTCTGGTACGGATAGCCCCACTGCGCGAACGGCATCGAGCCCGAGTCGTACCAGGCGTCGATGACCTCGGGGACGCGCGTCGCGGTCCGGTCGCAGGTCGGGCAGGGGAAGGTCACCGCGTCGATGTACGGGCGGTGCGGGTCCAGGGACGACTGGTCGGTGCCGGTGAGGTCGGAGAGCTCGGCGAGCGAGCCGACGCACGTCAGGTGGTCGTCCTCGCAGCGCCAGATGGGCAGCGGGGTGCCCCAGTAGCGGTTGCGGGACAGGGCCCAGTCGATGTTGTTGTTCAGCCAGTCGCCGAAGCGGCCCTGCTTCACCGACTCCGGGAACCAGTTGGTCTGCTCGTTCTCGCGCAGCAGCGCGTCCTTGACCGCGGTGGTCCTGATGTACCAGGACGGCTGCGCGTAGTAGAGGAGCGCGGTGTGGCAGCGCCAGCAGTGCGGGTAGCTGTGCTCGTACGGGGTGTGGCGGAAGAGCACTCCGCGCTCGTCCAGGTCGGCGGTGAGGGCCTCGTCGGCCTTCTTGAAGAACTGGCCGCCGACGAGGGCGAGTTCCGGCTCGAAGGTGCCGTCGGGCAGGACCGGGTTCACGACCGGGAGGCCGTACGCCCGGCAGGTCTTGAGGTCGTCCTCACCGAAGGCGGGGGCCTGGTGGACCAGACCCGTGCCGTCCTCGGTGGTGACGTAGTCGGCGTTGACGACGTAGTGCGCTTCGGAGGGGAACCCGACCAGCGCGAAGGGGCGCTCGTACGTCCAGCGCTCCATCTCGGCGCCGGTGAAGCTCCGGCCGGTGGCCTCCCAGCCCTCGCCGAGGGACTTCTCCAGGAGGGGCTGGGCCACGACCAGCTTCTCCTCGCCGTTCGTCGCCACGACGTAGGTGACGTCGGGGTGCGCGGCGACCGCCGTGTTGGAGACGAGGGTCCAGGGGGTCGTCGTCCAGATCAGCAGCGACGCCTCGCCCGCGAGCGGGCCCGAGGTCAGCGGGAAGCGGACGAAGACCGAGGGGTCGACGACCGTCTCGTACCCCTGCGCCAGTTCGTGGTCGGACAGGCCGGTGCCGCAGCGGGGGCACCAGGGGGCGACGCGGTGGTCCTGGACCAGCAGGCCCTTGGCGAAGATCTCCTTCAGCGACCACCAGACCGACTGGACGTACGACGGGTCCATGGTCCGGTACGCGTCGTCGAGGTCGACCCAGTAGCCCATGCGGTGCGTGAGCTCGGTGAAGGCGTCGGTGTGGCGGGTCACCGACTCGCGGCACTTCGCGTTGAACTCCGCGATGCCGTACTCCTCGATGTCCTTCTTGCCGTTGAAGCCCAGTTCCTTCTCGACGGCGAGCTCGACCGGCAGGCCGTGGCAGTCCCAGCCGGCCTTGCGGGCCACGTGGTAGCCGCGCATGGTGCGAAAGCGCGGGAAGACGTCCTTGAAGACGCGGGCCTCGATGTGGTGCGCGCCCGGCATGCCGTTGGCGGTGGGCGGGCCCTCGTAGAACACCCACTCGGGGCGTCCCTCGGACTGTTCGAGACTCTTCGAGAAGACCTTGTTCTCGCGCCAGAAATCGAGCACGGCGTGCTCGAGCGCGGGAAGGTCGACCTGGGCGGGCACCTGGCGGTACAGCGACATCGATTCCTCCGGCGGACTGTGGCTTCCGTCGGAGGGACGAGAGCGCTGGGCTCCCGCGGTACCACCCTCCTTGGCCCCGGGCGGCGCCCGTGACCCCCTCATTGGGGCAGCGATGCCGGTTCTACTGGCCTTGGACCCGTGGGCGGAGCCCACTGTTCAAAGCTTTCTTCCGGCGGCTCAGGGGTGATGCTTCACGTCGCGCTCACCACCGGGCTCACACCGTCCCCGGATCGCTCTTGGCTGCGTACGACGCTACTCGTCCCCGTCGTGGCCTTTCGCTGCGCCCAGTGTACGGGCCGCGGGGCCGGGCGGCCGCCCCGTTTTCGCGCGGCGCCGCAGTGCGTACCGCTCACCCGGACGGCCGGACGCGATCCCACGGAGTCCGTCCGCGTCCCCGGGGCGGATTACCGGGCGGAGAGCTGGGCACAACCGATGCAGGCCCGCCGCGTCCGACGCGCGGCCGTGCCGGCCGGCGGCGTGCCCCGTTGCCGCGGGGCTGGAGTCGACTTATCGTCCCAGAACGATTCGCGTGCAAAATCACAATATGTGAAGGGGCCGCGGCCATGGTGGCTAAGAAGACCGCCGTACAGGGCGCAGACGGGACCGGCACGGCGGAGAAGGACCCCGTCGTGGAGAAGACCGCTGCCGAGAAGGCTGCTGCCAAGAAGAAGACCGCCACGAAGAAGACCGCCGCGAAGAAGGCGGCGCCGGCCAAGAAGGCACCTGCCGAGAAGGCGGCTGCGAAGAGGGCCGCTCCTGCGGCCAAGGGGGCGGCTCAGGCCGCGGAAGAGACAGGAGCCAAGACGGTGGTTGCGAAAAAGGCTACGAGCAGGACCCCGGCCGCCAAGAAGACGGCCGCGGCCATGGCGACGGCGCTCCCCAAGTCCCGGACGGCAGCCCCGGCGGCCCCGGACGAGCTCGCGGTCAGGGCGGGGGAGGACCCGTGGACCCCGGACGAGGTCGCCGGGGCGCGGGCCCAGCTGGAGAAGGAGGTCTCCGACCTCAGGGCCGAGATCACCGCGTCGGAGGAGGCGGTGTCCGGACTGATGCGGGACTCCGGGGACGGCGCCGGCGACGACCAGGCCGACACCGGCACCAAGAACATCTCCCGGGAGTACGAGCTGGCCCTGGCTGCCAGTGCCCGCGAGCGCCTGGAACAGACCGAGCGGGCCCTGGAGCGGCTGGACGCCGGGACGTACGGGCTCTGCGAGGTCTGCGGCAAACCGATCGGCAAGGCGCGCATGCAGGCGTTCCCGCGCGCCACGCTGTGTGTGGAGGACAAGCAGAAGCAGGAGCGCCGCTACTGAGCCCGGACCGGGGCCGGGGCCGGAGCTCGCCGCCGAGTCCGTCACCGGGGCGGTCCGTACGTGTGTGCCGTACCCTCGTGCTCAGTCAGGCACCTAGGTTGAGGGACTCACGTGGCAGAGGCGGAGCGCGTCATCGGTATGCCGGATACCCCTGAGGCCGGGGGAGCCGAGCCGGAGCGGCCCTCCGACGCGGCGGCCCCGGGCGAGCAGCCGGTGGGCAGGGGCAAGCGGAAGATCGGCGTGCTGTTCACGGTGGCACTCGTGGCCTACCTGTTCGACCTGATCAGCAAGATGATCGTGGTGGCCAGGCTGGAGCACCACGAGCCGATCGAGGTCGTCGGTGATCTGCTGAGGTTCGAGGCGATCAGGAACGCGGGTGCCGCCTTCGGCATCGGCGAGGCCTTCACCGTCATCTTCACGGTCATCGCGGCCTCCGTGATCGTGGTCATCGCCCGGCTCGCGCGCAAGCTCTACAGCCTGCCCTGGGCCATCGCGCTGGGCCTGCTGCTCGGTGGTGCGCTCGGCAACCTCACCGACCGGATCTTCCGTTCGCCCGGCGTCTTCAAGGGCGCCGTGGTCGACTTCATCGCCCCGGCGAACTTCGCGGTCTTCAACCTCGCGGACTCCGCGATCGTGTGCGGCGGCATCCTCATTGTGATCCTGTCGTTCCGGGGGCTGGACCCCGACGGGACCGTTCACAAGGACTGACAAGGCATACTCGACGGGTGAGTACCATTCCCGAGTTCCGCACCCTGCCCGTTCCCGATGGCCTTGAGGGCGAGCGCGTCGACGCCGCCATCTCCCGGATGTTCGGGTTCTCCCGCACGAAGGCGGCCGAGCTTGCCGCCGCCGGGAAGGTTCAGGTCGACGGGTCGGTGGTCGGGAAGTCCGAGCGGGTCCGCGGCGGGGCCTGGCTCGAGGTGGAGATGCCGCCGGCCGCAGCCCCCGTACAGATCGTCGCCGAGCCCGTCGAGGGCATGGAGATCGTGCACGACGACGACGACGTCGTCGTGATCGCCAAGCCGGTCGGCGTCGCCGCCCACCCCAGCCCCGGCTGGACCGGCACCACCGTGATCGGCGGCCTCGCCGCCGCCGGGTACCGGATCTCGACGTCGGGCGCGGCCGAGCGGCAGGGCATCGTGCACCGCCTCGACGTGGGCACCTCGGGCCTCATGGTCGTGGCCAAGTCGGAGCGGGCGTACACGCTGCTCAAGGCGCAGTTCCGGGACCGGGTCGTCGAGAAGAAGTACCACGCGCTGGTCCAGGGCCACCCGGACCCGATGAGCGGCACCATCGACGCCCCGATCGGGCGCCACCCCAACCACGACTACAAGTGGGCCGTGACGGCCGAGGGCAAGCCCTCGGTCACGCACTACGACCTGATCGAGGCGTTCCGGGCCGCGTCCCTCCTCGACATCAAGCTGGAGACGGGCCGCACCCACCAGATCCGAGTGCACATGTCCGCCCACCGCCACCCGTGCGTGGGCGACCTGACCTACGGCGCCGACCCGACCCTGGGCAAGCGGCTCGGCCTGACGCGGCAGTGGCTGCACGCCGTGCGGCTCGGCTTCGAGCACCCGTCGGACGGGCAGTGGGTCGAGTTCCACAGCGAGTACCCCGCCGACCTGCAGAAGGCACTGGACGTGATCCGGGCCGAGAGCGAGTGAGCGGGCAGCCGGCGGGCGTGCCTTCGTACGTCGTCCGGATCGCGGAAGGGCCTGCCGGCATGGAGGCCTGTTTCGCCGTGCGCAAGCAGGTCTTCGTCGTCGAGCAGGAGGTGCCCGCCGACATCGAGTACGACGCGTACGACGCCGACGCGGTGCACGTCCTGGCGGTGACCGGCGACGGGCTGCCGCTGGGCACGGGGCGGCTGCTGTACGGCGCCGCCGCGGCCGCCAGGACCGGCGGGGACGCGACGGTCGGCTCCCTCGGCCGGCTGGCCGTGAGCCGGGAGGCGCGCGGATTCGGCGTCGGGGCGGCGCTGGTGCGGGCGATCGAGGACGCGGCCGTGGAGCGCGGTCTGAGCGCGGTGGACCTGCACGCGCAGACGCACGCGCTCGGCTTCTACGAGCGGCTCGGGTACGTCGCGTACGGACCCGAATTCCCGGACGCGGGGATCGCGCACCGGGCGATGCGGCGCGCGCTGTAGACCGCGCGCCGCAGGGGGACGTCCCGGCCGGGACGCGTCGCATGGCACGCTTGGAACCTTGATCGCCGAGGTTTCGAGCCGCCGGATGGTGCACCGTGGATCAGTTGGCCCTGCTGTTCGTGCTGTTGCTGGGGGCCGTCGTCACGGTGCCGCTGGGGGAGCGTCTGGGGCTGCCGGCGCCGGTACTGATGACGCTCGCCGGGATCGTCCTGGCGCTGCTGCCGTTCGTACCGAACGTCGAGATCCCGCCCGAGTACATCCTGCCGCTGGTCCTGCCGCCGCTGCTGTACGCCGCCGTGCAGCGGACCTCCTGGCGGCAGTTCACCGCGAACATCCGGCCCATCCTGCTGCTGGCGGTGGCGCTCGTCTTCGTCACGACCGCCGCGGTGGCCGCGGTCGCCCACGCCGTCGTCCCCGGGCTGCCGATCGCCGCGGCCATCGCGCTGGGCGCGCTCGTCGCCCCGCCCGACCCGGTCGCGGCGACCGCCGTCGCCGGGTCGCTCGGACTGCCGCGGCGGCTCGTGTCGATCCTGGAGGGCGAGGGGCTGTTCAACGACGTGACGGCCATCGTGCTCTACCACGTGGCGGTCGCGGCGGCGGTGAGCGGAACGTTCTCCTGGCCGACGGCGGTCGGGGAGCTCTTCCTGTCCGCGCTCGTCGCCGTCGTCGTCGGATTCGGGCTGGGCTGGGTCACCGACAAGCTGATGGACTTCCTCGGCGACACGACCCTCCAGATCAGCCTCACGCTGCTGGCGCCCTTCGTCGCCTATGTGCTGGCGGAGGAGTTCAAGGGGTCCGGCGTGCTCGCCGTGCTCGTCATCGCGCTGTACCTCGCGGAGCACGCCGTCGACGCCGACGACGTACTCGGCCGCCTCGCCGGACAGACCTTCTGGCAGATCGTCGACACCCTGGTCACCGGTGTCGCCTTCGGGCTGATCGGCCTTGAGCTGCACAACGTCTTCGGCACGGCCGACGGCCGCCTGGGCGAGATGCTCGGCTGGGGCGCCGCGATCGTCGGGGTCGTCGTCGGCGTACGGCTGGTGTGGCTGCTGCCCGCGACCTGGCTGGCCAAGCGGCTGCACACACTGCGGGACTACGACGAGGACATCCCGGTCAGCTGGCGCGAGACCGTCGTCATGTGGTGGTCGGGAATGCGGGGGGTGGCGTCGGTCGCGCTGGCGCTGGCCATTCCGATCCGGACGGGCGACGGCTCGCCGTTCCCGGCCCGGGACGAGATCGTGTTCGTCGCGTTCTCCGTCATCATGGCCACCCTCCTCGTCCAGGGACTCACCCTGCCGTGGCTGGTGCGCAGGCTCGGCGTACGCGCGGACACGGGAGCGGAGCGCGAGCTCGAGCACGACCTGGCGGTACGGGCGGCGAAGGCGGCCAAGCGCAGGCTCAGGGAGATCCAGGAGGTCGAGGACCTGCCGGACGACGTCCTGGACCGGCTGCAGCGGGGCGCGTTCGACATCGGGGCCAGGATCAGCCCCGAGATCGTGGACGACGAGCGGCGCGAGGCGTCCGCGCAGCGCGTCGAGCGGATCAAGTCGGTGCACCGGATCCAGCGGGAGATGATGTCGGCCGCCCGCCACGAGGTGCTGTCCGCGCGCAACGAACCCGGGGCGGATCCGGAAGTGGTCGACCGGGTGCTGCACCACTTGGACGTGCGCGGCCTCAAGTAGGGCGGGGAAGTCCGCCCCGGTGGAAGTCCGCCCCCGGTGGAAGTCCGCCCCCGGCCGCCGCGATCGCCGGACGGGCCCGGCCCGTGGCCTATCCCCGTCCGGTGCGCGGCTTCTCGTCCGTGAGCGCCGGCTTGCCGTTCGGTGGCTCGGCGGCCGGTGCGGTGGCGATGCGCGGGAGGGCGTACGGATGCTTCTCGCTCAGCCAGCCGATCAGCTGCTCGCGCACGGTGCACCGCACCGTCCAGACGTCGTCCGCGTCCTTGGCGGTGACCACCGCCCGTACCACCATGGTGTTCGGCGTCGTGTCGGTGACGGCCAGGCTCCAGTCGCGGCCGTCCCACGCCTTGCAGGTGCCGAGGATCTCCCGGAGCTTCTCCCGCATCAGGTCCACCGGCGTGCTGTGGTCCAGGTGGAAGAAGACCGTGCCGGTCATCTGGGCCCCGCCGCGCGACCAGTTCTCGAACGGCTTGCTGGTGAAGTACGACACCGGCATGGTGATCCGGCGCTCGTCCCAGGTCCGTACGGCGAGGAAGGTGAGTGTGACCTCCTCCACCACGCCCCACTCGCCGTCCACGACCACCGTGTCCCCTATGCGCACCATGTCGCCGAAGGCGATCTGGAAGCCGGCGAAGAGGTTGCCGAGGGTCGACTGGGCCGCGACACCGGCGACGATGCCTATGATTCCGGCCGAGGCGAGCATCGACGTGCCGATCGTCTTCATGCCGGGGAAGGTCATCAGCATCGCGCCGACGGCCACCACGACCACGACCGCGGTCACGATCCGCATGATCAGCGTCACCTGCGTACGGACTCGCCGTACGCGGGCCGGATCGCGCGTGGTGGACGCGTAGCGGGCGTACGACGACTCGACTATGGCGGAGGCGATCCGGATCACCAGCCAGGCACCGGCACCGATCAGCACGAGGGAGAGCACCTGGCCGATGCCGGCCCTGTGGTCCTGGACGATGTCCAGGCGGGTCTTCCCGTACGCCCCCCTCAGGACGGCGGCCAGGATCAGGACCTGCAGCGGCACACGGCAGCGGCGCAGCAGGCCCCACAGCGGGGTCTCGTGGTGACGGGCGTCGGTGCGGCGCAGCAGCAGGTCGGCGGCCCAGCCGACGACCAGTGTGAGCACGACCGAGCCACCGATGACGATCAGCGGGCGCAGTACGGTCTCCATGACTCCGAAGCTCAGTGGGAGGATGGCGGAATGGACATCATTCTTTTCCATTCCGTCTACGGTCTGCGCCCGGCGGTGCACGCCGCAGCAGAGCGACTTCGTGCCGCCGGGCACCAGGTGCACGTGCCCGACCTCTTCGAGGGCCAAACCGCCGAGACCGTGGAGGAGGGGATGGCGGTCAAGGACGGCATCGGCCGGGACGAGCTGCTGCGGCGCGCCGTCCTCGCCGCTGCCCCGCACTCCGAGAAGGGGCTGGTGTACGCCGGTTTCTCCTTCGGCGGGTCCGTCGCGCAGAACCTGGCGCTCGGCGACGAGAAGGCCCGTGGTCTGCTGCTCCTGCACGGAACCTCGGACATCGCGGACGACGCGTCGGCGCCCGGCCTGCCCGTGCAGCTGCATGTCGCGGACCCGGACCCGTTCGAGTCGGACGACTGGCTGAACGCCTGGTACCTGCGGATGCGACGGGTCGGCGCGGATGTGGAGATCTACCGCTATCCCGGGGCCGGGCACCTCTACACCGACCCGGATCTGCCGGACTACGACGCGGCGGCCGCCCAGCAGACGTGGAAGGTCGCGGCCGGGTTCCTGGCGACGCTCTAGCGGTTTGGCGGTTTGGCGGCTTCAGGACCGAGCGGACCCGCCTGCCGGGGCGGCGGAACCGGGTCGTCGAGCACGGCCGCCAGTGTGGCGGGGATGCTGGCGCGGCGCATCGGGCTCACGCCCTCCACGCACACGTGCAGCGTCATGCCGAGCGACCAGAAGCCGGACGCCGGGAGGTCGCCGGAGCCGCGGATGCGCTCGGGCGCCGTGTACTCGGGAGAGCCGATCGCCTCGCCGGCCATGGTCAGGGCCGTGGGTCCCTGGACGGCGGCGATGCCGAAGGCGCTGAGCACCGCGTCGCCGTCGGCCCGCAGCAGGACGCCGGCCGGTTTCACGTCCCGGTGGTGGACGCCGGCCGCGTGGGCGGCGCGCAGGGCGAGAGCACTTCGCGGCCGGTGCGCACCGCCTCCCGGGGTGGCAGGGGGCCCTGCTCCGGGTGGTGCCGGAGGGTGCGGCCGGCAGGAGCTCCCTCACGAGCCAGGGGTGCGGTTCTTCGTCGATGATGTGATGGATCGTCACCACGCGGGGGTGGTTGATCCCGGCCGGCGCTCCGGCCTCGCGCAGCACCCGCTCCCGCAGGACGCGCGAGGCCTCGGCGTCACCGGCCGCCGACGGGCCGCTCCGACAGCTCGAAACGCCCGTCGACGATGTCCCTGATGCCCCGGCCCGTTCATGGCGTCAGGGTGGAGGACCGTCCGGCCGGCGTCAGCCGGCGCGGTAGGCAGTCCAGTTGTCGGTCATCCGCGCGCTCTGGCCGGCGGTGAACTGGTACATGCAGTTGTCGTACGTGTAGTCCATGAAGTTGTGGACGGGGTCGACGCCGGTCTTGCTGGCGCAGGAGTCGCGGCCGGTCGGGCACTGGTACGCCGCGCTCTTCTCGGCCGGGGTGTCGGTCACGTAGTCGCCGTTGCCGTTGCAGCCGCCCTGGAAGGTGTGGTAGAGCCCCATCCAGTGGCCGACCTCGTGGGTGGCGGTGTCGCCCTCGTTGTAGTTGGCGGCGCTGCCGCCCGGGAGCGAGCTGTCGAGGACGACGACGCCGTCCATCGTCGGGTTGGACCTGTACGAGCTCGGGAAGGTCGCCCAGCCGAGCAGACCGTCGCTGAGGTTGGCGGTGTAGAAGTTGAGCGTGCCCGCGCCGCCCTTGCGCAGGGCCGCCTTCATCTCCTTCTCGGCGGTCGAACCGGACGCCAGGTTGTACCAGGAGGCGTTGTCCGTGTAGTCCGTACCGGCCAGCGTGAACTGGAAGTTGGAGTTGACGTTGCCGGTGCCCTGGCCCCCGAAGGCCGAGTTGAGGACCGCCATCTGGTTGTTGATGTCGGTCGCCGTGAGCTTGCCGGCGGCGCCGCTGTGCACGACGTGGAAGTACACCGGGACGGTGGTCACGGCGGTGGCGGAGAAGCCCCGGGCGGCGCTGCCCGACGTACGCAGCTTGTCGAGTCTCTTGCGCAGGTCCGCGTCCATGGCCTTGGCCTTGGCCTCGGTCACCTCGTTGGGCTCGTGGGCGTGCGGATCGCCGGAGGGGCGGGCCTCGCGGGCGGCGCTCGTGTGGGGCTCCTCGACGCACTTCTCGGCGGCGGTCTTGGCGGGGGCCTTGGCGACGGCGGTCCCGGCGGGTGCGGAAAGAGTGGACAGGGCCAGGGTTCCGGCCATCACCGCCGTGCCGATGAACCGCTTGCGCAGAAGGGGGGATATACGAGCAAGAGCACGCACGTTGACTCCTCGCGGGGGTGGGCGGGGGTGGGTTCCCCGCCGCTGCCCGGAGGTTATGTGTGCATGTCAGATCTTGATGAGGATCGATCAAGCCCAATCAATCCTCGGGCCAATTGGGACATCAGGGCGAAAGCTTCCGGCCTGGTCCAGACTTTGAGATGCGCGGGTAAGCCCTGCGGCTACCAAGGCGGGTGGTGTGTCCGCATTCGGACGGCGGATTTACACCACCCGCTCCCTGGCGTGATCTGCCCGTAACAGGCCGCACGATGGCTGGAATTCGACGGTCAGAGGACCGGCTGGTTCACCCGCTCGACCTTCTGCGTTCCGCTGAGCGTGCGGTACGAGCGTGTCCACCGCGCCGTCGCGTCCTGCCGTGTCTTGTCGGAGACGACGTAGTAGTCCATCTGCGAGCGCTCGTCCGTGACGTCGAGGACGCCGTAACCGTGGGAATCCATGTCCAGCCACTTCACATGGCGGTTGGCGGCCCTGACCGCCGTGGCCGCGACCAGCGAGACGGTCTGCGGCGCCACGTGCAGGATGTCGTCGAGGTTGTCCGAGGAGACCGAGGTGACCACGAACTCGGTCGCCGCCGACTGCGACAGCGGATACGTCGCCGCCCTGACCGGCACGTCGTTGGCCCACGCCATGTGGATGTCGCCGGTCAGGAAGACCGTGTTCCCGATCGCCCGGTCCCTGAGGTGGGCGATCAGCTCCTTGCGGTCGTCGGTGTAGCCGTCCCACTGGTCGACGTTGACCGCGAGACCCTCCTCGGGCAGACCGAGCAGACCGGCCAGCGGCGCGAGCAGATAGGCCGGTACGGAGCCGAAGGCCACCGGGGAGATCATCACCGACGTACCGACCAGCTTCCAGACGGCATCGGAGGAGGCGAGCCCCGTCTTGAGCCAGTCCAGCTGGGCGCGGCCCGTCACCGTGCGCTCCGGGGCGTCCACCGCGCCGCTGCCGGTGCTCGCCTGCCGGGAGCGGAACGACCTCAGGTCGAGCAGGTGCAGATCGGCCAGCCTGCCGAAGCGCAGCCGGCGGTAGACGGTGCCCTCGGTGGAGGCGCGGACCGGCATCCACTCGAAGTACGCCTGCTTGGCGGCCGCCACCCGCGCGGCCCATTCACCCTCCGCGCCCGGCGTGTGGTTCTCCGCGCCGCCCGACCAGGCGTCGTTGGCGAACTCGTGGTCGTCCCAGATGGCTATGACCGGGTGTGCGGCGTGCAGGGCCTGGAGGTCGGTGTCGGTCCTGTAGTTGCCGTGCCGGGTGCGGTAGTCGGCGAGGGTGACGGTCTCGTGGGCCGGTTCGTGCTGCCGCACGACGTACGGGGGCGCCGGATAGCCGCCGGTGGCGTACTCGTAGAGGTAGTCGCCGAGATGGAGGACCGCGTCCAGGTCGGCGCGGGCGGCGAGATGCCGGTACGCCGCGAAGTAACCCGACTCCCAGTTGGCGCAGGAGACCACGCCGAAGCGCACGCCGGGCGGGGCGGCGTCGGCGGCGGGGGCGGTCCTGGTGCGGGCGGCGGGGGACACCGCGCCGCCCGCGGTGAAGCGGAAGTAATAGACGGTGGCCCGGCGCAAGCCCCTGACGTCGACCTTGACGGTGTGGTCGGTCGCCGCCCCGGCGGTCGTCGTGCCCCGGGCGACGACCGCCGAGAACCCCTTGTCCTCGGCCACTTCCCACCGCACCACCACATCGGGGCCCCTGCCGGAGCCCGGCGTGGCCTCGGGGGAGGGGGTCACCCGGGTCCACAGCAGTACGCCGTCGGGCAGCGGGTCGCCGGAGGCGACTCCGTGGAGGAACGCGGGGCTCTGTACGTCAGCGGGGGCAGCGGCAGTGGTGGCGGCTGACGCACTGGTACCGGCGACGGCAGGGGAAGCGGCGACAGGGGCGGCGACGGCGGTGGCGGCAGCGGCCCTGACGAGCGCACGGCGGCTGGGAGATGAAGCGAATCGACTGGTCACAGCCGTACATTACTGATCAGTACAGATCAAGGGTGGGCAAACGTAAGAACGTTCGCCCACCCTTGGGTGAAGTGCCGTGCGGCGGCTATGCCTTGAGGGCCTTGTCGATCGCGGTCTTGAACTCCTCCGGCGACATGGGCGTGCTCTGGCCGTCCGACCCGGTGACCTTCTTGCCGTCCATCTTGAGCGTCGGGGTGCCCTGCACGCCGCTCTTGTCGAAGACGGCCGACATCTTCAGCGCCCAGGCGTCGAAGGTGCCGTCCTGCACGTTCCGCTGGAACTCCTTGTTGCCCTTGAGGGCGTCCACCTCGTCGGCCACCTTGATCAGGTAGTCGTCCTCGGCGAACTTGTCGTCCTGCTCCGCCGGGTGGTTCTTCTGGGAGTAGAGCGCGCCCTTGTACTCCAGGAACGCCTCGGGGCTGACGTCGAGCGCGGCGCCCAGTGCGCTCAGCGCGTTCTTCGAGCCCTCGCCGTTGTCGGTGTTGTCGAGGAAGGTGGCGCCGACGTACTTGAGCCTGTACTTGCCGGCGGCGACGTCCTTCTCGATCGTCTCGCCGTTCGCCTGCTCGAAGGTCGCGCAGATCGGGCAGCGCGCGTCCTCGTACAGCTCCAGGGTCTTCTCGGCGTCCTTCTTGCCGACGACGACGCCGGTGCCGTCCTTGCCCTCGGTGTTCGCGGGCGCGGTGACCTGCTTCTCGTTCTTGGCGGCCTCCCACTGCGAGGGCTTGTTCGCCTGCATGACGGCGTAACTGATGCCGCCGGCGATCGCGAGGACGCCGACGATGGAAAGGGCGACGATCAGCTGACGGCGCGTCCTGTCCTTCTTGGCCTGGCGCTCGCGCTCGGCGCGCAGTCGCTCGCGGGCCGCCGCCTTGTTGGCCTGGTGGTTGCGTGCACTCATGGTCGTGTTCTCCGTAGGGAAGAGGAGGGAGGAACGGCTGGGCTCAGGCGAAGACGCGTGCCGGGCGCGGCGGTCCCCTCCGTCCCACGGAGTGCGCGAACAGACGGCGGTGGAAGGCGGTACGGACCCGGTGGGCGGGCCGCACCGTGCGCCGTACGGACCGGTGGGCCGCGACGGTCACGGCGACGGCGATCAGCAGCGGCCGGAAGGTGAACGCGGCCAGGGTCCGCACCAGCCCTGCGAGCGCCGCCTCGCCGCGCCGCAGCCAGGCCGCGGCGAGCAGCCCCACCGTGACGTGGGCGGCGAGCAGCAGCCAGGGCAGGGCCGGGTCGGGGGAGCCGAGGAGGGCGGCGGCGCCCTCCCGGGAGCCCGGGGCCGCGGCCGGTACGAGCGGGACGCCCAGGCCGGTGCCGGAGCCCCCGCCGCACAGCACGTCGAACCCGACGGAGCGCAGGGAGCCCGTCACCGGGCCGCCCGACGGCCCGTAACAGAGGTGCTGCCCGGTGGTGAAGACGGTGTCGGCGGCCAGTTCCAGCGGGACGAGCAGGCCGGCGATGGCGCCGAAGCCGCGCTCCCGGCCCGCCAGCGCGTACGCGACGGCGAACACGCAGGCCGCGATCGCGGCCACCGCGGTCAGGGGCAGCGGGACCCGGGAGAGCAGCACATGGGACGCGACGGAGAGCGTGACGACGAGCGCGGTGAAAAGCGCCGCGCGCGCCGCCCTCGGCTGCGTCCCTGATACGTCCATGGAACGTGAGTTTGCCACGGCTTCAGGTAAGAGGCCCCTAAAGCCCGACCGGCTGCCCGACCGGCTGTCCGGCCGGCTGTCCGGCCGGCCGCTCAGAGGCCGGGGATCCGGCCGTTGCGGAACAGGTCGACGAAGATCTGGTGGTCGGCCCGCGCCCGCGCCCCGTAGGAGTGCGCGAAGTCCACCAGCAGGTCTGCGAAGTTCTCCTCGTCGCCCGCGATCGCCGCGTCGATCGCCCGCTCCGTGGAGAACGGCACCAGCGAGTGGCCGCTCTCGTCGTCGGCCGCCGCGTGCATCGTGGCGGTGGCCCTGCCGAGGTCGGCGACGACCGCGGCGATCTCGTCCAGGTCGTCGATGTCCGACCAGTCGAGGTCCACGGCGTACGGCGACACCTCCGCGACCAGCTGCCCCGCCCCGTCCAGTTCCGTCCAGCCCAGCCACGGGTCCGCGTGCGCCTGGAGGGCGCGCTGCGAGATCACCGTACGGTGGCCCTCGTGCTGGAAGTAGTCGCGGACGGCGCCGTCGGTGATGTGCCGGGAGACCGCCGGGGTCTGCGCCTGCTTCATGTAGATCACGACGTCGTTCTCCAGCGCGTCGCTGTTGCCTTCGAGCAGGATGTTGTACGAGGGCAGGCCCGCCGACCCGATGCCGATGCCGCGCCGCCCGACGACGTCCTTCACGCGGTAGGAGTCGGGGCGGGTCAGGCTGGACTCGGGCAGCGTCTCCAGGTAGCCGTCGAAGGCCGCCAGGACCTTGTAGCGGGTGGCGGCGTCGAGGTCGATGGAGCCGCCGCCGGACGCGAAGCGGCGTTCGAAGTCACGGATCTCGGTCATCGAGTCGAGCAGCCCGAAGCGGGTCAGCGAGCGGGCGGAGCGCAGCGCGCCGAGCAGCGGGCCCTCGGCCGTGTCCAGTGTGAAGGGCGGCACCTCGTCGTTCTTGGCGCCGGTGGCCAGGGCGTGGACGCGCTCGCGGTAGGCGGCGGCGTACGTCCGCACCAGCCCGGTGATCTGCTCGTCGCTCAGCGCCTTGGTGTAGCCGATGAGCGCGACGGAGGCGACGAAGCGCTTGAGGTCCCAGGTGAAGGGGCCGACGTACGCCTCGTCGAAGTCGTTGACGTTGAAGATCAGCCGGCCCTGGGAGTCCATGTACGTGCCGAAGTTCTCGGCGTGCAGGTCGCCGTGGATCCACACCCGTCCGGTGCGCTCGTCCAGGTACGGCCCGCCGTGCTGCTCACGCTCCAGGTCGGCGTAGAACAGGGACGCCGCGCCCCGGTAGAAGGCGAAGGCGGAGGCGGCCATCTTGCGGAACTTGACCCGGAAGGCGGCCGGGTCGGCGGCCAGGAGCCTGCCGAACGCGGTGTCGAAGACGGCGAGGATCTGCTCGCCGCGCTGAGCGGCGTCTGTCTGCTGGACCGACATCGCCGGTTGCCTCCTGGTGCATGACGTTCTTGACAAATAGGACAGGCTTTTCCCTGTGTCCAACGCCCGACCGTACTCGTGAGTGCCCGCTCGTTGTCAGTGGGCCGACGTAGACTTCCAAGCTGTCCCCCCGACCTGTCACCGACCGTTTTGCCGGAGGCCCCCGCCGTGACCAAGCCGCCCTTTACGCACCTCCACGTCCACACCCAGTACTCGCTGCTGGACGGTGCCGCGCGGCTCAAGGACATGTTCGAGGCGTGCAACGAGATGGGCATGTCGCACATCGCGATGACCGACCACGGCAACCTGCACGGGGCGTACGACTTCTTCCATTCGGCGAAGAAGGCGGGGGTGACGCCGATCATCGGCATCGAGGCGTACGTCGCGCCCGAGTCGCGGCGCAACAAGCGGCGCATCCAGTGGGGCCAGCCGCACCAGAAGCGCGACGACGTGTCCGGTTCCGGCGGCTACACGCACAAGACGATCTGGGCGGCGAACAAGACCGGCCTGCACAACCTCTTCCGGCTGTCCTCCGACGCGTACGCCGAGGGCTGGCTGACGAAGTGGCCCCGCATGGACAAGGAGACCATCTCCCAGTGGTCGGAGGGCCTCATCGCCTCCACCGGGTGTCCCTCGGGCGAGGTGCAGACGCGGCTGCGGCTCGGCCAGTTCGACGAGGCGGTCCAGGCCGCGTCCGACTACAAGGACATCTTCGGCGAGGGCAAGTACTTCCTGGAGCTGATGGACCACGGCATCGAGATCGAGCGCCGGGTCCGTGACGGGCTGCTGGAGATCGGCAAGAAGCTGAACATCCCGCCGCTGGTCACCAACGACTCGCACTACACCTACGCCCACGAGGCGAGCGCGCACGACGCGCTGCTGTGCATCCAGACCGGCAAGAACCTCTCCGACCCGGACCGCTTCCGCTTCGACGGCACCGGCTACTACCTGAAGTCGACCGACGAGATGTACGCCGTCGACTCCTCCGACGCCTGGCAGGAGGGCTGCGCCAACACCCTCCTGGTCGCCCAGCAGATCGACACCGAGGGCTGGTTCCAGGAGCGGAACCTGATGCCCAAGTTCGACGTGCCCGAGGGCTACACCGAGGTGACGTGGTTCCGCGAGGAGACCATGCGCGGCATGACCCGGCGCTACCCGGACGGCATCCCGGACGACCGGCTCAAGCAGGTCGAGTACGAGATGAAGATCATCATCGACATGGGCTTCCCGGCGTACTTCCTCGTGGTCGCCGACTTCATCATGTGGGCCAAGAACAACGGCATCGCGGTCGGCCCCGGCCGAGGCTCCGCGGCCGGTTCGATCGTCGCGTACGCCATGGGCATCACCGACCTCGACCCGATCGAGCACGGCCTGATCTTCGAGCGGTTCCTCAACCCCGAGCGCATCTCCATGCCCGACGTCGACATCGACTTCGACGAGCGCAGGCGCGGCGAGGTGATCAGGTACGTCACCGAGAAGTACGGCGCCGACAAGGTCGCCATGATCGGCACGTACGGAAAGATCAAGGCCAAGAACGCGATCAAGGACTCCGCGCGCGTCCTGGGTTACCCGTACGCGATGGGCGACCGGCTCACCAAGGCCATGCCCGCCGACGTCCTCGGCAAGGGCATCGACCTCAACGGCATCACCGACCCCAAGCACCCGCGCTACAGCGAGGCGGGCGAGATCCGGTCGATGTACGAGAACGAGCCGGACGTCAAGAAGGTCATCGACACCGCGAAGGGCGTCGAGGGCCTGGTCCGGCAGATGGGCGTGCACGCGGCCGGCGTGATCATGTCCAGCGAGACGATCACCGACCACGTGCCCGTCTGGGTGCGCCACACCGACGGTGTGACCATCACGCAGTGGGACTACCCGAGCTGTGAGTCGCTCGGCCTGCTGAAGATGGACTTCCTCGGCCTGCGCAACCTCACGATCATGGACGACGCCGTCAAGATGGTGAAGTCCAACAAGGGCATCGACCTGGAGCTGCTCTCCCTCCCGCTGGACGACCCCACGACGTACGAACTGCTCTGCCGCGGTGACACGCTCGGCGTCTTCCAGTTCGACGGCGGCCCCATGCGGTCCCTGCTGCGGCTGATGAAGCCCGACAACTTCGAGGACATTTCCGCCGTCTCGGCCCTGTACCGGCCGGGCCCGATGGGCATGAACTCGCACACGAACTACGCGCTGCGCAAGAACGGCCAGCAGGAGATCACGCCGATCCACCCGGAGCTGGAGGAGCCCCTCAAGGAGGTCCTCGGCGTCACCTACGGCCTGATCGTCTACCAGGAGCAGGTGCAGAAGGCCGCGCAGATCATCGCCGGCTACTCGCTCGGCGAGGCCGACATCCTGCGCCGCGTGATGGGCAAGAAGAAGCCCGACGAGCTCCAGAAGAACTTCGTGCTCTTCCAGGCGGGCGCGAAGAAGAAGGGGTACTCCGACGCGGCGATCCAGGCGCTCTGGGACGTGCTGGTCCCCTTCGCCGGATACGCGTTCAACAAGGCGCACTCCTCGGCGTACGGCCTGGTCACCTACTGGACGGCGTACCTCAAGGCGAACTACCCGGCCGAGTACATGGCGGCGCTGCTGACCTCGGTCAAGGACGACAAGGACAAGTCGGCCGTCTATCTGAACGAGTGCCGGCGCATGGGCATCAAGGTGCTGCCGCCCAATGTGAACGAGTCCCAGTCGAACTTCGCCGCGCAGGGCGACGACGTGATCCTCTTCGGCCTGACCGCCATCCGCAACGTCGGCCAGAACGTCGTGGACTCGATCATCAGGTGCCGCAAGGCGAAGGGGAAGTACTCCTCCTTCCCGGACTTCCTCGACAAGGTCGAGGCGGTCGTCTGCAACAAGCGGACCGTCGAATCGCTCATCAAGGCCGGCGCCTTCGACGAGATGGGCCACACCCGCAAGGGCCTCGTCGCGCACCACGAGCCGATGATCGACAACGTGGTGCAGGTCAAGCGCAAGGAGGCCGAGGGGCAGTTCGACCTCTTCGGCGGCATGGGCGAGGAGGACAGCGACGAGCCGGGCTTCGGGCTCGACGTGGAGTTCTCCGACGTCGAGTGGGAGAAGTCGTACCTGCTGGCGCAGGAGCGCGAGATGCTCGGCCTGTACGTCTCCGACCACCCGCTCTTCGGGCTGGAGCACGTCCTGTCGGACAAGGCCGACGCCTCGATCTCCCAGCTCACCGGCGGCGAGCACTCCGACGGCGCGATCGTCACCGTCGGCGGTATCATCTCCGGCCTCCAGCGCAAGATGACCAAGCAGGGCAACGCCTGGGCCATCGCGACCGTCGAGGACCTGGCCGGCTCCATCGAGTGCATGTTCTTCCCGGCGACGTACCAGCTCGTCTCGACCCAGCTCGTCGAGGACACCGTGGTCTTCGTCAAGGGCCGCCTCGACAAGCGCGAGGACGTCCCCCGGCTCGTCGCCATGGAGCTGATGGTTCCGGACGTGTCCTCGGCGGGGACGAACGCTCCCGTGGTCCTCACCATCCCGACGGTGAAGGTGACGCCGCCGATGGTGACCAAGCTCGGTGAGATCCTCAAGCACCACCGGGGCAACACGGAGGTCCGGATCAAGCTCCAGGGGGCCCGCAAGACGACGGTGCTGCGGCTCGACCGGCACCGGGTCCAGCCGGACCCGGCGCTCTTCGGCGATCTGAAGGTGCTGCTCGGCCCGTCCTGCCTGGCGGGATGACCGGCCGGAGCGGCTGAAGAGCGAGAACGCACGCAGACCAGAACGCACATAGACCAGAACGCACACAGAAGGGGCGCACCCGTCGTCACGGGTGCGCCCCTTCTGTTTCCGCGGGGCGCGCGTCAGTTGTGGCCGAAACGCCGCTGGTGCTTACGGGCAATGTCAGCAGGGCTGCCCTGTGCGTGCGAATGCTGGTGGGCATGGGATTCGAAGGCGCTGTCCTTCGCCTGGTCGGTTCCACGCACCACAGCGGACGCACGGTCCTGTGGGGCGCCCTGCTTGCGGTTCTTGTTCTTGGCCATGGTGCTGCCTCCTGTGGGGGTTCTGGGGGCCAGGGCCGGGACCAGATTCACACAGGCCGACAAAACCCGCATTTTGGATCATTACTGTGCGTAATTGAGATCGGTGCGGAACAACTTCGATATCCGCCACGCCGATGATCGAGTTCCCGCCGTTAACCCTCACGCAGTCGGGCAGACTCGAAGGAAGCCTGAAGCACTCCCGAAGCACCTTCCGATCCCGAGGTTCCCGAAAGAGGGTGGAACGCGTGGACCGCTGCGTCGTCCTGGTGGACGCCGGCTACCTGCTGGGCGCCGCCGCGAGCCTGCTCGCCGGAGAACCGGCCCGATCCCGCATCACGGTGGACCACGCGGCCCTCATCCAGGGCCTGCGAGAACGTGCCGAAGCGGACACCCAGCAACCGCTGCTCCGCATCTACTGGTTCGACGGCGCCCCCGACCGCGTACCGCAGCCCGAGCACCGGCGGCTGCGGGTCATGTCGCGCGTGACGGTCAGGCTCGGGGCCCTGACCCGCAGCGACGGGCGCTGGGCCCAGAAGGGCGTCGACGCGGCGATGCACGCGGAACTGACCGAACTGGCCAGAAATCGCGCCTGCTCGGACATCGTGCTGGTGACCGGGGACGGTGATCTGCTACCGGGGCTGATGTCCGCCAAGGAACACGGCGTAGCGGTCCACCTGTGGGCAGTGCAGGCCGCCGACGGGGACTACAACCAGTCCGAGGACCTGGTCGCCGAGGCCGACGAGCGGCGCGTGCTGGACCGGGTGTGGATCACCAAGGCGGTACGGACCAAGGACCTCACCGGGATCTGCGCGCCGCCACCGGTGCCGCGGCCGGAAATCGCCGCGATCCTGTCGGCCCCGCTGCCGGAGTCGGCGCTCGCCGCTTCGGCGGAGCGGGCGGCACAGGCCCAGGCGCAGGCACGGGCCGGAGCCCCGGACGGAGAAGCGGGGCCGGGTACGGGCGCGGCCGTACGCAACGGGTCTTCGGCGGCGGTCCCGGCCGCCCCGTCGGCCCCCGCGTGCACGTCCGCCGCGAACGGGTCCGGCGAGGCGCATCCGCCGCACGGCGCCAGGGTCGTGCCGACCCCCAAGGACCTCGCGAGCCTGCGCGGTCCCGGCACGCAGGCGGCGCAGCACGCGGCCGGGGCCGGGGCCGGGGCCGGGACGGCGAACGGGACGCCGGGCGGCACCACCGGGGCGACCCTGCGCTGGTCCTCCGACAAGGGCTGGGTGGAGCGCCCCGGCGGCGGCAGCCCGCTCGGTGAGCCGGCCGAGACCGCCTCACTGCCGACGCTGGCCCAGCTGACCAGCGCGGAGCAGCGCTGGGCGGACCGCGAGGAGGACATCACCACGGTCGGCGGCGATCCCTTCGAGGTCGGGCAGGTCTTCGCCCGGCGGTGGATGGAGCGGCTGCCGGATCCGGGCCACACCCAGAAGCTCTCGACGATGTACCCGAGGATCCCGCACCGCATCGACGGCGAGCTGCTGCGGTACGCGGCGCGGTTCGGGCTGCTGGCGCACAAGGACGACCAGATCGACGAGCACGACCGGTACGCGATCAGAGCGGGCTTCTGGCGCGAGATCGACGTACGGGCCGCGGCCGAGCACGCGACGGCGGGGGAGTAGCGCGGCGACGGACGCGGGAAGGGGCGGGCAGGCAGAGGAACGGGGAGAAGAACAGGGAAGGGAAGCCTGCCCCGCGCCCGCTCCGCCGCGCCTGCGCCGCCCCGGCGCCGGTGCCGGGCCGGGAACCCCGTAGGCTCGTCCCTCGTGAGTACGGGCACAGCGCAGGCGGGACGCGGCACAGCAGTCGTGTGTGCCGTGCGGGATCTGGTCAAGACGTATCCCGCCGCCCGGAGCCGGCGCGGGGCCCCCGCGACACCGGCCGTACGGGCCACGGACGGGATCTCCCTCGACGTGCGGCGCGGCGAGATCTTCGGGCTGCTCGGGCCCAACGGCGCCGGCAAGTCCACTCTCGTACGCCAGCTGACCGGCCTCATGCGGCCGGACTCCGGAAGTGTCGAGCTGCTGGGGCACGATCTCGTGCGCCACCCCGAGCGGGCCTCGCGGCTGGTCGGGTACCTGGGCCAGGAATCCACCGCGCTGGACGAACTGACCGTGTCCCTCGCCGCCGAGACGACCGGACGCCTGCGCGGGCTCACGGCGAAGGCCGCGCGGGCCGAGCGGGACGACGTACTCGAAGAGCTCGGACTGGGCGGGATCGCCGGGCGGCCGCTCCGGAAGCTGTCCGGCGGACAGCGGCGGCTCGCCTGTTTCGCCGCCGCGCTGGTGGGTGAGCGGCCCGTCCTGGTACTGGACGAACCGACCACCGGCATGGACCCCGTCGCGCGGCGCGCGGTGTGGGCGGCGGTCGACCGGCGGCGGGCGCGCAACGGTGCGACCGTCCTGCTCGTCACCCACAACGTCATCGAGGCCGAGACCGTCCTGGACCGTGTCGCGGTGCTGGAGAGTGGCCGGGTGATCGCGTGCGACACCCCCGCCGGACTCAAGGCGCGCGTCGCCGGTGAGGTGCGGCTCGACCTCGTGTGGCGGGAGCGGGCGCCGCTGGACGTGCCCGAGGTCGCGGCGCTGCGCGCGTCCGCGCAGGAGTCCGGGCGGCGCTGGGTGCTGCGGCTGGCTCCCGACGAGGCGCGGGCGGCCGTGGCCGCCGTGACCGGTGGCGAGGCCTTTGCCGCGCTCGACGACTTCACGCTGGCGACGCCGAGCCTCGAAGACGTGTACCTGGCACTCGGCGGACGTACGAAAGGGCTGGTCAAGGCGTGAGTGTCGGGCCCGCGGAAACCTGTTCCGCGCAGACGCGGATCAAGCGGATCAAAGGGGCGAAAGAAGCGGAGGAAGCCGGGGAAGCGGCAGGGGTGGGAGAAACAGCCGCCGACGTGACCGGCCGGGGACCCGCGCCGCTCGCGCCCCGCGCCCGGCTGCTGCCGTCGCTCGCCGCCGTCTACCGGGCGCAGCTGTCCCGGGCGCGGGTGGCGCGCATCCCGCTGCTGTTCGTGGCGACGTTCCAGTCCGTCGGGATCATGGTGCTGATGCGCGGGGTCGTCGACGGGGACGGTGAGGCACGGGCGGTCGTCGCCGGGTCGAGCGTGCTCGTGGTCGCCTTCGTCGCGCTGAACCTGCTCGCCCAGTACTTCGGGCAGCTGCGGGCGAGCGGTGGCCTCGACCACTACGCGACGCTGCCGGTGCCGCCCGCCGCGGTGGTGCTGGGCACGGCCGCCGCGTACGCCTCCTTCACCGTGCCCGGCACGTTCGTCACGGCCGTCGTCGGCTGCACGCTCTTCCAGCTGCCGCTCACGCATCTGTGGGTCCTGGCCGCGGTGATTCCGCTGGCGGGGGCCGCGCTCGCCGGGCTGGGGGCGGCGCTGGGGCTGCTCGCGCCGCGGCAGGAACTCGCGACGCTGCTCGGACAGCTGGGGATGTCCGCGGCCCTGCTGCTGGGCGTGCTGCCCGCGGACCGGCTGCCCGCGCCGATTTCGTACGCCCGGGACCTGCTGCCCTCGACGTACGGTGTCGAGGCCTTCGCGCGGACCTTCGACGCGCATCCCGACTGGCCCGCCGTGGCGCTCGATCTGGCGGTGTGCGCGGCCGTCGGGGTCGTCTCGCTGGCGGTCGCCACCTGGGCATACCGGCGGGCAGCGGTCCGTTAGACGGCCGGCAGCGGTCCGATGAGGCGTGGACCCGGGGCGCCTGGCACGATGGCAGGGTGACCGCTCCTCTGACGCCGCCTCACCGGCAGCCGCCGAACGACCCCTGGCAGAAGGCCGACGCCGAGGCCGCCGCTCCACTTCCGTCCTGGCCCCGCCACGGCCACGGCCCCGACGCCGTGACCGCCACGGAGGCGGACGGCGACGGGGGCGGCGAGCAGGACATCAGTCTGTCCACGGAGGTGGTCAGGGCCTTTGTGGTGGTCCTGGCGCTGACGGTTCTGGGTGTCGCGCTGGGGCTGCTGTGGCTGTGGCTGGCGCCGCGCGTGCCGCTCGTCTCCACCGACACGGCCGTCTTCCTCAAGGACACCGAGGGCGAGGAAGCGGTGGGCGCGGACGGCACGTTCGTGCTGCTGGCGCTCGCGTTCGGCGCGGTCGGCGCGGCTCTGGCCTTCTGGTTCAACCGGCGCGGCGGCATTCCGCTGGTGGTGGGACTGGCGCTGGGCGGGCTGCTCGGCTCGCTGCTGGCATGGGGCGTCGGCGTCTGGTTCGGGCCGACGGACGACGTGGTCGCACGGGCGCGGGAGGTCGGGCAGGGCGTCACGTTCGACGCGCCGCTCAAGCTCGGGGCGAAGGGGGCGCTGCTGGCGTGGCCCATGGCCGCGATGCTCGTCCACCTGGCACTGACGGCGCTCTTCGGGCCTCGGGACCCGGAACCGGAGTGGGGTACGGCGTACGGAGATCCGGGGCCCGCACCGGATCAGGGACCGGACGTACCGGACCTGGCTGTACCGGACCTGGCCGTACCGGGCCCGGATGTACCGGGTCCGAACCCGGACGCCGGGGACGGCACGCGCCCCTGAAGCCGCCGTCGGCGCCGGTACGGAACCGGCGGGCCGACGGGCTCGCCATGAGCCCGTCGAGTCGACCGGGTGCCGACCGGGGACCGGGTTACGCCCTCACACGCGGCCGATCGGGGCGATCACCGCGTCCGTCAGCGCCGCCAGGTCCGCCGGGGACAGTTCGACCTCCAGCCCGCGGCGGCCCGCCGAGACGCACACCGTCTCGTACGACGAGGCCGAGGCGTCCAGGACCGTGCGGAGCCTCTTGCGCTGCCCCAGCGGGGAGATGCCGCCGCGGACGTACCCCGTGGTGCGTTCCGCGGCCGCCGGGTCCGCCATCGCCGCGCGCTTCCCGCCGACCGCCGCCGCCAGTGCCTTGAGATCGAGAGAGCCCGCCACCGGGACGACCGCCACCGTCAGGGTGCCGTCGATGTCGGCCACCAGGGTCTTGAAGACGCGGTCCGGAGAAACACCCATCGCCTGCGCCGCCTCCTCGCCGTACGAGGGGGCCGCGGGGTCGTGCGCGTACGCGTGAAGGGTGTACGCCGTTCCCGCAGCCGCCAGGGCGACCGTCGCGGGCGTGCCTGCGGACTGCTGCTTCCTCTTGGCCACTGCGGCTCTGTCTCCGGATCAGTTGGGGCTGGTGGGTTTCCTGGTCAGTTCGGTGGCCGGCAGCGAGGGCAGGTGCCGGATCACCGCGGTCTCGGTGCGCAGGAGCTTCAGTTCTTCACGCAGCCGGGTCGCGGTGTCGGGAGCCTGCAGCAGGCGCTGCCTCGCCGGGACGTCCAGCACCGTCGCGGCGGCGACCAGGTACGAGACGACGGACGGCTCGTCCGGCAGCTCCGCGCCGGTGGCCAGTGAGCGCTCGCGCGCACCCGCCAGCCGCTTCTGGTAGCCGCGGAACGCCCGCAGCACACCCTCGGCCAGCGCGCCCGCGTCCTCGCCCTGCTCCTCGGGCAGTTCCTCCACCTCGGCGGTGAGGTACGGCCCGCTCGCGTCGACGGAGAGGAGCCTGACGCGGGTCGTCCCGGTGGCCAGCACCTCGTAACCGCCGTCTTCGAGCTCGCGGATCGTCGCCGCGTCCGCGATGCAGCCCACCTGGTGGAACGCCTGGATCGGGTCCGGACCGAAGCCCGCGGCGGGACCCCGCTCGGCCGGGGACGTGGCGTCCGGCATGCCGGGGGCGGTGGCGGCGACCTCCCGGCCGTCGCGGATGGCCACGACCACGAAGCGGCGCGGCTCCTCCTCGGAGAGATCGGAGAGATCGGAGGGGTCCGAGGGGGAGGAACGGGACGAGGCGGACGCGCCGGAGGAGTCTGCCGGGTCGCCGGAGTCCGCGCCCTTCGACAGGTCGCGCATCATGGCGCGATAACGCTCCTCGAAGACGTTCAGCGGCAGTACGAGGCCGGGGAACAGGACCGAGTTCAGCGGGAAGAGGGGCAGGCGAGCGGTGGTCACAGCGGCTAAGCGTAATGGCCGTCGGGCCGGATCCGGCGGGCCGTCCTGCGCGAAGGCCGCAAAGGCATCGTCGAGGCCACCTGGATCCGCGCGGCGCCGCGCAGTTCCAGGAACTCGCCCAGCGCGTCGTCGCTCAGATGCGCCCAGGGGAACGAGGTCGCGTACGGCCCGATCAGCCGGAACTGTTCGAGAGCCTCGGCCCACCGTCCCCGGGCCGCCAGGACGTACACCAGCAGGTTGCGGACCTCGGCCGGCCACGGGTCGCCCGCCGGGTACGCGGCGGACAGGGCGATCGCCAGGTCGGCCGCCGCGTCGACGCGCTCGTACGGAATGACCGCGTCCGGACGGGCCGGGTCGGCGCCGCTCAGCAGGTGCGCGAAGGCCGCGCGTACGGGCAGCGCCTGCACCAGCGATCCCGGCAGGGCGTCTTCGGCGGCCTGTTCGGCGAAGTCGAAGCACTCGCGGTGCGAGCCGTACCACTGCGCGGAGAGGTACTGGAGCGCGGAGACGTGGCACCCGTAGTGGTGCGAGGAGCGGCTCACCGCCCGGGCCCACAGCTCCTCGAAGGCGGTGTGCGCGGCACGGGTGCCGCGCGCGTGGTCGAGGGCGATGCGCCACGGCACCGGGTCGCGCGGAGCGGCGTCGGCCGCCGCCTCGATCAGCGGGCCCGCGGCGTGCAGCCGCTCGGCGCGGGCCGGCGAATCCCAGAGCCTGCGCACCGACAGCTCGGCCTTGACGAGCAGGGCGTCGGGGTGGTGCGGGGCGGCGGCCAGCCAGCCGTCGAGCCAGTCCTGGCGGCTGAGCGCGAAAGTGGCGAGGCGGACCGTGTACCGGTCGCGGTTCTCCCACTCGGCGCCCTCGCGGGTCGCGGCGAGGAGGCCGGCTGCGGGGCCGTGGTCGCCGAGGGCCGCGGCGACCAGGGCCGGGCCCAGTCGCCCGTCGGGGACGTCGAGCAGCACCTGGTCGTCGCCGGGCAGGCCGGCGCCGAGCTCCGGGGCGTGGCGGATCATGCGCGCGGTGCTGGTCAGAGCGCGAAGGAATGACATGGTGTGAACCATTGAAAACCGCAGGTCGGGGCCGCGCCAGAGGGCTGAGTGAAGCTTTCGCATCGACCGGAAAGGTTGTGCGGCGGCAGGTCAAGGGACGGCAAAGAAGACGAGGCGGGGGGCTTCCCCCGGCCCTCGGCCCCCAGTCCCGCCTTCCTGCCCCCAGCCTCGCCTTCCTGCCCCCAGGCGCCTGCCCCCCGCCCCCCTTGCCCCCGGACGGGTCCCCGTCCGGTCAGCCGCGCCGCAGCAGCCGTGACGCCCCCGCCGCGACCGTCGTCGCCAGGATCCAGCCGAGCAGGATCAGCCCGGCCGCCGCCCACTGCCAGCCGCCCCGCAGCAGCCAGTGCCCGTCCTGCCCCAGATCGATCACCGGCAGCAGCAGGTCGAGCGCGAAGAGGGAGGCGTTCCACTGCGGATGTTCGCCGGGCTTGATCGGACCCGGATCGAGCCGGGCGAACGCCACCGTGCCCGCCGCCCACAGCACGGCCATCCACACGGCCGCCCGGCCCGGACGGTAGCCGTACGCCACCGTCCAGTCCTGGAGGAGGCCCCACAGCTTCCCGGCGAGCGGCAGCGTCTCGCGCCGCCGGCGCTGCTTGGCCAGGAGCACCTCGCGGGCGTCGGCGTCCTCCCCGCTGCCGCGCAGTACGGCGGCGAGCCGCTCGTACGGTTCGGGGGCGTACTCCGGAGTCGCCGCCGTCACCCACTCCAGCCGCTGCGCGAGCGGGAACAGCCCGCGCGGTACGAGGCAGTCGTACGTGAAACCGCCCATGGTGAGCCCGCCGGGCCGCGGCCAGCTGTCCGCCTTGTCCACCAGGTTGCCGACCTTCGCCCCGGACAGCACCACCTTCCCCTCCTCCGGCCGTTCGCACAGGAACCGCAGCTCGGGCGTCTGGACCCGGCGCATCGACAGCTCCTGCCCGAGCGACATGACGAACCGCGCGCCGTCGAGGTCCACGGCGTCCCCGAACCGCCCGTCGTCCAGCCGCAGCCCGCCCTCGCACTCGAACCGCTGCACGCGGGTGCCGCGTACCGGCGTGTTCCCGATGCCGTACGGCGGAGTGGTCCCCGGCGCCGCGCCCCGGGGCCCGATCCCCGCCGGCGTCATGTAGAGCGTGCGCTCCACCGTCATCTGCGGGGCGTTCAGCGCCCGCCGCCCCTCCACGCCGTACGGCCTGCGCAGCCGGCTGCCGCGCAGGCTCAGCGAGACCCCGACCTTCGCGCCGCGCAGGCTGAACTCGCCGTGCGACTCGATCATCTCGGCCTGGAGGTCCTGGGCGACGGACAGGCCGTCGGCGGCGATCGAGCGGCCGTTGCGGTCCTGGCGTACGACGATCTGGTTGATCAGCAGATCCGTGCCGATCTGGGCGTCGGTGAGCCGGATGCCGCCGGGGACGCTGCACCGCGGCAGGTGCAGATCGCCCTCCGTGTGCAGCCGGGCCGCCTCCAGCCGGGGGATGGCGCACCCCACCATGCGCAGCGTGGTGAAGTGGCACTCGGGCAGCAGCACCTCCTTCTCGAAGCGGCAGCTGTGCATCTCGACGTACGGCTCGACCCGCCCGCCCGCGAGCGTGAGGGTTCCCGTGATCTGTACGCCGGTGAGCTTGAGCGCGGCGACCCGCCCGGGCAGCGCGGGCGGCCCGCTGAGCAGCAGCAGCGCGACGACGCGGGCGCGGACACTGCGCTCGGGGGGCCATGGTCTGGTGGTCAGGGGGTCGTCGAGGACGGGATTGCGGGTGCGGAGGTCGTAGGTACTGCCGTTGCGGAACGCCTGCCACATGCCCATTTCGGAGACACTGAGCCAGTCGGGCGCTTCGACGTCTTGCTGCGGCTCGGTCAAGGCCGCCCCTTTCGTCGACTCGTACAGCCGTTCTTCCCTCTGGGTGACGGACTGAACGCCAGTAGTGATGAATGAGGCGTGGGACGTGTATCAGTCAGTGATACGGAGGCTCGGCCGCCGGATGGGGTCTGAGAGAATTGGCAGCGTGATCTCTCGAATCGATCTGCGCGGTGACGTCCTCCCCGAGGGCGCCGACCTGCGCGACCTGCTGCCCCGTGCCGACTTCGACGTACAGGCCGCCCTCGACAAGGTGCGGCCCATCTGCGAGGACGTGCATCATCGGGGCACGGCGGCGCTGATCGAGTACGCGGAGAAATTCGACGGCGTGAAGCTGGAGCGCGTACGGGTTCCGGCCGAAGCGCTGAGCGCCGCCCTGGAGCAGCTCGACCCCAAGGTCAGGGCCGCGCTGGAGGAGTCGATCCGGCGCGCCAGGATCGTCCACCGCGAGCAGCGCCGCAGCGAGCACACCACCCAGGTCGTGCCCGGCGGCACGGTCACCGAGCGGTGGGTGCCGGTCGGGCGGGTGGGCCTCTACGCGCCCGGCGGCCTCTCCGTCTACCCCTCCTCCGTGATCATGAACGTGGTTCCCGCGCAGGAGGCGGGCGTCGAATCCATCGCCCTCGCCTCCCCCGCGCAGAAGGAGTTCGGCGGCCTGCCGCACCCGACGATCCTGGCGGCCTGCGCGCTGCTCGGCATCGACGAGGTGTACGCCGCGGGCGGCGCCACGGCCGTCGCGATGTTCGCGTACGGCACCGACGAGTGCGCGCCGGTCAACATGGTCACGGGCCCCGGCAACATCTGGGTCGCCGCCGCCAAGCGCTACTTCACCGGCCTGATCGGCATCGACACCGAGGCCGGCCCGACCGAGATCGCGGTCCTCGCCGACGCCACCGCCGACCCGGTGCACGTCGCCGCCGACCTGATCAGCCAGGCCGAGCACGACCCGCTGGCCGCCGCCGTGCTGGTGACGGACTCCGAGGAGCTCGCGGACGCGGTCACCGAGGAGCTGGAGCCGCAGGTCGCGGCCACCAAGCACAGCGACGACCGGATCATCCCGGCGCTGGGCGGCAAACAGTCCTCGATCGTCCTGGTCGACTCCATGGAGGAGGGCCTCAAGGTCGTCGACGCGTACGGCGCCGAACACCTGGAGATCCAGACCGCCGACGCCGCCGCGCTCGCCCGGCGCGTGCGCAACGCGGGAGCGATCTTCGTCGGCCCGTACGCCCCGGTCTCACTCGGCGACTACTGCGCCGGCTCCAACCACGTCCTGCCGACCGGTGGCTGCGCCTGCCACTCGTCGGGCCTCTCGGTCCAGTCGTTCCTGCGCGGCATCCACATCGTGGACTACACGCGCGAGGCGCTCGCCGAGGTCACGCACCACGTGGTGACGCTGGCGGAGGCGGAGGACCTCCCGGCGCACGGAGCCGCTCTCAAGGCGCGCTTCGGATGGAAGGTGCCGACGGAATGACCCGTACCACCAGCAACACCCGTATCGACGACCTCCCCATCCGCGACGAGCTGCGCGGCAAGTCCCCGTACGGCGCGCCGCAGCTGGACGTGCCCGTACGCCTCAACACCAACGAGAACCCGTACCCGCTGCCCGAGGCGCTCGTCGAACGCATCGCCGAGCGCGTGCGCGACGCGGCCCGCGAACTCAACCGCTACCCGGACCGGGACGCGGTCGAACTCCGCACCGAACTGGCCCGCTACCTCACCCGCACCGCCGGGTACGAGGTCGCCATGGCCAACGTGTGGGCGGCCAACGGCTCCAACGAGGTCATCCAGCAGCTGCTCCAGACCTTCGGCGGCCCCGGCCGCACCGCGATCGGTTTCGAGCCGTCGTACTCGATGCACGGCCTCATCTCGCGCGGTACCGGCACCGGCTGGATCTCCGGCCCGCGCCACGGGGACTTCACCATCGACGTGGCGGCGGCCGAGAAGGCCATCGCCGAGCACCGCCCCGACGTCGTCTTCATCACCTCACCCAACAACCCCACGGGCACCGCGGTCGGCGCGGACACCGTCCTCGCCCTCTACGAGGCCGCCCAGGCGGCCAGGCCGTCCCTGGTCGTCGTCGACGAGGCGTACGGCGAATTCAGCCACCACCCGTCCCTGCTGCCGCTGATCGAGGGCCGGCCGAACATGGTGCTCTCCCGCACCATGTCCAAGGCGTTCGGCGCCGCCGGTCTGCGCCTGGGCTATCTCGCGGCCGACCCCGCCGTGGTCGACGCCGTACAGCTGGTGCGCCTGCCGTACCACCTGTCGTCCGTCACGCAGGCCACCGCGCTCGCCGCCCTCGAACACACCGATACGCTGCTGGGGTACGTCGAGCAGCTCAAGACCGAGCGGGACCGCCTGGTCACCGAGTTGCGCGCCATCGGATACGAGGTCACGGACTCGGACGCGAACTTCGTCCAGTTCGGCCGGTTCGACGGCGCCACCGGCTCGCACGAGGCGTGGCAGCGGATCCTCGACCAGGGCGTCCTGGTCCGTGACAACGGCGTACCGGGCTGGCTGCGGGTCACCGCCGGCACCCCCGAAGAGAACGACGCGTTCCTGGATGCGGTACGCGAACTCAAGAAGGAGCAGAGCTCATGACTCGCGTTGACCGCGTCGGCAGGATCGAGCGCACCACCAAGGAAACGTCCGTCGTCGTCGAGATCAACCTCGACGGCACCGGCAAGGTCGATGTGTCGACGGGTGTCGGCTTCTACGACCACATGCTCGACCAGCTCGGCCGCCACGGCCTCTTCGACCTCACCGTGAAGACCGACGGCGACCTGCACATCGACTCGCACCACACCATCGAGGACACCGCCCTCGCGCTCGGCGCCGCCTTCAAGCAGGCGCTCGGCGACAAGGTGGGCATCTACCGCTTCGGCAACTGCACGGTGCCGCTGGACGAGTCGCTCGCCCAGGTCACCGTGGACCTCTCCGGCCGCCCGTACCTCGTGCACACCGAGCCGGAGAAGATGGCGCCGATGATCGGCGAGTACGACACGACGATGACCCGGCACATCCTGGAGTCCTTCGTCGCGCAGGCCCAGATCGCCCTGCACGTGCACGTCCCGTACGGGCGCAACGCGCACCACATCGTGGAGTGCCAGTTCAAGGCCCTGGCCCGCGCCCTGCGGTACGCCTCGGAGCACGACCCGCGCGCCGCCGGCATCCTCCCCTCGACCAAGGGCGCCCTGTGACCGGTCTCTCCACCATCCTGATCGTCGTCGGGCTCTTCCTGCTCGGCGGCGTGTACTCCTTCTGGAAGCAGGAGCTGCCCAAGGGCCTCGTCGTGCTTCTGGGCATCGGCGCCGTGATGTGCCTGGTCGCCGGTGTCATGCGAATCCAAGGACTCTGGGAATGAGCGACACGAGCAAGAAGGTCGTCGTCTTCGACTACGGCTTCGGCAACGTCCGGTCCGCCGAGCGGGCGCTGGCCCACGTCGGCGCGGACGTCGAGATCACCCGCGACTTCGACAAGGCCATGAACGCCGACGGGCTGCTCGTCCCCGGCGTCGGAGCCTTCTCCGCCTGTATGAAGGGGCTGCGCGAGGCGCGCGGCGACTGGATCGTCGGCCGCAGGCTCGCCGGCGGCCGACCGGTCATGGGCATCTGCGTGGGCATGCAGATCCTCTTCGAGCGCGGCATCGAGCACGGCGTGGAGACCGAAGGGCTCGACGAGTGGCCCGGCACGGTCGGTCCGCTCCAGGCGCCCGTCGTCCCGCACATGGGCTGGAACACCGTCGAAGCACCCGCGGACAGCGAGCTGTTCGCCGGCCTCGACGCCGGCGCGCGGTACTACTTCGTGCACTCGTACGCCGTGCACGACTGGAGCCTGGACGTCACCAACCCCAAGATCCGTGCGCCCAGGGTCACCTGGACCACGCACGGCGAGCCCTTCGTGGCGGCCGTCGAGAACGGCGCCCTGTGGGCGACCCAGTTCCACCCCGAGAAGTCCGGCGACGCCGGTGCCCAGCTGCTGACCAACTGGATCGGAACCCTCTGATGTCCCAGAAGCTCGAACTGCTCCCCGCCGTCGACGTCCGCGACGGCCAGGCCGTGCGCCTCGTCCATGGCGAGTCCGGCTCGGAGACGTCGTACGGCGACCCGCTCCAGGCCGCTCTCGCCTGGCAGCGGGCGGGCGCCGAGTGGCTGCACCTCGTCGACCTCGACGCGGCCTTCGGCACCGGCGACAACCGGGCGCAGATCGCCGAGGTCGCCCGTTCCATGGACATCAAGGTCGAGCTGTCCGGCGGCATCCGCGACGACGCCTCGCTCGCCGCGGCGCTCGCCACCGGCTGCAAGCGCGTCAACCTCGGTACGGCCGCGCTGGAGACCCCCGAGTGGGTCGCCAAGGTCATCGCCGAGCACGGCGACAAGATCGCGGTCGGCCTGGACGTACGCGGCACGACGCTGCGCGGCCGCGGCTGGACCCGCGACGGCGGCGACCTCTACGAGACGCTGGCCCGCCTCGACTCCGAGGGCTGCGCGCGGTACGTCGTCACCGACATCGCCAAGGACGGCACGCTCCAGGGCCCGAACCTGGAGCTCCTGAAGAACGTCTGCGCCGCGACCGACAAGCCCGTCGTCGCCTCCGGCGGCGTCTCCTCCCTCGACGACCTGCGCGCGATCGCGTCGCTCGTGCCCGAGGGCGTCGAGGGCGCGATCGTCGGCAAGGCCCTGTACGCGAAGGCGTTCACGCTGGAAGAGGCGCTGAAGGCGGTCTCGGAATGACAGGCTCCCTTTCGGGTCCCTCCTCGGGCTCCTCCGCATCCGTGCGCCGGGTCTCCACCGGCGCCCCGTGGGAGGAGCAGTTCGGCTACTCCCGCGCCGTGGAGCTGCCGAACGGCCTGGTCCTGGTGTCGGGCTGCACGTCGGTCGTGGACGGCGTCATCGACGCCGGTACGCCGTACCAGCAGACGATCACGGCCTTCGGCGTCGCCTTCGGCGCGCTGGAGCAGCTCGGCCTCGGCCGCGAGGACGTCGTGCGCACCCGGATGTACCTCACGCACGCCCGGGACGTGGACGACATCGGCCGCGCCCACAAGGAACTGTTCGACGACATCCGTCCGGCCGCGTCAATGATCATCGTCTCGGGCTTCGTGGACCCGAGCCTGGTCGTCGAGATCGAGATCGAGGCCTACCGAGGAGGCCGCGCGTCATGACCCTCGCGGTCCGAGTGATCCCCTGCCTGGACGTCGACAACGGCCGGGTCGTCAAGGGTGTCAACTTCCAGAACCTGCGCGACGCGGGCGACCCCGTCGAGATGGCCAAGCTGTACGACGCGGAGGGCGCCGACGAGCTGACGTTCCTCGACATCACGGCGTCGTCCGGCAACCGCGAGACGACGTACGACGTGGTGCGCCGCACCGCCGAGCAGGTCTTCATCCCGCTGACGGTCGGCGGCGGCGTCCGCACCACCGAGGACGTCGACAAACTGCTGCGGGCCGGCGCGGACAAGGTCGGCGTCAACACCGCCGCGATCGCCCGCCCCGACCTGATCCGCGAGATCGCGGAGCGCTTCGGCCGCCAGGTCCTGGTGCTGTCGGTCGACGCGCGCCGTACGGAATCCGGCTCCTTCGAGGTCACCACGCACGGCGGCCGCACGTCCGCCGGCATCGACGCGGTCGAGTGGGCGCACCGGGCTGCCGAGCTGGGCGCGGGCGAGATCCTGCTCAACTCGATGGACGCGGACGGCACCAAGGACGGCTACGACACGGAGATGATCGCGGCGGTGCGCAAGCACGTCACGGTGCCGGTGATCGCTTCCGGCGGCGCGGGCCGCCTCGCCCACTTCCCGCCGGCGATCGCGGCGGGGGCGGACGCGGTGCTGGCGGCCTCGGTCTTCCACTTCGGAGACCTGCGCATCTCCCAGGTCAAGGACGCACTGCGGGAGGCGGGCCACCCGGTCCGCTAGCTGCCGCTGCCCTCCCCGGGGCGTGTCCTCGGGCGCCGGACGGGCCGCATCTGCCCGCTGAGCGGGGATCGTTCCCGCTCAGCGGGTATTACCGTGCTCGCATGTCGGAGAATCAGTCGCGCCGGATCACGGATCTCGGCACGCTCAAGGCCTTCGGGCACCCCCTGCGCATGAAGCTCTACCGGGCGCTCTTCGTCGCCCGTACCGCCACCGCGTCCCAGCTCGCCGAAAGCGTCGGTGAAGCCGTCTCGCTGGTCAGTTACCACCTGCGCAAACTCGCCGGCCACGGCCTGATCGAAGAGGCCGAGCAGCAGAGCGAGGACGGCCGGGAGCGGTGGTGGCAGGTCAGCTCGCGCGGGCTGAGTTTCCGTGACGAGGACTTCGGCGACGCACCGGAGAGGGTCGCCGCGCACGTCGCCGTCGGCCGGATCTCCTTCGAGCAGCGCGGCGACCTCTACCGCCGCTACCTCGAAGACCCGCAGGCATGGTCGCCGCAGTGGCGGAGTGCCTCCTTCAGCTCCGAGTACCTGCCACGGCTGACGGCCGACGAGCTGGCGCGGCTGAGCCGCGAGATGGACGAGCTGATCAAGAAGTACGACGAGATCGGGCGCGCCGCCGATGAGGCGGGTGAGACCGAGGGGCGCGAGAACGTCGCGGTGCATGTGTACGGGTTCCCGTTCCGGATCTGAACGAAAACAAGAAATAAATATTGCGCAACTAATCTTTCGTATCTATGGTCGGGGTCATGACCGCCGTCCTGGCCGCCGCGCGGCCGCCCGTCCACCGTGACCTCAACGTGCTGCGCTGGCTCGGCGCGTACGCGACCTCGATGGTCGGCGACAGCGTCTACTTCATGGCTCTGGCCTGGGAGGCGGCCCGCTCCGGCAGCCCCGCCCAGGCCGGCCTCGTCCTCGCGCTCGGCTCCGTGCCGCGTGCCGTGCTGATGCTCGGCGGGGGAGTGCTCGCCGACCGCTTCGGGCCGCGGCGGGTCGTCATCGGCAGCGACGCCGTGCGCTGCGTGGTGATCCTCGGTACGGCGGCGGCGTTGCTCCTGACCAGCCCCTCCCTCGGGCTGCTGATCACGGTCGCGCTGGTCTTCGGCACGGTCGACGCCCTCTTCCTGCCCGCCGTCGGAGCCCTGCCGCCCCGGATCGCCGAACCCGCGCAACTGGCCCGCCTCCAGGGACTGCGCGGTCTCGCGGCGCGCGTCGCCAACGTCGCCGGGGCGCCGCTCGGCGGGCTCGCGGTCGCGCTGGGCGGGTCGGCCGCCGCCTTCGCCGTCGCCGGAGCGCTGTTCGCCGCATCGCTCGCGCTGCTGTTCGCCGTACGGATCGCCCCGCTGCCCACCGACGGCGCCGAGGCCGTCCGTGGCACCGCCCGGCGCGAACTGGCCGACGGGCTGCGCCACATCCGCCGCCACCGCGTACTCGCCCCGCTGACGCTCGTCGTCGCCCTCGGCGAGCTCGGCTTCGTCGGGCCGCTCAACATCGGCCTCACCCTGCTCGCCCGGCAGCGCGGCTGGGGCGCCGCCGGCATGGGCTGGATCGTCGCCGCCTTCGGCGCCGGCGCGGCTGCGGCCTCACTGCTGATCGCGGTACGGGGACGGGTGGAGCGCGCCGGGCTCGTGCAGTGCCTGGCGCTGCTCGCCGGCGCCGTGCCCCTCGGCGCCCTGGCGTTCGTGCCGAACGTCGCGCTCGCCACCGTCGCCGGGGTCCTTGTCGGGCTGCTCGCCGGGCTCGGCGGCGCCCTCGGCGCCGCACTCGTCCAGACCCACACCGCCCCCGCCTACCTGGGCCGCGTCACCTCGGTCCAGACGCTCTTCGCCCTGGGCCTCGCCCCGCTCTGCTACCCGGCCGCGGGCGCGGCGATCGATGCCTGGGGCGCCCGGCCGGTGTTCGTGGTCAGCGCGGGGGTGTGCGCGGCGGGCGCCCTGGCCGGACTCTGCTTCCGGGACCTGCGCCGCGCCGAACTCCCGCGCTGACCACGTCGTCCGCCACAGGGCGAGAGCACGGCGGCTACATGGCTACATGGCGATACCGAGCTTGGCGTCCTGGAGACGGGCGATCGCGTCCTTGTCGCCCTCCAGCTCCACCCGCGCCACGTCCTGCCGTCCGAAGGCGAACAGCACCAGCTCACCCGGCTCGCCGGTGACCGTCACCACCGGCGTCCCGCGGTGCGCCACCGCCGTCTGGCCGTCCGGGCGCCGCAGCACCATCCCCACCGGCGACTTCCGGCCGAGGACGCGGGCCATCTTCTCGATCCGCGACCACAGGGCGTTGGCGAAGACCGCGTCGAGTTCGCGCGGCGTCCAGTCGGGCTGTGCCCGTCGGACGTCCTCGGCATGGACGTAGAACTCGACGGTGTTGGCGGCCTCGTCGACCTGTTTGAGGGCGTACAGGGACATGCGGGGCGGACCCGTACGGATGAGCTGGATCAGTTCCTCGTACGGTTTGGCGGCGAACTCGGCCTGCACCCGCTCCAGGCGGGCCTTCAGCGGCCCCAGCATTATCCCGCCCGCGGCGTCCGCGCGGCGCTCGCGCACCACCACGTGGGCGGCGAGATCACGGGTCTTCCAGCCGTCGCACAGCGTCGGGGCGTCGGGTCCGGCCGCCTCCAGGAGATCGGCGAAAAGGAGTCGTTCACGCTTGGCATGGGTCGACATGGTGGCCAGCGTACGGCCGTTGCCCCCGCCACGGCCACGGCGCCGCGCGTCCAATGACCGGACGACGTCCGTGCCGGAGCCCGCGGGCGCGGCACAATGGCGCACATGACCAGCACGCCCCAGCCAGGCACCCCCCAGCCGGGCTCCCCCCGCCCCAGCCGCCTCGACCCCGCCGTCGCCGCCCGCCTCAAGCGCAGCGCCGACGGCCTGCTCCCGGCCATCGCCCAGCAGTACGACACCGGTGAGGTGCTGATGCTCGGCTGGATGGACGACGAGGCGCTCCACCGGACCCTCACCACCGGCCGCTGTACGTACTGGTCGCGCAGCCGCCAGGAGTACTGGGTCAAGGGCGACACCTCCGGGCACTTCCAGCACGTCAAGTCCGTCGCCCTCGACTGCGACGCCGACACCGTGCTGGTCCGGGTCGACCAGGTCGGCGCCGCGTGCCACACCGGCGACCGCACCTGCTTCGACTCCGACGTCCTCCCGCTCGCGCTCGCGCAGTAAGGCCACCGACACCATGGACATCGAGACCTTCCGCAAGCTGGCCGTCGACCGCCGTGTCATCCCCGTCAGCCGCAGGCTGCTCGCGGACGGAGACACCCCGGTCGGCCTCTACCGCAAGCTCGCCGCCGAGCGCTCCGGCACCTTCCTCCTGGAGTCCGCCGAGAACGGCCGCTCCTGGTCCCGGTACTCCTTCGTCGGCGTGCGCAGCGCCGCCACCCTCACCGCCCGCGACGGCCGGGCGCACTGGCTCGGGACGCCACCCGTCGGCGTCCCCGTGGACGGCGACCCGCTCGACGCGCTGCGCGCCACCGTCGAGACCCTGCACACCCCGCGCGACCTCGCGGGCGGCCTGCCGCCGTTCACCGGCGGCATGGTCGGCTACCTCGGGTACGACGTCGTACGCCGCCTGGAGAAGATCGGCGAGCACGGCCGGGACGACCTCGAACTGCCCGAGCTGACCATGCTGCTCACCTCGGACCTCGCCGTGCTCGACCACTGGGACGGCTCGGTCCTGCTGATCGCCAACGCGATCAACCACAACGACCTCGACACGGGCGTCGACGAGGCGTACGCCGACGCGCTCGCCCGGCTCGACGCGATGGAGGCCGACCTCAGCCGGGCGGTGCCGACCGCGCCCGCCGCCCTGCCCCCCTCCGAGCTCCCGCCGTACACCGCCCTGTGGGGCGGCGAGGCCTACCAGGCCGCCGTCGACGACATCAAGGAGCGCATCCGCGCGGGCGAGGCATTCCAGGTCGTACCGTCGCAGCGCTTCGAGACGCCGTGCACGGCGAGCGCGCTGGACGTCTACCGGGTCCTGCGCGCCACCAACCCGTCGCCGTACATGTACCTCTTCCGCTTCGACGGCTTCGACGTCGTCGGCTCCAGCCCCGAGGCGCTGGTCAAGGTCGAGGACGGGCGCGCGATGGTGCACCCGATCGCCGGGACCCGGCCGCGCGGCGCCACGCCGCAGGAGGACCAGGCGCTCGCCGACGAACTGCTCGCCGATCCCAAGGAGCGCGCCGAGCACCTGATGCTCGTCGACCTCGGCCGCAACGACCTGGGCCGGGTCTGCGAGCCCGGCAGCGTCGAGGTCGTCGACTTCATGTCCGTCGAGCGGTACTCGCACGTCATGCACATCGTGTCGACCGTGACGGGCCGGGTCGCGCCGGGCCGCAGCGCCTTCGACGTCCTGACCGCCTGCTTCCCGGCCGGGACGCTGTCGGGCGCCCCGAAGCCGCGCGCCATGCAGATCATCGAGGAGCTGGAGCCGTCGCGGCGCGGCCTGTACGGCGGCTGCGTCGGCTACCTCGACTTCGCGGGCGACTCCGACACCGCCATCGCCATCCGCACCGCCCTGCTCCGCGACGGCACGGCGTACGTGCAGGCCGGCGCGGGCGTGGTGGCGGATTCGGACCCCGTCGCCGAGGACACCGAGTGCCGCAACAAGGCGGCGGCGGTGCTGCGCGCGGTGCACACGGCGAACCGTCTCTGAGTCCCCCTCCGGGCGCGGAAGGGGCGTAAGGGATAGTGGAGTACGTGAGTGCCGCATCCCCCGTACCCCTTCCGTCCCCGCGAGGCGAAGCCGCGCCGGCCGCCTCCACAGGCCGGCGCGGTCTCGCCGCCGCGCTGCTGTCCGGCGCCCTCGGCGCCGCCGTCGTGCTCCTCGCCTCGGGCCAGACCTGGGCCGAGGGCGTGGCGGCCGTCGGAGGCGGCAGGCTGCCGCTCGACGTCGAGGGCCAGGAGGTCACCGGCGCCCCGGCCGCGCTGGCCGTCGTCGGCCTCGCCGCGCTCGTCGCGGTCTTCGCCGTCCGCGGGACGGGCCGCCTGCTGGTCTCCGTACTGCTCGCGCTGAGCGGCGCGGGCGCCGCCGTCACGGCCTTCCTCGGCGCGTCCGGCGGAGCCGCCCTCGACGAGAAGGCCGCGGAGATGACCGGCGACGCCGCCGCGACGGCCGCCTCGCTGACCCACACCGCCTGGCCGTACGTGACCGCGGCCGGCGGCCTGCTGATCCTGATCGCCGGACTCCTCGCACTGTGGGGCGGCCGGAAGTGGCCCGCGATGTCGGGCCGTTACGAGCGCGACGGCAGCCCACGGTCCCGCAAGGCCCCCGCCGCCCCGGACCCGGACCGGCCCGAGGACCTCTGGAAGGCCCTCGACCGCGGTGAGGACCCGACGCGCGACGCATGACCCCGAGACCACGCCGCCGGTCCTCGTACGGGACAATGAGTGACGAGCGCACGACTCACGGACTCACCACAGAGCAACAGCAACGAGGAGCAACTCATGGCGGGCAGCAGCCACGGACACACCCCGGCCGCCTGGACCGGTGTCATCATCGCCTTCATCGGTTTCTGCATTTCGGGCGCCTTCACGGTGCTGGCCAATCCGCTCGGCTTCTGGGCCGGAATCGTCGTGATCCTGCTCGGTGGTGTCGTCGGCCTGGCCATGAAGGCCGCGGGTCTGGGCGCGCCGAAGGAGTCCGAGGAAGCGCGGCGGGCGCGTGAAGAGGCCGGCCGGGCGCAGCCCCTGAGCCAGATCCAGACCCGCTGATCCCCGCGCCGGCCCCCGTGCCGAAGCGGTTCTGATGCGAGGCGCAGCCCCCGGGGGCTGCGCCTTTCCTCATGAGCGGGGACAATCGGCGCGTGGACGCCATGCCTTCGCCCGCCCCGGCCCCCTCGCCCCCGCCCGCCCCCGCACACCCCGCTCCCGTGTCACTCGCCCGGCGGCTCGCCGCACCGGCGGTCACGCTGGCGGGCGTCGCCGCGGCCTTCGCGTACGTCGGCGCCGTCGACCCCAACGAGCCGGGCCACTACCCGGTCTGCCCGCTGCTCCAGCTCACCGGGATCTACTGCCCCGGCTGCGGCGGCCTGCGCAGCGCGCACGCCGTCGCCACCGGTGACCTGGCCGGTGCGCTCGGTTCCAACGCCATGGCTGTCGTCGGCTACGGGGTCTTCGCCGTGCTCTGGGCCGTATGGGTGGTACGCACGACCCGGGGGGTCCCGACGCGGATCACCCTCAGACCCGTCCACTGGTGGGGCATCGGCGCGGTGGCGGCGGTTTTCAGCGTCGTCCGGAACCTGCCGTTCGGCTCGGTGCTCGCTCCGTGAAGTTCCAGGTAGTGGGACTGGCGCCCACTCGATGCGAGTCCTGAGGTCTCCTGCGGCTAGCATTGGTATGGCTGATCCTGGCCCACCGACAGTCATCACCGTCCCGGAAGGGGGCCGCTCGCGTGAGTGTGCTCGACGAGATCATCGAAGGCGTGCTCGCCGACCTAGCGGAGCGGCAGGCAAGCGTGGGTCTCGACGAGCTCAAGGACCGCGCGGCCAAGGCGTCCCCGGCCAAGGACGGAGTCGCCGCCCTGCGCGGCGACGGCGTCAAGGTCATCTGCGAGGTGAAGCGCTCCAGCCCCTCCAAGGGCGCGCTCGCCGCGATCGCCGACCCCGCCGGGCTCGCCGCCGACTACGAGGCGGGCGGCGCGGCCGTCATCTCCGTACTCACCGAGCAGCGGCGCTTCGGCGGCTCGCTGGCCGACCTGGAGGCCGTACGCGCCAAGGTCGACATCCCGGTGCTGCGCAAGGACTTCATCGTCACGGCCTACCAGCTGTGGGAGGCGCGGGCGTACGGCGCCGACCTGGCGCTGCTGATCGTGGCCGCCCTGGAGCAGGAGGCCCTGGTCTCGCTGATCGAGCGGGCCGAGTCCATCGGGCTGACGCCGTTGGTCGAGGCGCACGACGAGGAAGAGGTCGAGCGCGCGGTCGAGGCCGGCGCGAAGATCATCGGCATCAACGCGCGCGACCTCAAGACGCTCAAGGTCGACCGCGGTACGTTCGAGCGGGTCGCCCCCGAGATTCCCGCGGACATCGTCACGGTCGCCGAGTCCGGCGTCCGCGGCCCGCACGACCTGATCGCGTACGCCAACGCGGGCGCCGACGCGGTGCTCGTGGGCGAGTCCCTGGTCACCGGCCGCGACCCGAAGGGCGCCGTCGCCGACCTGGTCGCCGCGGGCGCCCACCCGGCCCTGCGCCACGGCCGGAGCTGACCGAAGCCTCCCGTGACCACTCTCCGCAGCACCGTCGCACGCACCCGGCCGGGCCTTCGCCCGCTCGCCGGGGCGCGGGCGCGCGACCCGCACGCGCCGCTGGCGCGCGGCTGCCGTCCGCGCGGGTGCCGGGCTCCGGCGCGGCGGGTGCGGGGACGCCGGGTGCGTTACCACATCGGTTCCGAGCCCGGTCAGATCAACGGCATGCGATGGCGCACCGAAGGCGCGCCGCAGCGATCCGCCCTGCCCGTACGCACGCCCTGAGCGGCGTACCGGGGCGGACCCGCGCGCGGCGCATACGGTGAAGTCCACTCGTTGATCTTTCATGGGGCGCGAGCCCCTTCTGAGGAGTACGTCGGATGTCTTCTGACTTCTTCATTCCGGACCCCGAGGGCACCGTCCCCAGCACCGAGGGCTACTTCGGCGCGTACGGCGGCAAGTTCATCCCCGAGGCGCTCGTCGCGGCGGTCGACGAGGTCGCCGTCGAGTACGACAAGGCCAAGACCGACCCGGCCTTCGCGGCCGAGCTGAACGAGCTCATGGTCAACTACACGGGCCGGCCCAGCTCGCTCACCGAGGTGTCGCGGTTCGCCGGACACGCGGGCGGCGCGCGGATCTTCCTCAAGCGCGAGGACCTCAACCACACCGGCTCGCACAAGATCAACAACGTGCTGGGCCAGGCGCTGCTCACCAAGCGCATGGGCAAGACCCGCGTGATCGCGGAGACCGGCGCCGGCCAGCACGGCGTCGCCACCGCCACCGCGTGCGCCCTCTTCGGCCTCGAATGCACCATCTACATGGGCGAGATCGACACCGAGCGCCAGGCGCTCAACGTCGCCCGCATGCGGATGCTCGGCGCCGAGGTCGTCGCCGTGAAGTCCGGCAGCCGGACCCTGAAGGACGCCATCAACGAGGCGTTCCGCGACTGGGTCGCCAACGTCGACCGTACGCACTACCTCTTCGGCACGGTCGCCGGACCGCACCCCTTCCCCGCCATGGTCCGCGACTTCCACCGGGTCATCGGCGTCGAGGCGCGCCGCCAGATCCTGGAGCGCACGGGACGCCTGCCCGACGCCGCCGTCGCCTGCGTCGGCGGCGGCTCCAACGCGATCGGCCTCTTCCACGCCTTCATCCCGGACACGGACGTACGCCTCGTCGGCTGCGAGCCCGCCGGGCACGGCATCGAGACCGGTGAGCACGCGGCCACCCTGTCGGCGGGCGAGCCCGGCATCCTGCACGGCTCGCGGTCGTACGTCCTCCAGGACGAGGAGGGCCAGATCACCGAGCCCTACTCGATCTCGGCGGGCCTGGACTACCCCGGCATCGGCCCCGAGCACGCGTACCTCAAGGACAGCGGGCGCGGCGAGTACCGGGCGGTGACGGACGACGCCGCCATGCAGGCGCTGCTGCTCCTGTCCCGCACCGAGGGCATCATCCCGGCCATCGAGAGCGCCCACGCGCTCGCCGGCGCGCTGGAGCTCGGCAAGGAGCTCGGCAAGGACGGGCTGATCCTGGTCAACCTGTCCGGGCGCGGCGACAAGGACATGGACACGGCCGCCCGCTACTTCGGCCTGTACGACACCGACGCCGCGGTCGAGGCGGACGCCTCCGCCGCCGACGGCGCCGCCGAGATCCAGAGGGACACCAAGTGAGCGGGAACATTCAGCTGCTGAGCGACACCCTGGAGCGCGCCAGGTCCGAGGACCGGGCCGCCCTCATCGCCTACCTCCCGGCCGGATTCCCCACCGTCGACGGCGGGATCGACGCCGTCAAGGCGGTCATCGCGGGCGGCGCGGACGTCGTCGAGGTCGGTCTGCCGCACAGCGACCCGGTCCTCGACGGCCCGGTCATCCAGACCGCCGACGACATCGCGCTGCGCGGCGGCGTGAAGATCGCCGACGTGATGCGCACGGTCCGTGAGGCACACGAGGCGACCGGGGCCCCGGTCCTGGTCATGACGTACTGGAACCCGATCGACCGGTACGGCGTCGAGCGCTTCACCGCGGAGCTGGCCGAGGCGGGCGGCGCGGGCTGCATCCTGCCCGACCTGCCGGTGCAGGAGTCCGCGCTGTGGCGCGAGCACGCCGAGAAGCACGGCCTGGCCACGGTCTTCGTGGTCGCGCCGAGCAGCAAGGACGAGCGGCTCGCCACGATCACCGCGGCGGGATCGGGCTTCGTCTACGCGGCCTCACTGATGGGCGTGACGGGTACGCGCGAGTCGGTGGGCGCGCAGGCGCAGGACCTGGTCCGGCGGACGCGGGCGACGACGGAGCTGCCGGTGTGCGTCGGGCTCGGGGTCTCCAACGCCGTACAGGCCAAGGAGGTCGCGGCCTTCGCCGACGGCGTGATCGTCGGCTCCGCCTTCGTCCAGCGGCTGCTGGACGCTCCGGACGCGGCCGCGGGCCTGGACGCCGTACGGGCGCTCGCCGGCGAGCTGGCGGAAGGCGTCCGCAGGGGCCCCGCTGCCTGACGCGAACAACTGAGCGGTGTAGCCCGTACGAGTGGACCTGGACCGGGGAGGCGCGCGGGCGCCTCCCCGGTTCGTTGCTGCGGGTGTGAGTGACAAAAACCGTGACGGAAAACGAACCGCCCGCGAGCGCCTGGTGCAGGAGCGCGAGGCACAGAAGGCGCGCGACAAGCGCAGGCGGACACTGATCGTGTCCGCCGCCGTGGTCGGAGTGCTGGGCCTGGCCGCCGTGATCGGGGTCCTCGCCGCGAACTCGGGCTCGGACTCGGGCAGCGACGACAGCGCGGGCCCCGTCGTGGCCCCCAAGGGCACGGACGCCAAGGGCGACCCGAAGATCCTCGTGGGGGCCGAGGACGCGCCGTCCACGCTCACGGTCTGGGAGGACTTCCGCTGCCCGGCCTGCGCCCAGTTCGAGAACGCCTTCCGGGACACGGTCCACGAGCTGGAGGCGTCGGGGCAGCTCAAGACCGAGTACCACCTGGCCACGCTCATCGACCGGAACATGGGCGGCGCCGGATCGCTGAGGGCGGCCAATGCCGCCGCGTGCGCGCAGGACGTGGGGAAGTTCGCGCCGTACCACGACGTGCTCTACCAGAACCAGCCGCCGGAGGTCGACGACGCCTTCGGCAGGAACAGCCGCCTGATCGAGCTGGCGGGCAAGGTCGACGGGCTCGCCACCGAAACGTTCAAGCAGTGTGTGAACGACGGGACGCACGACAGCTGGGTGCGGAAGGCGAACGAGGCCTTCGAGAAGGGCGACTTCAGGGGCACACCGACCGTGATGCTCAACGGGGAGTCCGTCTTCCCGAAGAAGGGCAACGAGCAGATCACGCAGGAGAACCTGAAGAAGTGGGTCGCCGAGGCGAACAAGGGCAAAAAGGCGGGGACGGCGACCGCCACACCCGCGGCGACGCCGTAGCACGTGCGCCGGGCCCGTTATCCAGACGTTGCCGGGTGGGTTGCCGTACCTCCCACCCGGCAGGGTAGCGTCGACCCTGCCATGGAACTTGCCTATATCCCCAGCCCGTCGACCGGTGTGATCGAGCTCGGACCGATCCCGCTCCGCGGCTACGCGTTCTGCATCATCATTGGCGTCTTTGTGGCCGTCTGGTACGGCAACAAGCGCTGGATCGCCCGGGGGGGCAAAGCCGGCACGGTGGCCGACATCGCCGTATGGGCGGTTCCCTTCGGCCTCGTCGGCGGGCGGCTCTACCACGTCGTCACCGACTACCAGCTGTACTTCAGCGAGGGCCGGAACTGGGTCGACGCCTTCAAGATCTGGGAGGGCGGCCTCGGTATCTGGGGCGCCGTCGCACTCGGCGCGGTCGGCGCCTGGATCGGCTGCCGCCGCCGCGGGATCCCGCTGCCGGCCTGGGCCGACGCCATGGCCCCCGGTCTCGCCTTCGCCCAGGCCATCGGCCGCTGGGGCAACTGGTTCAACCAGGAGCTGTACGGGCGGGAGACCGATCTGCCCTGGGCGCTCAAGATCTCCGAGGGCGTGAACCGCGAAGCGGGGACGTACCACCCGACCTTCCTGTACGAGTCGCTGTGGTGCGTCGGCGCCGCACTGCTGGTCGTCTGGGCCGACCGCCGCTTCAAGCTCGGGCACGGCCGGGTCTTCGCCCTGTACGTCGCGCTGTACTGCACGGGCCGCGGCTGGATCGAGTACATGCGGGTCGACGAGGCGCACCACGTGCTGGGGCTCCGGCTGAACGTATGGACCTCGATCGTCGTGTTCGTGTGCGCGGTGGCGTACTTCGTGATCTCGGCGAAGGTCCGGCCGGGGCGCGAGGAGACGGTCGAGCCGGTGTCTTCGGACAAGGGCGACGCGGATGAGGCCGCGGATGCGGCTTCGGTGGCTGAGACGGAGGATGGCGACGGTGCCGTCGCCGGTGCAGGCGAGCGCGGTGCCGAGGCCGGCGACAAGGCCGAGGCCAAGGACTAGCGCCTCCGGCGCGTGAGGCCGTCGGGTCACGGTCCGGCGGCAGGGGTACGGGACGCCAGGGCCAGGGTCCGGTAGGCGGTCGCGACCACCGCCGCGTCCACGAAGCGGCCGTCGGGAAGTGCCAGCGCCCCTCCGTCCGCGGCCGCCGCCTTCACGGTCTCCTCGGCCTCCTCCACCTCCCGGGGCGTGGGCAGGAAGGCGCGTTCGATCACCGGCAGTTGGCGGGGGTGCACCGCCGTACGGCCCAGAAAGCCCAGGGCCCGGCCCCGGGCGCACGATTCCGCCAGCCCTTCCAGGTCCCGGATGTCGGGGTACACCGACTGGGCCGGCGCCTCCAGACCCGCCGCCCGTGCGGCGACCACCACCCGGCTGCGCGGCCACGCGAGCCCGGTGTCGTCCCGTACGCCCAGATCCGCGCGGAGGTCGGCCTCGCCGAGGGCGATACCGCGCAGCGAGCGGTGCGCGCCGGCGATGGCGTGGGCGCGCTCGATGCCGAGCGCCGATTCGAGCAGGGCGTACAGCGGCACGTCCGGCACCGCGTTCGCGACGTGCCGGACCTCGGCCGGGTCCGTGACCTTGGGGAGACGGAGGGCCGACAGGCCGGGCAGCCCGGCCAGGACGTGCAGATCCGCCTCGGCGAACGGGCTGTCCAGGGCGTTCACGCGGACATGGACGGGGGTGGGGGGCAGGTCGGTGAGCAGCTCGGCGGTCGCGGAGCGGGCGTACCCCTTGCGGTCGGGCGCGACCGCGTCCTCCAGGTCGACGATCACGGCGTCGGCGCCCGCGCGCAGCGCCTTGGCGACGGTCCCGGGGCGGTCGCCCGGTACGTACAGCCAGGTCAGGGGCGTGGGCACGGTCATCGCGCGCCGCCGGTGGCGCGCAGGGCGGCGATCTCGGCCTCGGACAGGCCGGCCTCGGTCAGGACCGCGTCCGTGTCCGCGCCGTGCGGGCGGCCCGCCCAGCGGATCGCACCGGGCGTCTCGGAGAGGCGGAAGAGGACGTTCTGCATGCGCAGCGGGCCGAGTTCGGGGTCCTGGACCGTGGTGATGGTGTCCAGGGCGCGGTACTGGGGGTCGGTCATGACGTCGTGGATGTCGTAGACGGGGGCGACCGCCGCTTCGGCCTTCTCGAACGCGGCGAGGGTGTCGGACCGGGTGTGGCGGGCGATCCAGTGGCCGACCGCCTCGTCGAGTTCGTCGGCGTGCTCGGCGCGGCCGCTGCCCGTGGTGAACCACGGTTCGTCGATGAGGTCGGGGCGGCCCACCAGCCGCATCACGCGTTCCGCGACGGACTGGGCCGAGGTGGAGACGGCCACCCAGGCGCCGTCGGCGGTGCGGTAGGTGTTGCGGGGGGCGTTGTTGCGGGAGCGGTTGCCGGTGCGGGGCTGGACGTAGCCGAGCTGGTCGTACCAGAGGGGGTGCGGGCCGAGGACCGTGAGGATCGGTTCGATGATGGCCATGTCCACCACTTGGCCCCGGTCGGTCGTGGCGCGGGCCGTGAGCGCGGTCATCACGGCGTAGGCGGTCGCGAGCGCCGTGATCGAGTCGGCCAGGCCGAACGGGGGGAGCGTGGGCGGGCCCTCCGGTTCGCCGGTGATCGCCGCGAAGCCGCTCATCGCCTCGGCGAGCGTACCGAAACCGGGGCGGTGGGAGTACGGGCCGAACTGGCCGAAGCCGGTGACGCGGGCCAGGACCAGGCGGGGGTTGACCGCGCTCAGTTCCGCCGGGCCCAGGCCCCATTTCTCCAGGGTGCCGGGGCGGAAGTTCTCGATGATCACGTCGGTGGTGGCGGCCAGGCGCAGGAGGGCGTCGCGGCCGGTGGGGGCGGAGAGGTCGAGGGTGATGGTGCGCTTGTTGCGTCCCAGGAGTTTCCACCACAGGCCGATGCCTTCTTTGGCGGGGCCGTGGCCTCGGGAGGGGTCGGGCCGGGTGGGGTGCTCGACCTTGATCACGTCCGCGCCGAAGTCGCCGAGCATGGTGGCGGCGAGGGGGCCGGCGAAGAGGGTGGCCAGGTCGAGGACGCGGAGGCCGGTGAGGGGTGGTTGCGGGGTGGGAGTGGCCTCGGTGGCGAGGGTTTCGGTGGTGGGGGTTTCGGTGGTGGGGGCTGTTCTGGTCATGGGGAGCTTTTCACCTGGGGTTCGGTCTTGGGTTCACGGGGTGACGCGTCGGCGGAGGCTGCGGGCGCGGCGCGGTGTGCCTCCACGAGGGTGAGGCGGGCGAGGGTGTCGAAGCCGATGCCGTCGAGGCCGGCGACGGACGTGGCCAGGCGGTTGCGGAGGGGGGCGGTCCAGTGGGCGGGGAGGGCTTCCGGGGAGCCTGCGAGGAGGCCGGCGATACTGCCGGCGGTGGCGCCGTTGGAGTCCGTGTCCCAGCCGCCGGACACGGCCCGGCAGATCGAGGCGGTGAAGTCGCCGTCGGCGTGGGTGAGGGCGGCGGCGAGGAGTGCGGCGTTCGGGACCACGTGCACCCAGTGGTGGTGGCCGTAGGCGGCGTGGAGGCCGTCCACGACGGTGTCGAAGGTGGCCGCGGTGCGTGCTGCTTCGATGCCGTGGCGGACCGCCCGGGCCAGGCGGGACTTCGGGGGGACGACGCTCAGACCGGTGCGCAGGCAGTGGTGTACGTCGGTGGCGCCGGCGGCGGCTTCGGCGATGGTCGCCGCGATGAACATCGCGCCGTACACGCCGTTGGCGGTGTGGGTGAGGATCGCGTCCCTGTGGGCCTGTTCGGCGGCGGCGGCCGGGTCACCGGGGTGCGTCCAGCCGTGGATGTCGGCGCGGATCAGGGCGCCGATCCATTCGCGGAACGGGTTGCGGTGGGTCGCGGTGTGAGGGGGCGTCAGGCCGTGGAGGAGGTTGCGGTAGGCGATGCGTTCGGCGGTGAACGTGCGGCCGGCCGGGAGTTCGTCCAGCCAGAGGCGGGCGAGGTGGGTGGTGGTGAAGGCCTTGGTGTGGCGTTGGAGGAGGAGCAGGCCCAGGAGGGGGTAGTTCAGGTCGTCGTCCTCGGGCATGCCGTCGATGTTCTCGGCGAGGGAGGTGGGGGCGGAGCGGCGGTTCCAGGGGTGTCGGGCCAGGAGGGCGGCGGGGACGCCGTGGGCGGTGAACCAGGTGCGCAGGGGCCAGTTGCCGGTGGCGGCGGCGAGTCGGCGGATGGCGGGGAGGGGGAGTTTCTCGACGGGCTTTCCGAGGAGGCAGCCGGCGGCGCGGCCGAGCCAGGCGGCGTGCAGGCGGTCGAGGAGGGCAGGGGTGGTGGGCTCCGGGCGGTGGGGGTGGGCGCCGGTTGCGGGGGCGTCGGGGGCGGTGCCGTGCCGGGGCGTCTCCTCGGGCGCCGAACGTTCGGGTACTCGGTTTCGTTCGGGCGTGTGGTGTTCGACGCCCTGCGGGGAGCGCCCCGGCACGTCCCCTCCCGGCACCGGGACCGACGGCCGGGGCCACGCCGGGCAGGCCGATCTGATGGCGGGCAGGGGGGTTGGTTCGGCCCCCGCCAAGGGGGAGGGCAGGAGGTGCAGTTCGTTGAGGAGGTCCTCGGCCAGGGCGCGCAGGTGTGGGGGCGCGGGAGTGGCGGATGCGCCCGTGGTGGGTGGTGCGGGCGGGCCGCCCGCCTTGTGCCAGCGGGCGCGGATCGCTGTCGTGTCGCGGCCGTCTTCGGAGGCCTGGCGGAGTTCGTGGGTGATCAGGTCCTCCGGCTGGACCCAGGTCAGACGGAGACTCATGACGTGCCTGTCAGTGTCTCGAACGCTGTCTCGTGGGTGCGGCGGCGCCGGGTGTCGCGGGCGTACACCTCGCGGGTGACGTCGATCAGGGTGCGGGCGGGAGCATGCAGGTCGGTGCGGCTTGCTTCGGCGACTGTTTTCGCCCAGTCGGAGGGGACGGCCGCCTCGCCGTACAGCGCCCCGGAGATGGCGCCGCTCATCGTGGCGATCGAGTCGCAGTCGCGGCCGTAGTTGACCGAGCCCAGGACTGTGCGGCGGTAGTCGCCGCCTGCCACGAGGAGCATGCCCAGGGCGATGGGGAGTTCCTCGATGGAGTGCAGGCGGGAGGGGCGGCGGGCGGCGAGGGTTGGTCTGCGGTAGTCCGGGCCGACGGTGTCGAAGGGGGCTACGGCGTCGCGGAGGGGGGTGAGGGCGGACTCGAAGTCGTGGTGGCGGACCGCCGCTTCGGCCACTGCTTCGATCGCTGTGCGGGTGCCGTCCTTGGCGAGGGAGAGGCAGGTGTCGACGACCGTGGCCGGTGTCGCGTCGGGGGCGCAGGCGGCGGCTACGGCTGCGGCGAAGACACCGGCCGCCTCGCGTCCGTACGAGGACTGGTGGGCGCCGGCGATGTCGATCGCCTCTGCGTAGGCGGCCGGTGGGTTGCCCGCGTTGACCAGGCCGACGGGGGCCATGTACATCGCGGCGCCGCAGTTGACGATGTTGCCGGTACCGGCTTCGCGCGGGTCCACGTGGCCGTAGTGGAGGCGGGCGACGATCCACTTCTCGGCGAGGAAGACGCGGTGGAGGGGAAGGGCCTCTGTTTCCAGCTCGGGGATGTAGACGGGTTCTTCGATGAGTTGGGGGACGAGGTGGTCGGCGATCGCGTAGGCGTCCAGGTGGTCGCGTACGGCGTCGTACACGCGGACCAGGGCGTGCGTCATGAGGGTGTCGTCGGTGATGTGGCCGTCGCCCTTGTGGTACGGGGCGATGGGGCGCGCCGTACGCCAGTCCTCGTGGAAGGGGCCGACGATGCCGTGGACGCGGCCGCCGTGCCGTTCGGTGATCTGCTCGGGGGTCCAGCCCTCGACCGGGCCGCCGAGCGCGTCGCCGACCGCCGCGCCGATCAGGCTGCCGGTGACCCGGTCTTCGAGTGTGAGGGGGGTGAATGCCGTCATGTCCGGGTCCGTTCGTGGTGGAGTCGTGCGGCCAGTTCGATGAGATCTGTGCCGGCCAGGCGGGGGAGGGCGCAGCCGACCAGAGTGCGGCAGGCGTCGCGCCAGCCGTGCGGGAGCGCGTCGCCGCCGCAGAGGGCGCCGGTCAGCGCGCCGCAGAGGGCGGGGGCGGAGTCGGCGACGCGGGACAGGCAGGCGGCGGCGGGCACGGCCTCGGTGACGCGGCCGCGGGCGGCGGTGGCGAGGGCGAGGGCCACGGGGACGGTTTCGGCGGCGGCGATGCCGTAGCTGTAGACGTGGTCGACGATCTGGTGTTCGAGGGTGGGGACCAGGGCGAAGGCACCGCCGGCCGTGGTTCGGGCGAGGTGCACGGCGTGGGCCGCGTTGCGGCCGATCTCGGTGGCTCCGGGGAGCTGGGCGAGGGCGGCGTCCACGGCTTCGTCGACTCCGGCGCCGCCGAGGGCCGCCGCGATCGCCGCGGCCATGGCGCGGGCGCCGTGGACGCCGTCGCCGTCCTGGGTGTAGCGGGCGTCGAACTCGGCGAGCTCGGCGGCGGCGGCCGGGTCGCCGGGGTGGGCGGTGGCGAGGACGCAGGCGCGGACGCAGGCGGCGTCGTCGAAGTAGTGCGGATTGTCGTGGCCGGTCGCGGGCGGGCGCAGGCCGGTGGCGAGGTTGCCGAGACCGGCGCGTACGGAGATGCGGGCGCGCAGGGGGAGTACGGCGGATTCGACCTCGGGGGCGCGGTCGGCGGCGGCGGCGACCTCGGCGGCGAGGGCGGTCCAGGCGCGGTCGACCGCGGCGCGGATCCTGCCGGGGGCGGCGTCCAGGATCGTGACGGCGGTGAAGGCGGCCCACTCCGCGTCGTCGGAAGGGCCCAGGCGCAGGGGCTCGGGGGGCTGGTTGAGGGCGATGGGGACGGGGAGGGTGGTGGTGGCGTTCTGCTCGGCGAAAGTGTCGAGTTCGCGGGTGAGGCGGCGGGTCCAGTCGGGCATGCGGGCCGCGCGGTGGCGGGCGGCGGGCCAGCCGGCGGCGTCGCCCGCCGCCAGGCCGAGGAGGAGACCTTCGACGCGGCGGAGGTCCGGTGCGGCGTGGCCGGCCGGGATGTCCGGTGCGGCCCGGGGTGCGGCTTGCGGGGGGTTGTAGGGGGTCATGAGGCTGCCTGGGGGTCGTCGTCCGGGGTCAGGAGGTCCGCTACGTCCAGGACGTGGTGGCCCCGCATGGAGGGGAGGCAACTGCCCCGTGCCGGGGCGATCGCCGACGACCAGGCCGGGGGGATCGCGCCCGCGCCGCACAGGGCGCCGGCCAGGGCGCCCGCCACCGCCGCCGTGGTGTCCGCGTCGCGGCCCATGTTGACCGCCGTGAGGACCGAGGCGGTGAAGTCGCCGTGGGACGCCGCGAACGCTCCGAAGGCCAGGCCCACCGCCTCGGGGGCCAGGTCCGTCCAGGGGTAGCCGCCGATCACCACCGCCGAGCGCACCGCGCGTTCGCCCTGCGGGGCGGCGGCCACCGCGCGGCGCAGGGAGCGGGCCGTCCAGGAGTCGGACGGGATGACCGACAGGGCCGCGGAGGTGACCGCGCAGGGGGCGGCGCCCGTCATGGCCGCCGCCACGCCCGCCGCCACCGCCTGGCCGCCGTAGATGCCCTCGCCCTCGTGGCTCACGCAGCCGTCGATCGCGACCAGGCGCGCCGCCTCCGCCGGGCGGCCCGCCGCGAAGACGCCGAACGGCGCGGCGCGCATCGCGAGGCCGTCGCTCCACGCGTGGCGGTGCTGGGCGGAGATGGGCGCGGCCAGGCCGCGGCGGAGGTTCTCCAGCGTGCCGCGTTCGCTGAAGCCCGCACCGCGGAAGGGGCCCTCGTCCAGGTCGGCGATCCACAGGTGCCATGCGTTCTCGACGTGGGCCACGGTGAGCGCCGAGCCGTGACGGGCGAGGAGGAGGCCGGAGAAGATGGCGTACTCCGTGTCGTCCGTGCCGGCGGGATCGGAGGACACGAAGCCTTCGATGCGGCCCCAACGGCGGCGGATCTCGGAAGGCTTCATGTTCTCCGCGGGGGCCCCGAGCGCGTCGCCCACCGCCAGGCCCAGCAGGGCGCCCCGCCCCCGGTCGCGGAGCGCGCGTACGGCGTGAAGTGCGCGCAGGGCCTGAAGCGCGCGGCCGTGATCGGTGCGGGACTGCATGCGGTCAACTCCCTGGGCTCGTTCCTGGATCTGTGCCACGCCAGGGCCCGGCGAAGGCTCCGAAACGTCAGCGTCACCCGGTCGGCGTGGGGTCTGAGCTGCGGGTAAGTACGGCCTGCCTTGCTGGCGGGGGGTGTGGATCGTGCGTACTTTCGATGGTGTTGAGGAGGTGGAGCGGGCCGCATACGGCCCCGCCTCCGGCGAGAGGGGAACGGGCGGAATGGCCATCATCGAGACCGGGGCGACGCTGCACGAGGCGCACCGCGACAACCACACGCACCGCGACGTGAATGGGGGCTGGCTGCGTCCGGCGGTCTTCGGCGCGATGGACGGCCTGGTGTCCAACCTGGCACTGATGACCGGTGTGGCCGGTGGTTCCGTGGGGCAGCAGACGATCGTCATCACGGGGCTCGCCGGGCTTGCCGCCGGCGCCTTCTCCATGGCGGCGGGCGAATACACCTCCGTGGCCTCGCAGCGGGAGCTGGTGGAGGCCGAACTCGACGTCGAGCGGCGCGAGTTGCGCAAGCATCCCAAGGACGAACTGGAGGAGCTCGCCGCGCTCTACGTGTCGCGGGGGGTCGAGGCGGGGCTGGCGCGCGAGGTCGCCACCCAGCTGTCCAGGGACCCCGAGCAGGCGCTGGAGATCCACGCCCGCGAGGAGCTCGGTATCGACCCCGGGGACCTTCCCTCACCCCTGGGCGCCGCCGTATCGTCGTTCGGGGCGTTCGCGCTGGGTGCTCTGCTGCCCGTACTGCCCTATCTGCTCGGGGCCTCGACGATGTGGCCCGCGGTGCTGCTCGCGCTCGTCGGCCTCTTCGCCTGCGGGGCGCTGGTGGCGAAGGTGACGGCGCGGTCCTGGTGGTTCAGCGGGCTGCGGCAGCTGGCGCTCGGCGGGGCGGCGGCCGGTGTGACGTACGCCCTCGGCGCTCTGTTCGGAACAGCCGTAGGGTGAGACACTATGCAGGGCTCCACATAAGTAGTCTGTTACCCGGTGGTTTCAATTCCGCTACCACCGGGCATGAGCCCACGACACCGCAGGCAATGAAGCCTGCTCTGTGACGGCCGGACGGATGCGTTCTGTCCATCTCTGCCCCACCTCCACCGCTATGAGCGGTGTCCGCATGCTGGAATGAGCTATCCACTTCGCGAGAAGCCAGCCATCATGTAACCTGCACGAAATTTCGCGGAGGGCCAACGTCGTCCCTCGGTAGCTGTATATGCCACGACGACGACGGGAGTGCCGATGCGTTCCGACGCCTGGTCGCCCATGGACGGTCGCCCCGCCCAGCAGGGGATGTACGACCCCCGTAACGAGCACGACGCCTGCGGCGTCGGCTTTGTGGCCACCCTCACCGGTGTGGCCAGCCATGAGTTGGTCGAGCAGGCGCTGACCGTACTGCGCAACCTCGAACACCGCGGTGCCACGGGATCCGAGCCCGACTCCGGCGACGGCGCCGGAATCCTGCTCCAGGTCCCCGACGCCTTCCTCCGCGAGGTCACCGCATTCGACCTCCCCGAGGCCGGCGCGTACGCCGTCGGCACCGCCTTCCTCCCTGCCGACGGCTCCGCACAGGCCGTCTCGCAGATCGAGGCGATCGCCGCCGAAGAGGGACTCGAGGTCCTGGGGTGGCGTGAGGTTCCCGTCACCCCCTCGCTGCTCGGCAACGGGGCCCGCGCCACCATGCCGGCCTTCGCCCAGATCTTCGTGGCCGGGGGTACCTCCCGGACGGAGTCTGGGGGAGGCGCGCCGACCGGGCTGGCCCTGGACCGCAAGGCCTTCGTCCTGCGCAAGCGCGCCGAGCGTGAGGCCGGGGTCTACTTCCCGTCGCTGTCGGCGCGGACCATCGTCTACAAGGGCATGCTCACCACCGGGCAGCTCGAACCGTTCTTCCCGGACCTGTCGGACCGGCGCTGCGCCACGGCCGTCGCCCTCGTCCACTCGCGTTTCTCGACGAACACCTTCCCCAGCTGGCCGCTCGCACACCCGTACCGCTTCGTCGCGCACAACGGCGAGATCAACACGGTCAAGGGCAACCGCAACTGGATGAAGGCCCGCGAGTCCCAGCTCGCGTCGGATCTGTTCGGTGCGGACAAGCTGGAGCGGATCTTCCCCGTCTGTACGCCGGACGCCTCCGACTCCGCGTCCTTCGACGAGGTGCTGGAGCTGCTGCACCTCGGCGGGCGCTCGCTGCCGCACTCCGTGCTGATGATGGTCCCCGAGGCGTGGGAGAACCACGACTCCATGGACCCGGCCCGCCGCGCGTTCTACCAGTACCACGCGACGATGATGGAGCCCTGGGACGGCCCGGCCTGCGTCACCTTCACCGACGGCACCCAGGTCGGCGCCGTACTGGACCGCAACGGTCTGCGTCCCGGCCGCTACTGGGTGACGGACGACGGGCTCGTCGTGCTGTCGTCCGAGGTGGGGGTGCTCGACATCGACCCCGCCAAGGTCGTCCGCAAGGGACGGCTCCAGCCCGGCAAGATGTTCCTGGTCGACACCGCCGAGCACCGGATCGTCGAGGACGACGAGATCAAGGCCGGCCTTGCCGCCGAGGCGCCGTACCAGGAGTGGCTGGAAGCCGGCGAGATCGAGCTGGAGGACCTGCCCGAGCGTGAGCACATCGTGCACACGCACGCCTCGGTCACCCGTCGCCAGCAGACCTTCGGGTACACCGAGGAGGAGCTGCGCGTCATCCTCGCGCCGATGGCCCGCACCGGCGGCGAGCCGCTCGGCTCCATGGGCACGGACTCGCCGATCGCGGCGCTGTCCGAGCGGCCCCGGCTCCTCTTCGACTACTTCACCCAGCTCTTCGCGCAGGTCACCAACCCGCCGCTGGACGCCATCCGCGAGGAGCTCGTCACCTCGCTGCGCTCCTCGCTCGGCCCGCAGGGCAACATCCTGGAGCCGACCGCCGCGACCTGCCGCAATGTCACGCTGCCGTTCCCGGTGATCGACAACGACGAGCTGGCCAAGCTCATACACATCAACGCCGACGGCGACATGCCGGGCCTGACGGCCGCCACCCTGTCCGGCCTCTACCGCGTCGGCGGCGGCGGCGACGCGCTGGCCGCCCGTCTGGAGGAGATGTGCGCCGAGGCCGACGCCGCCATCGAGGCCGGCGCCCGGCTGATCGTGCTCTCCGACCGGCACTCGGACGCCGAGCACGCGCCGATCCCGTCGCTGCTGCTCACCTCCACCGTGCACCACCACCTCATCCGTACGAAGCAGCGCACCCAGGTGGGGCTGCTCGTCGAGGCCGGCGATGTGCGCGAGGTGCACCACGTCGCGCTGCTCATCGGCTACGGCGCCGCCGCCGTCAACCCGTACCTGGCCATGGAGTCCGTCGAGGACCTGGTCCGCGCGGGGACGTTCATCGAGGGCGCCGAGCCCGAGCAGGCCATCCGGAACCTGATCTACGCGCTCGGCAAGGGCGTCCTGAAGGTCATGTCCAAGATGGGCATCTCGACGGTCGCCTCCTACCGGGGCGCGCAGGTCTTCGAGGCCGTCGGCCTGGACGAGGCCTTCGTCGAGAAGTACTTCAACGGTACGGCGACCAAGATCGGCGGCGCCGGTCTCGACGTCATCGCCAAGGAGGTCGCCGCCCGGCACGCCAAGGCGTACCCCGCCTCCGGCATCGCCGCCACGCACCGCGCGCTGGAGATCGGCGGCGAGTACCAGTGGCGCCGCGAGGGCGAGCCGCACCTGTTCGACCCGGAGACGGTCTTCCGCCTCCAGCACGCGACGCGGGGCCGCCGGTACGACATCTTCAAGCAGTACACGGGCCGCGTGAACGAGCAGTCCGAGCGGCTGATGACGCTGCGTGGGCTTTTCGGCTTCAAGAGCGACCGCGAGGCCATCTCGATCGACGAGGTCGAGCCGGCTTCCGAGATCGTCAAGCGCTTCTCCACCGGCGCCATGTCGTACGGCTCCATCTCCCAGGAGGCGCACGAGACCCTCGCCATCGCCATGAACCAGCTGGGCGGCAAGTCCAACACCGGTGAGGGCGGCGAGGACGCCGAGCGGCTGTACGACCCGGCGCGGCGCTCCAGCATCAAGCAGGTCGCCTCCGGCCGCTTCGGTGTGACGAGCGAGTACCTGGTCAACGCCGACGACATCCAGATCAAGATGGCGCAGGGCGCGAAGCCCGGCGAGGGCGGCCAGCTGCCCGGCCACAAGGTGTACCCGTGGGTGGCCAAGACCCGGCACTCGACGCCGGGCGTGGGGCTCATCTCGCCGCCGCCGCACCACGACATCTACTCCATCGAGGACCTGGCTCAGCTGATCCACGACCTCAAGAACGCCAACCCGGCGGCGCGTATCCACGTGAAGCTGGTGTCGGAGGTCGGTGTCGGCACCGTCGCCGCAGGTGTGTCCAAGGCGCACGCCGATGTGGTGCTGATCTCCGGACACGACGGCGGTACGGGCGCTTCGCCGCTCACCTCGCTGAAGCACGCGGGCGGCCCCTGGGAGCTCGGCCTCGCCGAGACCCAGCAGACGCTGCTGCTCAACGGGTTGCGCGACCGTATCGTCGTCCAGGCCGACGGCCAGCTCAAGACCGGCCGCGACGTCGTCATCGCCGCACTGCTCGGCGCCGAGGAGTTCGGTTTCGCGACCGCGCCGCTCGTCGTCTCCGGCTGCGTCATGATGCGCGTCTGCCACCTCGACACGTGCCCGGTCGGCATCGCCACCCAGAACCCGGTCCTGCGCGAGCGCTTCTCCGGCAAGGCCGAGTACATCGTCAACTTCTTCCAGTTCATCGCCGAGGAAGTGCGCGAGCTGCTGGCCGAGCTCGGTTTCCGTACGCTCGAAGAGGCCGTCGGCCACGCCGAGCTGCTCGACACCGACGCGGCCGTGACCCACTGGAAGGCGCAGGGCCTGAACCTGGAGCCCCTGTTCTACGTTCCCGAGCTGCCGGAAGGCGCGGTCCGCCACCAGATCACCACCCAGGACCACGCGCTGGAGAAGGCGCTCGACAACGAGCTGATCAAGCTCGCCGCCGACGCCCTGGCCGTGGGCAGCGCCGAGGCCGCCGGGCCGGTCCGCGCACAGGTCGCGATCCGCAACATCAACCGGACCGTCGGCACCATGCTGGGCCACGAGGTGACGAAGAAGTTCGGCGGTGCGGGTCTGCCCGACGACACCATCGACATCACCTTCACCGGGTCCGCGGGCCAGTCGTTCGGCGCGTTCGTGCCGCGCGGTGTGACGCTGCGGCTCGAAGGCGACGCCAACGACTACGTCGGCAAGGGGCTCTCGGGCGGCCGGATCATCGTCCGCCCGGACCGGGGCGCCGACCACCTCGCCGAGTACTCGACGATCGCGGGCAACACCATCGCGTACGGCGCGACCGGCGGTGAGCTCTTCCTGCGCGGCAGGACGGGCGAGCGCTTCTGCGTCCGCAACTCCGGCGCCACGGTCGTCTCGGAGGGCGTGGGCGACCACGGCTGCGAGTACATGACCGGCGGCCGCGCGGTGGTGCTGGGCGAGACCGGGCGCAACTTCGCGGCCGGCATGTCCGGCGGCGTCGCGTACGTCATCGACCTCGACCCGGACAACGTCAACTCCGGCAACGCCGGGGCGGTCGAGGCCCTCGACGACACCGACAAGCTGTGGCTGCACGATGTGGTGCGCCGCCACGAGGAGGAGACCGGGTCCACGGTCGCCTCGAAGCTGCTGGCCGAGTGGGACACCGCGGTGACCCGCTTCAGCAAGATCATCCCGTCCACGTACAAGGCAGTGCTCGCCGCCAAGGACGCCGCTGAGCTCGCCGGTCTCTCCGAGCAGGAGACCACCGAGAAGATGATGGAGGCGGCGACCCATGGCTGACCCCAAGGGCTTCCTGACCACCGGACGCGAGGTCGCCAGGACCCGTCCCGCCGGTGAGCGCGTCAAGGACTGGAACGAGGTCTACGTTCCCGGCTCCCTGCTGCCGATCATCAGCAAGCAGGCCGGCCGCTGCATGGACTGCGGCATCCCGTTCTGCCACAACGGCTGCCCGCTCGGGAACCTCATCCCCGAGTGGAACGACTACGCCTACCGCGAGGACTGGTCGGCGGCGTCCGAGCGGCTGCACGCCACGAACAACTTCCCGGAGTTCACCGGGCGGCTGTGCCCGGCTCCCTGCGAGTCGGCGTGCGTGCTCGGCATCAACCAGCCGGCCGTCACCATCAAGAACGTCGAAGTCACCATCATCGACAAGGCGTGGGGCAACGGCGACGTCACCCCGCAGCCGCCCGAGCGCCTCTCCGGCAAGACCGTCGCCGTCATCGGCTCGGGCCCGGCGGGTCTCGCCGCCGCCCAGCAGCTGACCCGGGCGGGTCACACGGTCGCGGTGTACGAGCGCGCCGACCGCATCGGCGGCCTGCTGCGCTACGGCATCCCCGAGTTCAAGATGGAGAAGTCGCACATCAACCGGCGCATCGAGCAGATGCGCGCGGAAGGCACCAAGTTCCGCACCGAGGTGGAGATCGGCCGCGACGTCGACGCCGCGAAGCTGCGGCGCCGGTACGACGCGGTGGTCATCGCCGCCGGCGCGACGGTCTCCCGCGACCTGCCCGTCCCGGGGCGCGAGCTCAGCGGCATCCACTTCGCGATGGAGTACCTGCCGCTCGCCAACAAGGTGCAGGAGGGCGACCTGACGGTCTCCCCGATCACCGCCGAGGGCAAGCACGTCGTGGTCATCGGCGGCGGCGACACCGGCGCGGACTGCGTGGGCACCGCCCACCGCCAGGGCGCGGCCTCCGTCACCCAGCTGGAGATCATGCCGAAGCCGGGCGAGGAGCGCAGCGCCAACCAGCCGTGGCCGACGTTCCCGATGCTCTACAAGGTCACCTCCGCGCACGAGGAGGGCGGCGAGCGGGTCTACTCCGTCTCCACCACCCACTTCGAGGGCGACGAGGACGGCAACGTCCAGTTCCTGCACCTCGTCGAGGTGGAGTTCAAGGACGGCAAGCTGGAGCAGAAGCCCGGCACCGAGCGGAAGATCCCCGCGCAGCTGGTCACCCTCGCCATGGGTTTCACCGGCACCGACCAGTCCAACGGCCTGGTCCAGCAGTTCGGCCTGGAGCTCGACGCCCGCGGCAACATCGCGCGCGACGCGCAGTACGCCACGAACGTCGACGGCGTCTTCGTCGCCGGTGACGCGGGCCGCGGCCAGTCGCTCATCGTGTGGGCGATCGCCGAGGGCCGCTCGGCGGCGCGCGGCGTGGACCGTTACCTGACGGGGGCGAGCGAACTGCCTGCCCCGGTGAAGCCGACGGACCGTGCCCTGACCGTCTGACGTACGCTCCCCTCATAGACGTCCCGCACAACGGCGTGCGGAACTGAACGCGGCGCCTGCCCTGTCCCCGACCGGACACTGGGTGGGCGCCGCGGCGCGTTCCGGGACCGGAACACCCGGGCGGGCCTGATTCCTCCCGGCCACGCATGGTCCGGCGGGTCCGTACGCGCGCCTCCTGCCATCGGACCACCACGGGGGAGGGGTTGCGCATATGGCAGCGCGCGTGGGCCGGTTCGAACGGTCCATTGCCCGGATTCCGAAGAACATCGACGTGGCCGCCGCCAAGGAGCAGCGCTCCCAGCTCAATATGAAGATCGACATCGTCAACCCGGCGGACGGCCGGGCCTGCGCCGCGTACGCCCGTTTCCGGCAGATGCCCGCCGGGCAGCGCAGCGCCGCCACGGCCGCCGCCTGGACCGCCGACCGGGTGCGCAAGGAGTCGTACGCGACCGTCCTGGCCGCCTGCGGGTCGAGCGGCACGCGGTGGCCGGGCGGGGCGCGCACGGTCCGAAGGGCCCGCTGACCGGCCCCGACGGGGGTGTACCCCGGGCCGGGCGGGGCCCGTCGTGGCCTGGACGCAGGGGCACGCGGTGGGTCGCGGCGAACCCGCCGCCGCGACCCTGCGGGGGGCGCTGGAGCGGCGGTGCCGGCGCCCGGGAGCGTACGGGCCGTGTCCAGCACCAGGACGCTCTGGGCGGTGGAAGCGGCGGAAGCGGCGGGGGCGGCGGCGGTGTAGACGGTGGCCCCGATCGCGTACACCTTCCGCCACCCGAAGAAGTCGCCGAGCGAACCCGCGGCGAGCATGAAGGCGGACGCGGTGAGGAAGTAGCCGGTGACGGCCCACTGGAGGGACGCGCCCGAGGCGTCGAGGTCCCGGCCGCCCCCCGGGAGGCGATCGTCGTGCCGGACCTGGGCACGGGAAAGGCGAGGTGGCCGAGCAGGACGGTCAGCAAGGTCGCCCGGGGGGCGGGAGACACGTATCGGTTTCATGGCCGAAGCCTCGTACCTCAAGGAAAGCCGAGGCCGAGCTCCGCCCGCCGCCCCCGGCCGGCGGCTGCGGCGTCAGACCACGCCCGCCGTCAGCGCCGAGGTCTTCGTCATCACGAGCGCGACCAGCAGCACCAGCACCCCGGCGCCCACCGCCACCTGGATCGCGGTGCGGTTCTTGCGGGGCGTGTACGCGAAGGCCAGGCTGACCAGCGCACCGGTGAGCAGGCCGCCCAAGTGGGCTTCCCAGGAGGCGAACAGCGCGGAGACCACCATCCAGATGAGGAGTCCCGTAAGGAAGCGGTTCACGGCCCGCATGTCACGGCCCAGGCGGCGGCAGATCACGTAGTACGAGGCGCAGATGCCGAAGACCGCGCCCGAGGCGCCCACGACGGTGTCCTGCGGCGCGATCAGATAGACCGCCACCGAACCGCCGAGCGCGGACAGCAGGTAGAGACCGGCGTAACGCGCCCGGCCGAGCTGGTCCTCGACGGTCCTGCCCACGTTCCACAGGCACAGCATGTTCATGACGATGTGCATGATGCCGAAGCCGCCCCCGGTCGGAGGCAGATGGAGAAAGGCGCCGGTGAGCAGCCGGTACCACTCGCCGTCGGCCACCCCGACGGCGGTCAGGCCGGGGTGGACCACGCCCTCGTGGAGGAAGAGCGTGCCGTCGGGGCCCAGCAGGCCCAGGCCGAGCATGCCGAACCGGTCGGGGAGACCGGGGCGCGCCAGTTCACCGAGGTAGGCGAGGACGTTCAGCGCGATCAGCGCGTACGTCACCACGGGAGCCGCCGTCCCGGCCACCGCGCCGCCGAACACCGTGCGCGCCTGCCGGACGGACTTGTGGCCCTCCTTCACGCACTCGGGGCACTGGTGCCCGACCGCCGCGTCACGCATGCAGTCGGGGCAGATGAACCGCTCGCAGCGCGCGCAGCTCACATACGTCTCGTACTTGGGGTGGCGGTAACACGTCGTGACAGCGGCTTCCACAGCCGGCTCCTTGGCCTTCTGGGTAAACGGGGGAGAGCCGGTGGGATCGGCGGCGATCAAGATAGCGTACGGGTCCGGCAGTTCCCCGGCCCCGCCGGCCCGGCCGATGCCACCGGACCCACCGGACCCACCGGACCCACCGGACCCGCCGGACCTACCGGACCCACCGGCCCTGCCAAACCCGCCGGCCCCGCCCCTCCCGCCGGCCCCGTACGAAACGGAGACCCGACGTGGCGATAAGCCTCCACAAGGTCGAGGAGACCGCGCCCGCACTCGTCAGCTTCTACAAGAGCGCCGGGGTCTCGCTGCGCGAGCACGGGCTGAGCGGGCAGCGCGCGGCCGTCTACCTGGTCCTCGACTACTCGGGTTCCATGAAGCCGTACTACCAGGACGGCAGTGTGCAGGCGCTCGCCGACCGGGTGCTCGGTCTCTCGGCCAACCTCGACGACGACGGCAGCGTGCCCGTCGTCTTCTTCTCGACGGACGTCGACGCGGTCACGGACATCGCCCTCGACAACCACCGGGGGCGGATCGACACGGTCGTCGCCGGGCTCGGCCACATGGGGAAGACCAGTTACCACCTGGCCATGGACGCGGTGATCGACCACTACCTCGACAGCGGGTCGACGGCGCCCGCCCTGGTCGTCTTCCAGACCGACGGCGGCCCGGTCAACAAGCTCGCGGCGGAGCGGTACGTCTGCAAGGCCGCGAAGCTGCCGCTGTTCTGGCAGTTCGTGGGCTTCGGCAACACGCGCAGCACGCAGTTCGACTTCCTGCGCAAGCTGGACGAGCTGGCCGTCCCGGCGAGGCGCCCGGTCGACAACGCGGGTTACTTCCACGCCGGGCCGGACCCGCGTCAGGTCTCGGACGCGGAGCTGTACGACCGGTTGGTCCGGGAGTTCCCGGCCTGGCTGGCGGCCGCGCGGGCGCAGGGCGTCGTGCGATGACGGTCCGGGTGCTGGGGGCGGCCGGCCGTACGGCCGTGGCGTGGAAGAACGGCGGCGGGGTCACCCGGGAGATCGCGACGTGGCCCGAGGGCGCCGGGACGGCCGGCTTCGACTGGCGGATCAGCCTCGCGGAGGTCGAGGGGGACGGCCCGTTCTCGGCGTTCCCCGGGGTGGACCGCATCCTGACGATGACCGAGGGCGCGGGAATGGACCTCACGGTGGGCGGGGAGCGGCGGCTCGTCGACGAGCGTTACGTCCCGCAGGACTTCCCCGGGGACGTCGCCACCGACTGCCGGCTGCTCGGCGGCCGGGTGGTGAACTTCAACGTCATGTACCGCAGGGGCCGCACGGCCGCGCGGGTCGCGGTGGCGCGCGGCGGCATGGACGTCACGGTTCCGCCCGGCGGGACGGTGGTGATCGTCGCGCTGGAGGGGGCCGCGTCGTTCGGGGGCGTCACCCTCGGCCGGTACGACGCCGCGGTGACCGGATCACCGGGCACCCTCTCCACCGGGGGCCACACGGCGGTCGTCACCCTCCCGGCCGGCTGAGCGGGGACCGGCGGCGGGGCGACCTCACGGCTCCTCGGCGGCCTGGAGGCCGAAGGCGTGCGTTCACGACGCCGCCTCCTCTTCCTCCCGCTCCTCCTGCTCCTCCGAGGCCCAGGCCGCGTAACCGTCGGGGCGGACGAGCAGAGTCATGCGGCGCCCACTCGCCCAGTGCGCCACGGTGAGCCGCTCGTCGTGGCCGGCCTCCGTGCCCCGCGGTGTGATCAGCACGAACCGGCCCGCGCGCAGCGCCTCGTACAGCCGGCCCTCCTGGAGCCGGACGTCCGGCACGCGCCTGCCGGTGAGCGGGTGGGCGCCGCGCGGCGCCCCGTACGCGTAACCGATGCCGGTGATCTGCCCGACCGCCCGGCGGGTCACCGGGGGCACGTGGCCGACGGTCGCGGTCAGCAGGGCGCGGAGCCCGCGCTGCGGCGGATTGTGCGCCATGGCGAGGCGCAGGAGCGCGCCACTGCTGCGCAGCACGGCCCTGCCGACCGGATACCGCTCGGCGTGGTACGAGTCCAACAGGTCTTCCGGCGCCTGCCCGTTCATCACGGAGGCCAGCTTCCAGCCGAGGTTGGCCGCGTCCTGGAGGCCGGTGTTCATGCCCTGGCCGCCGGCCGGCGAGTGGGTGTGCGCCGCGTCGCCCGCGAGCAGGACCCTGCCCACCCGGTAGCGCGGGACCTGGCGTTCGTCGCTGTGGAAGCGGGACATCCAGCGGGCGCCGTGCATGCCGAAGTCGCTGCCGAAGACCCGTTCGGTGATCGCGCGCAGCTCTTCCAGCTCGACGGGCGCGGTGTCGGGGACCTCGCGGTGCGTACGGTCCCAGCCGCCCACGCGCCAGTACCCGTCCCCGAAGGGAACGAGGAAGCCGAAGGCCGTGCCCCTGCCGTCCACCGCGACCGTACGGCCGGGCTCCTGGGCCAGCAGCACATCGGCCAGGACGATCGACTTGATGACCGAGCGCCCGGGGAAGGGCAGCCCCAGAGCCGCGCGCACGGCGCTGCGCACTCCGTCGGCGCCCACCGCGTAGGCCGCCCGCAGTGTCCCGTCCTTCTTGCCCGGCCCGTCCGGCCCGTCCGGCCCGCCCGTCCCGTCCGTGTGCCGCACGTCGAGCGTCACACCCGCCGCGTCCTGCGCGAGCCCGGTGACCTCCGTTCCGTACAGGAACCTGGCGCCGTTCCTCCCGGCCCGGCGCAGCAGTAGCTTCTCCACTTCGAACTGCGGCGTCACCAGTACGTACGGGAAGCGTGACGGCAAGCCGGAGAGGTCGACGGAGAGGGAGCCGAAGAGCCGCAGCGCGGTGACGGGCCGGCCGGTGTGGACCAGCTCGTCGGCGAGGCCGCGGGCGTCCAGCTGCTCCAGGGTGCGGGCATGCACGCCGAAGGCGCGGGTCAGGTTGCTGATGCCCCGCGGGCGCCGCTCCACCACCGTGACGGGGACGCCCGCGGCGGCCAGATCGCCGGCCAGCAGCAGCCCGGTGGGACCGGCGCCGACCACGATGACGTGGCGCCGGGAAGGGGTACCGATCGTGCCGTTCATGGTGGTCTCCTGATGCCAACGCCTGTTGGACAACACTTGTTGGTCACCATCTGCTGGCGAATGTAGGGCGCGCGTCCCGCCGATGTCAACGGCCGTTGGCACGCGTGTGCTGCCGGAGTCGCATCACCGCCGGAGGATTCCTCATACCCGGCAGAAGGTGTCGGGTATGAGGGCTTCAATGGCGTCATGGCCATCAGTCGGGCAGAGTTCCAGGCGGCCGAACCGCAGTTCGCCGAGGCCGCGCGGCGGCGGTTCCGGCAGTACGAGCGCCACGTCCTCGCGACGATCCGCGCGGACGGGTCGCCGCGCGTGACCGGGCCCGAAGTGACCTACCTCGACGGCGAGATGCGGCTGGGCGTGATGGCGGACTCGCGCAAGGCGCAGGACGTCCTGCGCGATCCGCGCTTCGCCGTCCAGGCGAACCCGGGGCCGGACGGCGAAATGCGGGACGGGGACGTGCGGACCAGCGGCCGGGCGGTGGAGGCCACCGACCGTGATGTCATCGCGCGGTTCTCCGGACAGGCCGGGCCGCCGGAGCCGTTCCGCCTGTTCCGGGTGGAGCTGGCCGAGGAGGTAGGAACCTCCGTCGAGGGCGACGCCCTGGTCGTACGGGCCTGGCGGCCGGGCGGCCCGGTACGGACGGTCCGCCGGGGCAACGGCGACGGAGAGGCCCGCGAGGACTGACCGCGAGGACCGGCCGCGGGGCGCGTCACCGGCGGCGGCGCGATCTTCTCGGGGCGAGGGGGTGGTGCTCCGGCGGCATCGTGTTAGGGTGGACGAGTTGCAGTTTTGGTACCCATAAACATTATGTGCGCCTGACGGGAATGCTTCCTCAGGCGCATTTTGTTTTCCGGTTCTCCGGATGGGGCTCATTGCGGCGACGTGGAATCCGTGCAGTGCGGATTTCCGGATCTGCCCCAGTTTTTTAGGAGAATGACATGGCTACTGGAACCGTGAAGTGGTTCAACTCGGAAAAGGGCTTCGGCTTCATCGAGCAGGACGGCGGCGGCGCTGACGTCTTCGCCCACTACTCCAACATCGCCACCCAGGGCTTCCGTGAGCTCCAGGAGGGCCAGAAGGTCTCCTTCGACGTCACGCAGGGCCAGAAGGGCCCGCAGGCGGAGAACATCGTCCCGGCCTAATTAGCCGACGCGATACCTCGCCAGCCGGGGCCCGCACCGTGAAGGTGCGGGCCCCGGCTTGTGCTTGTTCCCAGGAAGGCAAAACCTGAATGACCCGCTCCGAACGCCCCGCCGCCGCCAGCGCACGCTCCGCCCGTCCCGTCCGCAACCGCTCCTCGCAGGCCGCTCGCGGCAAGGCCCCCGCAAAGGGTTCCGCCCGCAGGGCCGTGCCCGTGCAGGGTGAATTCGCGATGCCGGAGACCGTCACCCCGGCGCTGCCGGCCGTCGAGGCCTTCGCCGACCTCGACATGCCCGCGGCCCTGCTCAAGACCCTGGCGGCCCAGGGTGTGACCGAGCCCTTCCCCATTCAGGGCGCGACCCTGCCGAACTCGCTCGCGGGCCGCGACATCCTCGGCCGCGGACGCACCGGTTCCGGCAAGACCCTCGCCTTCGGCCTCGCCCTGCTGGCCCGTACCGCGGGCCGGCGCTGCGAGCCGCGCGCACCGCTCGCGCTGGTCCTGGTGCCCACCCGGGAGCTCGCACAGCAGGTCACCGACGCGCTCACGCCGTACGCCACGGCCGTGAACCTGCGGATGGCCACGGTCGTCGGAGGCATGTCGATCACCAAGCAGGTGAACACGCTGCGGCGCGGCGCCGAAGTGCTCGTCGCCACCCCGGGCCGTCTGAAGGACCTCATCGAGCGCGGCGACGCGGAGCTCGGGCAGGTGTCGATCACCGTCCTGGACGAGGCCGACCAGATGGCCGACATGGGCTTCCTCCCCCAGGTCACGGCGCTGCTCAAGCAGGTCGAGCCGGACGGGCAGCGGATGCTGTTCTCGGCGACCCTGGACCGCAACGTCGACCGCCTCGTGCGGATGTTCCTGACCGACCCGGTGGTCCACTCCGTCGACCCGTCCGCGGGCGCGGTGACCACGATGGAGCACCACGTGCTGTACGTCGCGGACGAGACCGACAAGAAGGCCGTCGCCATGCGCATCGCGGCCCGTGACGGGCGGGTGATCCTCTTCGTGGACACCAAGCGTGCCGCGGACCGCTTCGCCAAGCGGCTGCTCGCCAGCGGTGTGCACGCCGCGGCGCTGCACGGCGGCCGTTCGCAGCCGCAGCGCAACCGCACGCTCGACCAGTTCAAGACCGGGCAGGTCACCGCGTTGGTGGCGACCAACGTGGCGGCGCGCGGCATCCACGTCGACGACCTCGACCTCGTGGTCAACGTCGACCCGCCGGCCGACCACAAGGACTACCTGCACCGCGGCGGCCGTACCGCCCGCGCCGGCGAGTCCGGCAGTGTCGTCACCCTGGTGCTGCCCGACGAGAAGCGCGAGATGACGCAGCTGATGTCGGCCGCCGGCATCGTCCCGCAGACGGCGCGGGTCAAGTCCAGCGATGACGAGCTGGCCCGGATCACCGGTGCGCGGGAGCCCTCGGGCGTCGCCATCGTGATCGAGGTCCCGCAGCAGCAGCAGGCTTCCGCGCAGCCGAAGCGGCGTCCGCAGAGCGGCGGCCGCGGTGGTGGCGCCGGTCGTGGCGGCGGTGCCGGCCGCAGTGGCGGCGGCACCGGTGGAACCCGTACGCAGGGTGGCGGCCGTACGCAGGGTGAGCGCGCCCAGGGCGCCGGTCGCGGCCAGGGCGAGCGTGCCCAGGCGGGCGGCCGCGCGCAGGGTGAGCGCGGCGGCGCCGCCCGTGCACAGGGCGGTGGCCGCGGGCAGGGTGCTCAGACCGGCGGTGGCCGCGGTCAGGGCGAGCGTGCTCCCGGCAGCGGCAGCGGCAGCCGTGGCAGGGGCCGGGGCAGCCGCAGCGCTGCCGCCTAGACGGCGTCCGGACGTCGTCCTCGAGCGCCGGACGGGCCGGGTTCTTCAGCCCGTCCGGCGCTCGAGGCCCGTGGGACCGTTGCCGGGGCGGGGCCCCGGCAACGGAAAGTGCTTCTCAGCGGTAGCGCGGCGGCGTGCGTTCCAGTCGGCGCCGTACCGTCGTGTCCTCGATGTGCTCCAGCGCCTCCACCGCCGTCGCATACGCGTACCCCTCGGGATCCTCGCCGCCCAGCAGACGGGCCGGCGCCTCGACCGCCCCGGGGTCCCGGCGCGCCGCCGGGCCGCGCGCCGCCTCCGCCGCCGTGTCGGCGTCGTGGTCCTCCAGCCGGTCCGCCAGCGCGTCGCGGATGTCCGGGGTGTCGGCCCCGGAACCGGCGAGCGCAGCGTCGCCCAGTCGCGCACCTCGTCGTCGGGGTCGCGGCTGAGCGCGATCAGCGCCGCCACGCCCTCCTGGTGACCGGCGGGGACGAGGCCGAGAAGGGAGAGGGCCACCCGGTGCCGTACCTCGGTTTCGGGGTGGCCGGCGTGGCGCAGGATCTCGGGCAGGGCGGCAGGGTCGCCGTGGTGCCCGAGCGCCAGCACGGCGGCCTGGAGCAGCTCGGGCCCCTGAGCCTCGCGCGCCGGCTCCCGCAGCAGGGGCAGGGCGCGCGCCGCGAACGGCTTTCCGCCCTGTTCGAACCTCAGTTGCGCCAGGACGTCGGCGGCGAAGGTCTGCCGCAGGAGGTCACCGCTCGCGCACCACTCGGACGCCGCCAGGAACGTCTCCTCGTCGCCGCGCCGCCACAGCACGGCCACCGACTCCATCCACTCGTCCCGGCCGGGATCACCGCCGCTCAGAGCCCGTTCGGCGAGCTCGGCGAACGGAGTACGGATGCCCAGCCGCTCCTCCAGAAGAGTCGCGATCGCGGCATGACCGGTCTGCTGCGCGGTGCCGGCGACCGGTGTGCCGTCCCGCAGCAGCTCGACGACGACGGTCACCCCGCCGCCCTCCTCGATGCGGCTGGTGACGGTCTCGGGCTCCGCCCCGCCGTCCGCGAAGGTCTCCAGAAGCCCCGTCCGGAGCTCTTGTTCCACGTCCGCTCCGAGCCACCGCCGCTCCTCCTCCAGTGCCTCCCGCCGCGCCGAAGCGCCGTGTCGCCGAAGCGCCCGTACGGTCTCGGTGGACCCGCGCCGCGCGGCGAGCACCAGGGGCGGCTCGGTGCCGGACGCCGGGAGGTCGGGGTCGGCGCCGTACTCCAGAAGGGCCTCCACGGTCTCCGCCCCAGGCGAGGTGCCGCCGCAGACGCAGTGATCCTCGCCGCGACCGGCATCCAGCCCGCCGGCGCGTCCGCGGCCTCCGCGGGGAACTGCGCGCCGGCCTCGTCGAGGAGGGCGGCACCGGCCTGTGACGCGGACAGCAGACAGCGGGCAGCGGACACCCGCCGTGGGCGGGGAGGGCGGGCGCCGGACACGTTAGTCCAACACCCGCCCCTCCTTTGTCCATAGGCGCACCTGCTCCTCGCGGCGCATGTTGGCGTGCACACCATGCCGTCGAGCGACAGGAGAGCGAGCGTGCACGCACAGGACCCCGGACCGAGCCGCAGGACCGTGGTGGCCGCGGGCGCCGCCACCGCCGCCACCGCACTGGCCGGCGCGGGCCCGGCCCTCGCCGCCCCCTCCACCGCCCCGGCGGCGGAGGGCGGGGCCGTGCTGCGCTCCCGCGAACTGGAGGTGCGCGTCGACTCCCGCTTCCCGCGCATCGTGTCGTACACCGACCGCGGCACCGGCGCGCGGCTGTACGGGCAGGAGGACCCGGTCACCTCGGTGCTGATCGACGGGACCGCCCGTACGCCCGAGGTGACCGCCCGCGCGGGCCGCGACCGCGCGGCGTACACCCTGGCCTTCGAGGGCGGAACCGAGATCCAGGTGGAGATCCGGGTCACCGGCCGGCAGGTCGACTGGCGCGTCACAGAGATCGCCGACACCGCCGCCCTGCGCGTCGGCACCCTCCAGATCCCCTCGCTCGCCTTCCTGTCGGTACGCAGCGACCAGCCCGGCGCCACGCTCCTCGCCGCCCGCATCCAGCTCGACAAGGCCAGGAGCGGCGACACCCTCGTACAGCCCGCACCGGACACGCCCCCCGACACGGCGCCGATCGGCTGCGCCTACGCGGTCGTCGCCCACGACCGGCTCGGCGGCGCCGTCGAGACCAACACGTCGTACGACAGGCCCGACAGCGCGTCCGGCACCACCTGGGAGAACGGACGGCTCTGGCACCGGACCGTCAGGAAGGCCGGTTACGTCGAGGCGCGGCTCACCTGCGGACAGTGGACGCACCGTGCCGCGACCGCTCCCGTGGACGCCACCGAGCCGCTCCCGTACGCCACCGTGATCGTCACCCGGGACCGCAACGGCGACGGCGTCGTGGACTGGCAGGACGCCGCGATCGCCTTCCGCGACATCATGGTGAACCCGCTGGGCGCGGACGCACAGCACCTGCGCGTCGTCCCGCACATCCCCTTCAACTTCGCCAGCCAGGCCACCAACCCGTTCCTCGCCACGCTCGACAACGTCAAGCGCATCTCCCTCGCGACGGACGGCCTGCGCCAGTACACGCTCCTCAAGGGCTACCAGTCGGAGGGCCACGACTCGGCCCACCCGGACTACGCGGGCAACTACAACAAGCGCGCCGGCGGCCTCGGCGACCTCAACACCCTCGTACGGGAAGGCCGCGCCTGGGGAAGCGACTTCGGCGTTCACGTGAACGCCACCGAGTCGTACCCCGTCGCGAACGCCTTCTCCGAAACGCTCGTCGACAAGACCGATGAACAGTGGGACTGGCTCGACCAGAGCTACCGCATCGACCAGCGGCGCGACCTCGTGTCCGGCGACATCGTCAAGCGCTTCCAGGACCTGCGCGACGAGACCGACCCCGCCCTGAACATGCTCTACATCGACGTCTTCCGGGAGTCCGGCTGGACCTCCGACCGTCTGCAGCGCGCCCTGCGCGAGCAGGGCTGGCAGATCACCACCGAATGGGGACACGGCCTGGAGCGCTCGGCCCTGTGGGCGCACTGGGCCACCGAGACCGACTACGGCGGCGACACCTCCCGCGGCATCAACTCCCAGCTGATCCGCTTCATCCGCAACCACCAGAAGGACGTCTTCGCCGACAAGTGGCCGACGCTCCTCGGCATCCCGCGCACCGGCAACTTCGAGGGCTGGGCCAACAAGACCGACTGGAACACCTTCTACCACCTGATCTGGACCGACAGCCTGCCCGCCAAGTACCTCCAGGCGTACCCGGTCAGGACCTGGGACGCGCACGAGATCACCTTCTTCGGCCCCACGAAGACGTCCGTGAGCGACGCGGACGGCACGCGCCGCATCACCACCGACGGACGGACCGTGTACGACGCCGGGCGCTACCTGCTGCCCTGGGAGCCGCGCGAGGCCACCGACCCCGGGAAGCTCTACCACTACAACCCGGCGGGCGGCAGCAGCGGCTGGCAGCTCCCGCGCGGCTGGGCGGGCGCGTCGGAGGTGGCCCTCTACAAGCTCACCGACCAGGGGCGGCAGTACGTACACGACGTTCCCGTACGCGCCGGAAAGGTCACCCTCGACGCCGAGGCGAAGCAGCCGTACGTCGTCTGCCGCACCCGGGAACCGGCCACCGCCGACCCGGACTGGGGACAGGCCACACCGCTGCACGACCCGGGCTTCGACTCGGGCTCCCTGGACGGCTGGACCGTCACCGGGCCGGCCTCCGTGGAACTGAGCGCGACCGGCGACTACGAGCTGGTCGTCGGAGCGGGCGGGGCCGCCTCCGTCGGGCAGCGGCCCGCCCGCCTGGCACCCGGGACGTACGCCGCGTCCGTACAGGTCGAAGTGGGGGCCGAGGCGGGGGAGCGGCGGCGCGCCGCGCTCACCGTACGGACCGCAGACGGGGCCGCGGCCGAGAACTGGACCGACTCGTCCACGGCCGTCAACCTCGTCGCCGCCGACCGCAAGCACGACACCCGCTTCCAGCGGATGTTCACGTACTTCACGGTGCCCGAGGGCGGGGGCGGGGTGGACCTCGCCCTGCGGGCCGACGCGGGCGACGCACGGGTGCGCTTCGACAACGTACGGATCGTTCCCGCGAAGCGCAGCACCAAGCCCGCAACGCTCGCCTTCGAGGACTTCCGACACGTGCCGCAGGGGTGGGGTGTCTTCGTCAAGGGCGACGCGGGCGGCTCCACCGACCCGCGCACCCACATCGCGCAGCGGCACGCCCCCTTCACGCAGCGCGGCTGGAACGGCAAGGCGATCGACGACGTCATCGACGGCTCGGAATCCCTCAAGTCGCGCGGCGAGAACACCGGCCTGGTCTACCGGACCGTGCAGCACACCGTCCGCTTCGAGGCGGGCAGGCGCTACCGGGTCTCCTTCCGCTACGAGAACGAGAAGGCCGGCCAGTACGCGTGGATCACCGGTGTCGACGAACCGGCCGCCCGCGAACTCGACCGCAAGGCGCTGCCCGTCGCCACCGGACCGACCGTGCTGAGCTACGAGTTCACGGCGCCCCCCAGGGGCGAGACATGGGTCGGTCTGCGCAAGACCGGCGACGACGGGACGGCGGAGTTCGTCCTCGACGCCTTCGAAGTGCGCGAGGTGCGGGCGGTGTAAGGGGCAACGCCCTGGAGGGCCGGTCCTTACCAGGAGACCGGCCCTCCAGGGCGTTCCGCCCGGATCAGGCGAACTCCGGAGCGTGCTCGCCGGCGCTCTCCAGCTCCAGCACCCACACCTCGTTCGCGCCCTCCCGCAGCACGGGCCCGGGAACGTACAGCGCGTCCTGGGGCCCCACCGCCCAGTACCGGCCCAGACAGAAGCCGTTCACCCACACGAAGCCCCGCTCCCAGCCCGGCAGCCGCAGCGACGCGTCACCCGCACCCCGGACTTCGAACGTTCCCCGGAACAGCCCCGAAGTGCCCGCCCCCGCTTCCGGGGAACGGTACGGAACCTTCCCGAGCGCGTCCGCGTCCTCGAACGCGTCCAGGGAGAGCCCCCGCGCCCGTACACCGTGCAGATACTGCCGTTCGTGCAGCACACCGCCCGTGATGCCCTTCGGTTCGGCGACACGCGGCCCGTAGTTGATCCGCCCCAGCGACTCCACCCACAGCTCCACGGTGGCCGGCCCGGCCACGGGCCCGTCCAGCGCCGCGTAATCACCCGCCCCGCCGCTCAGCACACCGGCCCGTACCCCGTCGACGTACACCACGGCCCGGTCCCGCAGCCCCGTCACGCCCAGCGGATACGCCCGCCGGGGCCCCGGCACGTCCACCCGGTAGCGGACCAGCCCCCGGTCCATCCCCAGCTCCTCGAACGTCGGCGGCATCGCGCGCTCCGTCTCCGCGCCCCCGAGCACCTCCAGTACGTCGCCGAGCGGCGCCCACCCCGTGAGCTCCGCCCGGACCGGCGCACCCAGCGCGGCAGGCGCGTCCGGCACGTCCGGCACGGGCGTCCCGCCGCCCCGGTACGGCGCCAGGACGTCCCGGAACAGCCAGAACTTCTCCGTCGGGCGGCCGTACTCGTCAATGGGGGCGTCGTAGTCGTACGACGTCACCGTCGGCTGGAGCTCCCCGTCGTGGCGCCGCCCGGAACGGTTCGCCCCCGACCAGCCCGCGAAGTTCGTGCCCCCGTGCGCCATGTAGACATTGACCGAGGCACCGCACTCCAGAATCTCCTTCAGCGCCGCCGCCGCGTCGGCGGGATCCCGTACGACATGCTCCGCACCCCAGTGGTCGAACCAGCCGCACCAGAACTCCATGCACATCAAAGGACCCGAGGGCTGATACCGCCGCAGGACTTCGAAACCCGCACGCGCCCCCGACCCGAAGTTCACCGTCGCCAGCACCCCGGGCACGGAGCCGCCCGTCAGCATGTGGTCCTCGGGCCCGTCCGAAGTGAACAGCGGCACCGTCACACCGCATCCCCGCAGGAACTCCGTCAGATGCCGCAGGTACACCTGGTCCGAGCCGTAACTGCCGTACTCGTTCTCGACCTGCACCATGATCACCGGGCCGCCCCGGTCGGCCTGCCGCTCCACCACCTGCGGCAGCAGCTGCCCGAACCACCGCTCCACGTGCCCCAGGTACTCCGTGTCGCGCGTACGCACCCGCGCCCCCAGCGCACCCGTCAGCCAGTGCGGCAGCCCGCCGTTCTCCCACTCGGCGCAGATGTACGGCCCCGGACGCACGACCGCCCACAGCCCCGCCTCCCGCGCCGCGTCCAGGAACCGGCCCAGCGCCCCCGCGTCCCGCAGCCGCCCGGGCTCCGGCTCGTGCAGGTTCCACGGAACGTACGTCTCGACACAGTTGAGCCCCATGGCACGCAGCATCGCCAGCCGGTGCCCCCACTGTCCCTCATGCACCCGGAAGTAGTGCAGAGCCCCCGACAGCAGCCGCACCGGCCGCCCGTCCAGCTCGAAATCCGTCTCACCCACCGTGAAGTCAGCCACGGTCCCCGCCTCTCGCTCCACTGTTCGCGCCCCAGCCTCACCCTCTGGCGGCGGAACGGTCCATGGACAAAGATCAGCGCTGATTGGACACAACGGAACGCCACCTGAGCAGGCGGGGAGGAAGCGGAGCGGATGTACCACACCTGGATGCGCTACTTCACCCCCAGCCCCACCCACCACAAGCTCGGACTGGTCTGCCTCGGAGTCGGCCTGCAACACGGCACACTGCCCACCGTCGGCCCCCGCACCCTCGACCACCACGTCGCCGTCGTCGTCAACGCGGGCAGTGGCTGGTACCGCGGCCCCGACGGGCGGCGCGTCACCGTCACCGCCCCCGCCCTGATCTGGCTCATACCCGGCATTTCGCACCACTACGGGCCCGACCCGGCCACCGGCTGGGACGAAAGCTTCGTCGACTTCACCGGACCCGCCACCACGACGTACACCGAACTCGGTTACATCGAGCCCGACCGCCCCGTCGTCCCCCTCGCCGACACCGCGGCCGCCCGCGCCGCCGTCGGCCGCATCACGCGCGCCGCACGCCGCGAGAACCCCCTCCTGGAAGTCGAGACCGGCGCCGCCGTCCACGAACTCCTCGTCGCCCTGCGCCGCGCCCGCGCCGACGTCGGAACCGACGGAGACCCCGTGCTCCAGTCCCTCGCCCGCGACGCCTTCCAGCCCCTGACCGTCGCCGAACACGCCTCCCGCCACGGCATGACCCCCGCCGAACTGCGCACCGCCGTACGCCGCGGCGCCGGATGCAGTCCCAAGGACTACCTCCTCGGCATCCGCCTCGGCCGCGCCAAGGAACTCCTCGCCGCCACCGAACTCCCCGTGGCCGCCGTCGCCCGCCGCGTCGGCTACGACGACCCCGCCTACTTCTCCCGCCTCTTCACCCGCCGCGTCGGCATGGCCCCCGTGCGCTTCCGCGCACAGCAGGGACGCACCGTCCACGGCGGCTGGAGCCACCAGATCCCAGATCCCGAACACCCGCCGACCATCGCGACCCGGCCGACGTAAGCTCCCTGACCATGACCTCCAGCGAAATCGACGAGTCCGTCGTCGCCGAACTGAGCCGGCTGCGCGACAGCATCGACAACATCGACGCCGCCGTCGTCCACATGCTCGCCGAGCGCTTCAAGTGCACCCAGCAGGTCGGCCACCTCAAGGCACAGCACCAGCTCCCGCCCGCCGACCCGGCCCGCGAGGCCCGCCAGATCGCCCGCCTGCGCGAACTCGCGGAGAAAGCCAAGCTGGATCCGGCCTTCGCCGAGAAGCTGCTGAACTTCATCATCGCGGAGGTCATCCGCCACCACGAAACAATCGCGAAGTCCTGACCGCGGGCACAAGACACAAGGCACAAGGACAAGGCACGAGCACAAGACACAAAGCACAAGCACAAGGGCAAGGCGTCAGACACGAGCACGCGGTACGGACACACCACGTGTTCCGCGTCCGGCACCGCACCGCCGGAGCAGGACCAGAACGGGACCGGAGCAGGACCGGAGCAGGGTCCGGCGCACCACTGCCCGCTGTGCCGCCCCCGCGCCATCGGGCAGCATGTCCCCATGTCCGTACTGACGCGCGACGAAGCGCAGACCCGAGCCCAGCTCCTCGACGTCCACCGGTACACGATCGACCTCGATCTGACCCGCGGCGAAGACACCTTCGACTCCCGCACCGTCATCCACTTCACCGCGCACACCGCCGGGAACACCTTCGTCGAGATCAAGCCCGCCACCCTGCGCACCGTCACCCTCGACGGACAGCCCCTCGCCCCCGAAACGCTCGACGGAAACCGCATCCCCCTCACCGGCCTCACCCCCGGAGACCATGAACTGCGCGTCGACGCCGCCATGCGCTACTCCCGCACCGGCGAAGGCATGCACCGCTTCACCGACCCCACCGACGGCGAAACGTACGTCTACACCCAGCTCTTCATGGACGACGTCCAGCGCGTCTTCGCCGCCTTCGACCAGCCCGACCTCAAAGCCGTCTTCGCCCTCACCGTCACCGCCCCCGACCACTGGACCGTCCTCGGCAACGGCATCGCCGAACACCAGGGCGCGGGCCGCTGGACCATCGCCCCCACCCCGCGCATCTCCACCTACCTCGTCGCCGTCGCCGCGGGCCCCTGGCACTCCGTACGCACCCACCACGCCGGCCTGCCCTTCGGCATCCACTGCCGCCGCTCCCTCGCGCCGTACCTGAGCGCCGACGCCGAGGAAATCCTCGGCATCACCCGCGCCTGCTACGACCGCTACCACGAGAAGTTCGAAGAGCCCTACCCCTTCGACTCCTACGACCAGGCGTTCGTCCCCGAATTCAACGCCGGAGCCATGGAGAACCCCGGTCTCGTCACCTTCCGCGACGAGTTCGTCTACCGCTCCGCCGTCACCGACACCGAACGACAGACCCGCGCCATGGTCATCGCCCACGAAATGGCCCACATGTGGTTCGGTGACCTCGTCACCCTCCAGTGGTGGGACGACATCTGGCTCAACGAGTCCTTCGCCGAGTACATGGGCTACCAGACCCTCACCGAAGCCACCCGCTTCACCGACACCTGGACCGACTTCGCCGTCGCCCGCAAGGGCTGGGGATACGACGCCGACCAACGCCCCTCCACCCACCCCGTCGCCCCCGACCCGGACGCCGTCCCCGACACCGCGTCCGCCATGCTCAACTTCGACGGCATCTCCTACGCCAAGGGCGCCTCCGCCCTGCGCCAGCTCGTCGCCTGGCTCGGCGAGAAGGACTTCCTGACCGGCATCAACACCCACTTCGCCCGCCACAAATTCGCCAACGCCACCCTCGCCGACTTCATCGACAACCTCGCCTCCGCCACCGACCGCGACGTCCACGCCTGGGCCGAGGCGTGGCTGCGCACCACCGGCGTCGACACGCTCACCCCCCAGCCCGCCGAGGCCGAGGGCCAGTGGCACCTGACCGTCGGCCAGAACGGCAGCCGCCCCCACCGCATCGCCGTCGGCGCCTACGACCACGACCTGGTCGACAGCCGGAGCCTCGTCCTGCGCGAGCGGTTCGAAATCGACCTGCCCCAGGCCCCGACCCAGTCCGGCGACTCCGGCTCCGGCTCCCAGTTCGAGTCGGGGCCGGGGTCCGAGTCCGTGACCGTACGAGCCGGCCGCCGCCCCGCCCTCGTCGTCCTCAACGACAGCGACCTCACCTACGCCAAGATCCGCCTCGACAAGGAGTCCGAGGAACGCGCACTGCGCACCCTCTCCGGCATCCCGGACCCCCTCACCCGCGCCGTCGTGTGGAACTGCCTGCGCGACATGGTCCGCGACGGCGAGCTCGAATCCGTCGCCTACCTGGAGACGGCCCGCGCCCACCTCCCGGACGAAACCGACCTCGCCATCGTCCAGGGCGTACTCGCCTTCGCCGCCACCCACATCACCGACCGCTACCTCTCCCCGGCCGAACGCCCCACCGGCCTCGCCACCCTCACCTCCCTGTGCCGCGACCTCATCCGCCGCACCGAGGACGGCAGCAGCCCCGGCCTGCGCCTCACCGCCGTACGCCACCTCATCGACGCCGCTACCCAGCCCGACGGCATCCAGGACTGGCTCCACAGCGGCGGCGTCCCCGGCGGCCCCGAACTCGACCCCGCCCTGCGCTGGCGCATCCTGCGCCGCCTCGCCGTACTCGGCGCCACCGACGAAACCGCCATCGTCGCCGAACTCGACCGCGACCCCAGCGCCACCGGCCAGGAAGGCGCCGCCCGCTGCCGCGCCGCCCTCCCCGCCCCCGAGGCCAAAGCCGCCGCCTGGTCCCGCATGTTCGAGGACGACACCCTCTCCAACTACCTCTTCACCGCCACCGCCCAAGGCTTCTGGCAACCCGAACAGGCCACCCTCGTAAGCGACTACATCCCCCGCTACTACCGCGACGCCAAAGCCGTCGCCGACCGCCGCGGACCCGCCATCGCCGAAGCCGCGGGGCGCCACGCCTTCCCCCACTTCGCCGTCGACACGGAGTCCCTGCGCCTCGGCGAGGACTTCCTGCGCGACACCGAGATGATCCCGGCCCTGCGCCGCAAACTCGTCGACCAGCTCGACGACCTTCGCCGCGCCATCGCCGTACGGGAAAGCTGACCCACCGGGGCCCGGTCCGGCACCACGCCACCGCCCACCCACCGCCACCGCCTCCCAGCACCACCGGACCGGGCCCCATACCAGCTGCACGCGGCCGCCTCTCCTCTCCCACGCGGCAGTACCACTTTCGGGTTGAAATCGTTGAGCACTCCGGACGCACCGGCTCATGCCTGTACACGCTGGTGTGTCAGCCCAGCGCACCCGAAGGACCACGCATGAGTACGCCGCCCCCCGGCACCCCCCTCCCGCCCCTCGCCGGCGGCACAGGAGGACCCGCCGCCCTGCGGCCCCTGCTCGACACCGTCCTCGACGCCCTCCACCAGGGCGCCCTCGCCCGCGGCGGACCGTTTCCCGCCGGCGGCCCCGGCCCCGTCACCGAGCGGCTCCTCGACGCCGTCGGACCCGCGCTGCCCGCCACCGGCACCGGAGCCGAGGAAGCCCTCCACACCCTCGTCCGCGCCCTGGCCGAAGGCGCCGCCGACCCCGCGGACCCCCGGTGCACCGCCCACCTGCACTGCCCGCCGCTCGCCGTCGCCACCGCCGCCGACCTCGCCGCGTCCGCACTCAACCCGTCCATGGACTCCTGGGACCAGGCACCCGCGGCCTCCGCCCTGGAAACCCACGTCGCCCGTGCGCTCGCCGCCGAGGTCTACCCCCAGGAACCCGCACCCGACGCCCTCCTCACCACCGGCGGCACCGAAGCCAACCAGCTCGCCCTCCTCCTCGCCCGCGAACGCCACGGCCCCGTACAACTCGTCTGCGGCGCCAACGCCCACCACTCACTGCACCGCGCCGCCTGGCTCCTCGGCCTCCCCGAGCCGGTGGCCGTCCCCGCCCCCACCGGCGTCATCGACCCCGCCGCACTCGACGAAGCCCTCACCGACCTCCACCACCCCCTCCTCGTCACCGCCACCGCGGGCACCACCGACACCGGCAGCATCGACCCCCTCCCCGACATCGCCGACCTCTGCGCACGCCACCACGCGGAACTCCACATCGACGCCGCGTACGGCGGCCCCCTGCTCTTCAGCGACGTACACAGAACCCGCCTCCACGGTCTCTCCCGCGCCCACACCGTCACCCTCGACCTGCACAAACTCGGCTGGCAGCCCGTTGCCGCGGGACTCCTCGCCGTCCCCGACGCCACCACCCTGGCCCCCCTCGGCCACCAGGCCGACTACCTCAACGCCGACGACGACACCGAAGCCGGCCTCCCCGACCTCCTCGGCCGCTCCCTGCGTACGTCCCGGCGCCCCGACGTCCTCAAAATCGCCGTCACCCTCCGCGCCCTCGGCCGCCGAGGACTCGCCGACCTCGTCGACCGCACCTGCGCCGCCGCCCAGCACCTCGCCGACCTCATCGAGAACACCCCCGGCCTCGAACTCCACGACCGCCCCACCATCAGCACCGTCCTCTTCCGCCCCACCCGCGCCACCGACGACGACATCGCCACCATCCGCCGCACCCTCCTCACCGAAGGACGCGCCGCCCTCGGCCGCGCCCGCGCCGACGACCGCCTCTGGCTCAAAGCCACCCTCCTCAACCCCCACACCACCCCCAGCGACCTCGAAGCACTCCTCTCGCTCCTCTCACCCCTGTCACTCCCGGAAGGCAGTACCCACCGATGACCGCCGCCCCCCAGCCCCAAGCACCCGACCAGCCCCACGACCTGGTCGGCATCGGCATCGGCCCGTTCAACCTCTCCCTCGCCGCCCTCGCCGACGGCGTACACGGCGGCCTCACCACCGCCTTCTACGAACAGCGCCCCGCCTTCCACTGGCACCCCGGCCTCCTCATCGAAGGCGCCACCCTCCAAGTCCCCTTCCTGGCCGACCTCGTCACCCTCGCCGACCCCGCCAGCCCCTGGTCCTTCCTCAACTACCTGCGCACCCGCGACCGGCTCTTCCCCTTCTACTTCGCCGAGCGCTTCCACATCCAACGCGCCGAATACGACGCCTACTGCCGCTGGGTCAGCACCCACCTCCCCGGACTCCACTTCAGCCACCAGGTCGACGCCGTCCGCTGGAACGCCGAGCGCGACGCCTTCGAAATCGACTTCACCCAACTCGACACCGACGGCGAAGCCGAAGCCCTCGGCCGCGCCTACACCCGCAACGTCGCCCTCGGCGTCGGCACCCAGCCCCACATCCCCGAACCCCTCAGACCACTCGCCGAAGCCCCCACCGTCCCCGTCATCCACTCCGCCGACTACCTCGACCACCGCGAACGGCTCCTGGCCGCCGAACACATCACCGTCATCGGATCAGGACAGTCCGGCGCCGAGATCTTCCTCGACCTGCTCCGCGCCCGCCCCGCGGGCCGCGAGAAGATCACCTGGCTGGCCAGAACCGAAGCCTTCGCCCCCATGGAGTACTCCAAGCTCGGTCTGGAGCACTTCACCCCCGACTACAGCCGCTACTTCCACGCCCTCCCCGAGTCCGTACGCGACGACCTCGGCCCCCGCCAGTGGCAACTCCACAAAGGCATCGACGCCGACACCATCGCCGCCATCCACGAAGAGCTCTACCGGCGCAGCCTCCACGGCGGCTGGCCCGACGCGGTCCTCACCCCCGGAGTCTCCGTACGCACCGCCGGCCGCGTCGGCACCACCAAGGTCGAACTCCACCTCGAACACCTCCAGCAGGGCACCCGCTCCCGCCTCACCACCGACGCCGTCGTCCTCGCCACCGGCTACCGCGAACGCCCCCTCGGACGGCTCCTCACCGGACTCGACCCCTACATCCGCCGCGACGCCTCCGAACGCCCCCGCATCGACGACCAGTTCCGCATCGTCCTCGACCCCGCCGTCACCGGATCCGTCTACGTACAGAACGCCGAACGGCACAGCCACGGCGTCGGCGCACCCGACCTCGGCCTCGCCGCATGGCGCAGCGCGACGATCCTCAACTCCCTCACCGGCACCGACCCCTACCCGCTGCCGAGGCGCACCGCGTTCACCAGCTTCGGCCTCGAACGCCGCGAGGCACCCAGGATCCCCGCACAGCAACCGGCCCTCACCCCGCTGACCCAGGGCCGCTAGAGACGCCGGACGGGCTGGCCCCTCCCGCTGAGCGAGAACGCCCGGCCCGTCCGTCATCCGCCGTCCGCCGTCCGCCGTTCAGGGACCGGGGTACGGAGCGGAGCCCCGCAGGGCAGACCGCGCCCACCGCCCCTAGAACACCGGCACACCGTCCCGCGTCAGCCTCCAGCCCACCGAAGCGAACTCCGCCGGATCCAGCACACCCTTCGCCTGCACCCACGTGATGATCGTGTTCCGGATCTCCTCCGAATTCACCCACACCTGCTTCGCACCCGCGATGTGCGGAAACGCCCCGCCACCACTCGCCCGGTAGTTGTTGACCGCCAGCACGAACTCCGCCGCCGCGTCCACCGGCCCGCCCCCGAACGCGAGATTCACGATCCGCGAACCGACCGGCTTCGCGATGTCGACCTCGTACGTCACACCCGACACCACGTCGTAGTTGTAGTCCGGCGTGTTCCCCGCGTTCGTCAGCTTCGACGTGTCCACCGCGGCCCCCGCCGCCGTCTGCACGTAGTACTTCGCCGAGAACTCCAGGTACTCCTTCAGCTGCGCGCCGGTCAGCACCCGCGCCTCCAGCGTGTTCTCGAACGGATACAGACCCGCCGCGTCCCTGATCGTCACCTCACCCGCCGGAACCGCCGCCGTCCGCGAGAAACACGACGCCTGCGACAGCACCGGCAGCGCCGCGTACGCCCCGCCCGCCAGCGCCGCCCGCACCGTCTCCACCTGCACGTGGTTGATCAGGTCGATCAGCGGCTCGTCCTTCCACGCCGCCTGCGCCGTCGTCATCGCGACCGTCGACGTACCGATGACCTGATTCACGTACCCCACGACCTTCCGGTGCTCGTCACCGAGCAGCTTCACGATCTTCGGGTCCTCGGCGACCGTATTGGAGTTGAGGACCCTCGCCCCCACCTGCTCCACCGTCCAGCGGCCCCTCACCCACACCAGATCGAAGTCGAACAGCGTCAACCGCTGCCCCCACTTGAGCGGCTCCGACAGGACGACCTTCTTCCCCGTCTCCTTGTTCTCCACGAAGTACTCGGGAATCTCCGTGTGCGCGTGCCCCACCAGGATCGCGTCGATCCCGGGGACCTGCTCGGCCACCAGAGCCGCCGCGTTCTCGACGTACGGAAGCTGGTCACCGTACGACGACGTGCCGCTGGAACCCGAGTGCGCCGACACGACGACCACGTCCGCACCCATGGAACGCAGCTTCGGCACCCACTTCGCCGCCTGCTCCTCCAGACCCGGGAACGTCATCTTCCCCTGCACGTTCTGCTTGTCCCAGATCGCGATGCCCGGGTTCGTCAGACCGAGCACCGCCACCCGCACATCACGGCCGTGCGGCGTACGCAACCTCTTCATGACGTACGGGGGGAAGGCCGGGCGCAGCGTCTTCGCGTCCAGGGCGTTCGCACCGAGGAGCGGGAAGTCGCACTGCTCCTCGAACTTCCGCAGCACCGGTATGCCGTAGTTGAACTCGTGGTTCCCGAGAGCGGCCGCGTCGTAGCCGATGGCGTTCATCGACTGCGCCATCGGGTGCACGGGGCCGTGGGCCGCCGTGATCGGGTCGACCTTGGCGTAGTAGTACGACAACTGCGTCCCCTGGATGGTGTCACCCGCGTCGATGAGCAGCGTGTTGCCGCGGCCCTTCTCCTCACGGATCCGGTTCACCAGGGTGGAGATCTTCGCCAGGCCCACATCGTTGTGCGCCTTGTCGTCGAACTCCTTGTCCGTGAAGTAGTCCCAGTTGAAGACATTGCCGTGCAGGTCCGTCGTGCCCATCACGGTGAAGGAGTACCGCTTCGGCCCCCGCCCCTTCCCGCGCGCTTCGGCGGCGGTGGCGGGGGCGGCGACGGTCCCGCCGGCCACGGCAACACCGGCTCCTGCGGCGGCCGACCGGCCCAGGAACGTCCTACGGTTCAGCGGCATCTTGTCGTCTCCTCGTTCCGTTGCGCTGTGTGACGCGCGTAGATTCTGGCCCAGCCCGTCACACCGGCAACACCCCTTTCACATTTCGATCTGATGACCACCCGTCGTCACCCCCGGATGCGACAGTGGAAAACGTGACCGACGAACCGAGCCCCCCGACCCCGCACGCACCACACCCCCCATACGGCACCCCCGAAGCACCCCGCCTCGCCGTCCAGGGCGAAGCCCACCTCGAATTCGACCCCGAAATCGCCCGCATCGCCATCACCGTCAACGCCCGCGGCACGGACCGCCGCACCGCACTCGAAGACCTCACCCGCCGCAACAACCTCGCCCTCGACCTCCTCAAGACCTACGGCGACACCGTCGAAGAACTCGAAACCGGCGCCTTCTCCATCAGCCCCGAACTCACCCGGCGCGGCCGCGGCGAACGCGTCCGCGCCTACCACGGAAGCGTCCGCATCACCGCCGCCCTCACCGACTTCACCGCGCTCGGCGAACTCACCACCCGCCTCGCCGACCTCGAACTCACCCAGGTCGACGGCCCCTGGTGGACCATGCGCCCCGACTCACCCGCATACGCCGAAGTACGCCGCCACGCCGTACACGAAGCCGTCAAACGCGCCCGCGAATACGCCCAGGCCCTCGACACAGACCTCACCGCCCTCGTCGAACTGGCCGACCCCGGCACCGAAGCACCCCGCCCCGCACCACCCGCTTTCGCCGGCCGCATGCGCTCCGCCGTACTCGAAAGGGCGGAAGACACCCCTGCCCCCGCCCTCGACCTCGAACCCCAGCGCCAGACCCTCCACGCCCTCGTGCACGCCCGCTTCATCATGACCCCGCCCCAGCTCTGAGACTCCGGAACACCCCCTCTCCGTATGCTCATCGGAGCACCCCCCTGCACATTCAACAATTGTCAACGACCTTTCACGCAAAGGTTGTTGAGCAGTCATGAGTGCCTAATTGTCTACTGACTGGTAAGCCCTAGGCTCGTACCATGCGCCGAGCCAAAATCGTTTGCACCCTAGGGCCCGCCACCGACACGTACGACCAGATCAAGGCACTGGTCGAAGCCGGAATGGACGTAGCCCGCTTCAACCTCAGCCACGGCACCTACGCCGAACACGAAGAGCGCTACCAGCGCGTACGCAAAGCCTCCGACGAAACTGGCCGCAGCGTCGGCGTACTCGCCGACCTTCAAGGCCCGAAGATCCGCCTCGGACGCTTCCGCGAAGGCCCCGTACTCCTTGAACGAGGCGACGAGTTCACCATCACCGTCGAACCCATGGAAGGCGACCGCCACACCTGCGGCACCACCTACCCGGGCCTCGCCACCGACGTCAGCACGGGCGAACGCATCCTCGTCGACGACGGAAAAGTCACCCTCGAAGTCACCGGCGTCGACGGACCCCGCGTCCGCACCCTCGTCATCGAAGGAGGCATGGTCTCCGACCACAAGGGCCTCAACCTCCCCGGCGTCGCCGTCTCCGTACCCGCACTCTCCGAAAAAGACATCGAAGACCTCCGCTGGGCCCTGCGCACCGGAGCCGACATCGTCGCCCTCTCCTTCGTACGCAGCGGACGCGACATCGAAGACGTCCACCGCATCATGAAGGAAGAAGGCCGCCGCCTCCCCGTCATCGCCAAAATCGAAAAGCCCCAGGCCGTCGAGAACATCGACGACATCGTCGCCGCCTTCGACGGCATCATGGTCGCCCGCGGCGACCTCGGCGTCGAAATGCCACTCGAACACGTCCCGATCGTCCAGAAGCGCGCCATCAAACTCGCCAAGCGCAACGCCAAGCCGGTCATCGTCGCCACCCAGATGCTCGACTCGATGATCGAGAACTCCCGCCCCACCCGCGCCGAAGCCTCCGACGTCGCCAACGCCGTCATCGACGGCACCGACGCCGTCATGCTCTCCGGCGAGACCAGCGTCGGCAAATACCCCATCGAGACGGTCAGGACCATGGGCCGCATCGTCGAAGCCGCAGAGGAGGACCTCCTCGCCAAGGGGCTCCCGCCACTCACCGAACGCAACAAACCCCGCACCCAGGGCGGAGCCGTCGCCCGCGCCGCCGCCGACATCGGCGACTTCCTCGGCGCCAAGTTCCTCGTCGCCTTCACCCAGTCCGGCGACACCGTCAAACGCCTCTCCCGCTACCGCTCACCCATTCCGCTGCTCGCCTTCACACCCGACCCGGCGACCCGCTCCCAGCTCAACCTCACCTGGGGCGTCGAGACCTTCCTCGGCCCCCACGTCGACTCCACCGACGCCATGGTCGCCCAGGTCGACGAGCACCTCCTGCGCATCGGCCGCTGCCAGAAGGGCGACGTCGTGATCATCACCGCCGGCTCCCCGCCCGGCGTCGCGGGCTCCACCAACCTCGTCCGCGTCCACCACATCGGCGAGAACGACACCGCCCCGGCGTAACCACCGCAAAGGGCCCCTCCGGGGAGGGGCCCTTCCTTGTGCCGTGGGTGTCGCGGGGTCAGTGCTTCGGCCCGATGTGCGAGTCCATCAGCGCGACGGACGCGCGCTTGGCGACCGAGATGCTTTGGGCTGCACGGCTCTGGCGCGACGGCTTCCATTCGACGCCGAGTGCGTCGAGGGTGTCGGTGAAGAGGCGCAGGATGTCGACGGATGTGTTGGTGAAGAAATACCGCGGGTACTGGTAGCGCTTCCGTTCGCCGCCGATGATCTTTTCGGTCCAGTTGGTGATCCGGCACCCGTCCGAGTGGACGAGCCCACGGATGAACTCCCATGGGCAGTCGTTGACGATGGCCTGCTGCCATGCTTCGAGCGCGATCGCCCGCTCATGCTTCTTGCCCGGACCGTGCTGAGGGAAGAGGCACGGCCAATGGCGGCCGTAACTGGTGACCATCACACAGCCCTCCAGCTGGAGGACGTATACGGAATCTTCGGGACGGACGGCCGTGATGGCGTTCCAGCACAGGCCGATCAGGCCCGGCCAGGCATCGGCGCACGCGATGCGCAAGTAGTAGCCGCCGCGACGGTGCGGGCTGATGCAGCCGTCGCCGAGGTAGAGGCCCAGGAGGTATGCGTACGCGGCGGTGTCGGCCGGAACTCCTGGTACGGGCAGGCATCGAGGACACGGTGCGGCTTGTCTGGATATGCGCGGCAGTGGCTCGGCACGGGTCTGCCACTCCCGGATGGCGGACCGGGATATGCCGGTCCGCTTGCTCACGGAGTTGAGGCTGAGACCTTGGGCGACAAGGGCCAGTGCGTCCTTGCGGGTGCCAATGTCGTACATGTGGTCGAGATTCGCTCGATCTCGACGAATCGAGGACGGAACCGCGATCCGTTCACGCATTCACGTGAACTTCGCCGATTGTCCCGTGACCTTCGAAGCTAAGGAAAAGTGCCCCAGGTGGGATTCGAACCCACACTGTCCGCTGTTTGAGAGCGGCCTCTCTGACCGATTGGAGTACTGGGGCCTTAGAAAGGAAGGGTTGGTGACGCCCTGCGCGTACCTACCTTACAGGAGCTAGGTAGGCTCTTGGGGAGCTGTACCTGCCGTGGAACGAGGAGCCCCGTGACCACCCCCGAGTCGCCCCAGCCCGTCGCCGACGACGACGACAAGTCGCACGTCCCGCCGCTGACGACCCGCGTCGTCATCGCCGAGGACGAAGCCCTCATCCGTCTCGATCTCAAAGAGATGCTCGAGGAGGAGGGCTACGCGGTCGTGGGCGAGGCCGGTGACGGGCAGCAGGCCATCGAGCTCGCCCGCGAGCACCGGCCCGACCTCGTGATCCTCGACGTGAAGATGCCCGTGCTGGACGGGATCTCCGCCGCCGAGAAGATCACCGAGGAGTCCATCGCTCCCGTCCTCATGCTGACCGCGTTCTCCCAGCGCGATCTGGTGGAGCGGGCGCGGGACGCCGGGGCGATGGCGTACCTGGTGAAGCCGTTCAGCAAGAGTGACGTCGTACCGGCCATCGAGATGGCGGTGTCGCGGTTCACGGAGCTGAGGGCGCTGGAGAACGAGGTCGCGGACCTCACGCAGCGGCTGGAGACGCGGAAGCTGGTGGACCGGGCGAAGTCGGTGCTGCAGACGCAGTACGGGCTGACGGAGCCGGCCGCGTTCCGGTGGATTCAGAAGACGTCCATGGATCGTCGTCTGTCCATGCAGCAGGTGGCCGAGGCGGTCATCCAGGATGCCGAGGAGAAGAAGGCCGCCAAGGAGCAGTCCTCGTAGTTCCGCGTTCCGCGGCGCCCGTGCGTCGGGGCCCGTACCGCCCGGTGGGCGGTGCGGGCCCTTTTCGTGTGGGGTGCGGACCGGGGGTGAACAGGCCGTTTCCGTCGCGTCCGGCCCTCGGGGGGATCCGGATCCGAGACGTCCTGATCTTGTACTGCATGAGCGACATGTCCGCTCACGGGTAAGGAGTGTTCTCTTTCCGGCGCATGACCGAGGTCACAGGGCGATCACACATCCGTTCGTCACCTATGCGGGTGACGTGGAGGCTGAGTAGATTCCCCGCACATCACGCGGTGTTGTGCCGACGCGTGCACATGGGGGGTCAACCCCCCTTGTTTTACAAGATCGCTGTGGCTGCCCCAGGGGGTTCGTAGTGCTGAATAAAACTATCGTCAAGGTGGCTGTTCCGGTGGTCATCGGCGCGTTGGCGCTGACTGGTTGCGCTGGGGACTCCGAGGCCGGGGACGGCGGCTCGTACAAGATCGCTTTCCAGGGTCCGCTCTCCGGTGACAACACCGCGCTGGGTGAGAACGAGGACAAGGGTGTCCGGCTGGCCATCGAGCAGGCGAACGCCAAGGGTGATCTGCCGTTCAAGCTGGAGTACCTGCCGGTCGACGACCAGGGGCTGCCGGAGAAGGCGACCGCCGCCGCTCAGAAGGCCATCGACGACCCGGACGTGATGGCGGTCGTGGGTCCGGCGTTCTCGGGTCCGACGAACTCGGCCGCTCCGCTCTTCGGTGACGCCGGGCTGACCGCGCTGTCGGCGTCGGCCACCAACCCGACCCTGACCGAGCAGGGCTTCAAGACCTTCCTGCGCGGTGTGCCGAACGACAGCGCCCAGGGCGCCGGCATGGCGACGTACTACGCCAAGAAGCTGAAGGCGAAGTCGGTCTACCTGCTCGACGACAAGTCGGACTACGGCGTGGGTCTGGCCACCGTCGCCGAGAAGGAACTGAAGGCCGCGGGCGTCAAGGTCATCAAGAAGTCCGTTCCGGCGAAGACCCCGGACTACAGCGCGGCGGCCAAGGAGGTTGTCAACTCCAAGGCGGACGCGCTGATTTACGCGGGTTACTACCAGGACGGCGCGCCGTTCGCGAAGAAGCTGGACGAGGCCGGCTACAAGGGCGCGGCGATCTCCGGTGACGGCACGAAGGACGAGAAGTTCATCGAGCTTGCGGGCAAGGCCACCGAGGGATGGTACCTGACGTGCCCGTGCACCGACGCCAATGTCGAGTCGGCGACCAAGGAATTCGCCACGGAGTACAAGAAGAAGTTCAAGGTGAACCCGGGTACGTACTCGGCCGAGGCGTACGACCTGGCGAACATGATCATCCAGGAGATGAAGAAGCTGGGTGACAAGGTCGACCGGGAGGGTCTGCACCAGGCGCTGCAGAAGGCCACGTACAAGGGTCTGACCAAGGAGTTCTCCTTCGACGACAAGGGTGAACTGAAGATCCAGAGCGTGTACCTGTACCAGGTCAAGGACGGCAAGATCGAGTACCAGGGCGCCGTCGAGGAGCTGGCCGGAAGCTGATCCGGCAGGGGGCCGCGTCCTTCCTGTCGGGGGACGCGGCCCGTTGTTACCCACCGCACCTATCTGCTCAGCACGGCCGGTTCCGGTGCCGATCGCATCGGTCGGCCGGTCTGGTACAGCTCCCACAAGGAAGTCAGCTCGATGTCCCTCAATGAGTTCTGGGACTATTTGGTCCTAGGGGTGGTGCTCGGCTCGATCTACGCCGTCATCGCCATCGGTTACACCCTGGTCTACGGTGTGCTCCAGCTGATCAACTTCGCGCACAGCGAGGTTTTCATGCTCGGTGCGTACGGCGGCCTGATATCCCTCACGGTCATCGCGCCGGGTGACAGTCCCTCGGCGCTCGCCTCGGTCGGTTATGTGGCGCTCGGTCTCGCGGCGGGCGGGCTCTTCGGAGCGGTCACCGCGTACGGCCTGGAGAAGGTGGCGTACCGGCCGCTGCGCCGGCGCGGCGCGCCGCGGCTGATCTTCCTGATCACCGCGATCGGTGCTTCGTTCTTCCTCTACAACCTGGCGGGCAAGCTCTTCGGCCGTGACCCGTTGCCGATGCCCGACGCGTACGAGAACAAGAAGGTCTTCTCGCTCTTCGGGGCGGACCTGAACGTCACGCAGCTGCTGCTGCTCGGGGCGGCTGTGGTCATGATGATCGGTCTCGATCTGATGGTGAACCGCACCAAGCTCGGTTCCGGTATCCGCGCGGTGTCGCAGGATGCGGAGGTGGCCGGTCTGATGGGTGTGGACATCGACAAGGTGATCTCGCGGACGTTCGTCATCGGTGGTGTGCTCGGTGGTGCGGCGGGTTATCTGTACGGCACGTTCACGCAGGTCAAGTTCGACATGGGCTTCATTCCGGGTATCACGGCGTTCGCGGCGGCGGTGGTCGGCGGTATCGGCAACATCCGCGGGGCGATGCTCGGCGGGATGATGCTGGGCGTCGTGGAGACGCTGACGGTGCCGGTGTTCGGTGGCGAGTGGCGGCATGTGGGCGCGTTCGTCGTGCTGATCGGTGTGCTGATGTTCCGGCCGACCGGCATCCTCGGTGAGCGAGTGGGGAGGACGGCATGAGCGCTGATGTGTCGGTGAAGGATCCGGCGGCCAGGGCTGCGCGGCTGCGCCGTGTGGCGTGGTACCAGCAGCCTCGGGTGAAGCGGCTCGGTGCGATGCTGGCGCTGGGTGTGGTGCTCACGATGATGGTGGGCGAGCAGGGCAACACGCGTGACATCTTCTACTCGCTGGGGACCAGCTTCACGGGTGTGAACCTGTGGGTGTGCGTGGGTCTGGCGGTGGTGATCTGGGCGGTGCGTGAGTTCGCGGGCGCGTCCGTGTCGAAGGTGGCGGGTTCTGCGGTGGCGGCTGGCCGTGCGCTGCCGGTGGACCGGGTGCGGACGCTGTTGCGTACGCAGCCGAAGCTGAAGTGGGGGCTGGCGGTGGCGGGGCTGCTGCTGGCGTTGTTCGCCCCGTACAACCTGACGGGTTACTGGCAGACGGTGCTGGTGGACCAGGTGGCGACGTACGCGCTGCTGGCCATCGGGTTGAACGTGGTGATCGGCTGGGCGGGTCTGCTGGATCTGGGGTTCGTGGCGTTCTTCGCGGTGGGTGCGTACAGCGCGGCGTTCTGGACCGGTGCGCTGCCGGTGGATCCGCCGGTGGTGTTGAACAACTTTCTGGTGATTCCGGTCGCGGTGCTCACCTGTCTGATCGCGGGTGTGCTGCTGGGTGCGCCGACGCTGCGGTTGCGTGGTGACTATCTGGCGATCGTGACGCTGGGCTTCCACGAGATCGTGTACATCGTGGCGAAGAACGCGGACGGTTTCACGGGTGGTTCGGCCGGTGCGCGGCAGATTCCGAAGTTCTCGGCGTTCGGGTACGAGTGGAGTCTGGAGCGGATGCCGTACTGGTATCTGCTGGTGACGGTCATCGTCGTTCTGATCATCGTCTTCGTGCGTCTCGAGCACTCGCGGGTGGGCCGGGCGTGGACGGCGATCCGTGAGGACGAGGTGGCGGCCGCCGCCAATGGTGTGGACACGGTGCGGTTCAAGCTGATGGCGTTCGCGATCGGTGCGTCGACGTCGGGCATCGCGGGTGTGGTGTACGCGAGCAAGGTGGGTTACTTCAATCCGGAGAACTTCGTCATCCTGAACTCGATCCTGGTTCTGGCGTACGTGATCTTCGGTGGTATGGGGTCGATCCCGGGTGTGCTGATCGGCGCGGCGATCCTGGTGTGGCTGCCGGAGGTGCTGCGTGACTACGTGGATCCGTCGGACCGGTACATGTACCTGGGTGCGCTGCTGGTGGTCATGATGATCTACCGGCCGCAGGGTGTGTGGCCGTCCAGGCGTCGTCAGCGGGAGCTGAAGATGGCGGAAGAGGGCTTGGGCGACGCGGATGCGATGTCCGAGCCGGTGGGAGGCAAGGTCTGATGTCCACCGATGTGACACATGGTGCGGGTGGTTCCGGGGCGGCTGTGGCCGCCGAGGAGGATCTCGTCCTCCGGACGTCGGACGTGACGTTGCGGTTCGGCGGTCTGACGGTGCTCGACAAGGTCGAGATGCAGATGCGGCGGGGTGAGATCCTCGCGGTGATCGGGCCGAACGGTGCGGGCAAGACGTCGTTCTTCAACTCGCTGACGGGGGCGTACACCCCGCAGGAGGGGCGGATCGTCTTCCTGCCGATGGGCGGCGGGGAGAAGTCCCTGCTGGGCAGTAAGCCGCATCTGGTCAACCGGTACGGTCTGGCGCGTACGTTCCAGAACATCCGGCTGTTCGGTGCGCTGACGGCTCTGGAGAACGTGAAGATCGCGGCGGAGACGCGGCTGAAGGCCGGTCCGGTGTCGATCATGCTGGGGCTGCCGAGCGCGCGGAAGGCGGAGCGGGAGAGCGACGAGCGCTCGATCCGGCTGCTGAAGTTCGTGGGGCTCCATGACAAGCTCAACGAGGTGGCGGGGTCGCTGTGTTACGGCGATCAGCGCAGCCTGGAGATCGCGCGGGCGTTGGCCACGGAGCCGCAGGTGCTGCTCCTGGACGAGCCGGCGGCGGGCACCAACCCGACGGAGAAGCTGGAGCTCGAGCGGCTGATCCGGCGCATCAACACCGAACTGGGCGTCAGTGTGCTGCTGATCGAGCACGACATGCGGCTGGTGATGTCGGTGGCGGACCGGGTGATGGTCCTGAACTTCGGCAAGAAGATCGCCGAGGGGACGCCGAGTGAGGTGCAGCAGCATCCGGCGGTGGTGGAGGCGTACCTGGGTACGTCGGCCGCCGACGCGGACGCGGTGCGGAACATCATTGCCGAGCAGCGTTCGGCGCCGGACGAGGAGAGCACTCAGTGAGCACGACGACCGAGCTGCAGAAGGAGTCCGGCGGGCCGGTCGCGGTGCCGCTGCTGGAGCTGAGCGGGCTGCGGGTGGCCTACGGGGCGATCGAGGCCCTGAAGGGGATCGACCTGACGGTCGGTGAGGGCGAGATCGTGGCCCTGCTCGGTGGCAACGGCGCGGGCAAGACGACGACGCTGCGTACGGTGTCGGGGATGCTGACGCCGCGTCAGGGCGAGGTGCGTCTGCGCGGGGAGCGGATCGACGGCATCAAGTCGCACGAGCTGGTCAACTTCGGGATCGGTCATGTGCCCGAGGGGCGCCGGGTGTTCGCGCGGATGAGTGTGCGCGAGAACCTGGAGATGGGCGCGTACCGCTTCAAGGGTGTGGACTCGGCCGACATGGACCGGGTGTACACGCTCTTCCCGCGGCTCGCGGAGCGCAGGAGCCAGCTCGCGGGCACGCTGTCGGGCGGTGAGCAGCAGATGCTGGCGATCGGCCGCGCGCTGATGAGCCGGCCGGAGCTGTTGCTGCTCGACGAGCCGTCGATGGGTCTGGCGCCGCTGATCGTGGAGCAGATCTTCGAGATCATCCGGGAGATCAACGAGCAGGGCACGACGGTGCTCCTGGTGGAGCAGAACGCCACCCAGGCGCTGGGGCTGGCGCAGCGCGGTTATGTGCTGGAGACGGGTTCGGTGGCGGTCTCGGGGCCGGCGCAGGATCTGCTGGCGGACCCGCGGATCCGGGCGGCGTACCTGGGTGAGGGCGCCGCGTGAGGTAGCTGCGTGAGGTGGTTGCTGGTGGGGGCGGGCCGTGTGGCCTGCTCGTGCCGGTGCACGCTGTCGCGCCTGATTGCCACGCCGGCCCCGGCCCGGACGCGAAGAGCGTCCGGGCCGGGGCCGGCGGTGTGCGGTGTGTGGAGCCGGCGGCCGCCCGGTGGTCAGCGCTGGGTGCGGTTGTCGCCCATGTCGCGCAGCATGCAGGTCAGGCGGGCCGTGCAGACGCGCTTGTCCTGCTCGTCGGTGATGACGATTTCGTACGTCGCGGTGGAGCGTCCGCGGTGGACGGGGGTGGCCACGCCGGTCACCAGGCCGCTGCGGGCGCCCCGGTGGTGCGTGCAGTTGAGGTCCACGCCGACGGCGAGCTTGGAGGAGCCGCCGTGCAGCATGGAGCCCACGGAGCCGAGGGTCTCGGCGAGCACGGCAGAGGCCCCTCCGTGCAGCAGGCCGTAGGGCTGGGTGTTGCCTTCGACGGGCATGGTGCCGACGACGCGCTCGGCGGACGCCTCGACGATCTGCACGCCCATACGGGTGCCGAGGTCTCCGGCGGAGAAGAGGGCGGGCAGGTCGACGCCCAGCCGGGCGTACTCGTCGATGACCTCTTGCGGGAACTTCACAGTCGTCTGCTCGCCCATGGGGCCCGGCTCCGATCGTCGTACGGCGTCCATCGTCCTTAAGCGAACGCTTAGGCGTTGGGTGATTGTTCCAGACGTACGATCACGGACTTGCTCGCGGGGGTGTTGCTGGTGTCCGCGGTGGCGTCGAGGGGCACCAGCACGTTGGTCTCGGGGTAGTAGGCGGCGGCGCAGCCGCGCGCGGTCGGGTAGTGCACCACGCGGAAGCCGGGCGCGCGCCGCTCGACGCCGTCCTTCCACTCGCTGACGAGGTCGGTGTAGGCCCCGTCGGGGAGGCCGAGTTCGCGGGCGTCGTCCGGGTTGACGAGGACGACGCGGCGGCCGCCCCTGATGCCCCGGTAGCGGTCGTCGAGGCCGTAGATGGTGGTGTTGTACTGGTCGTGGGAGCGCAGCGTCTGGAGCAGCAGCCGGCCCTTGGGGAGTGTGGGGTACTCGACGGGCGCGGCGGTGAAGTTCGCCTTGCCGGTGGGGGTGTTGAAGCGCCGTTCGTCGCGCGGGCCGTGCGGCAGGGTGAAGCCGCCGGTTGGGGTCTCCCCTGCTCGAACGGAGTCGAGAGCCCGGGGAAGGGCGACGCGCGCGTTGAAGTCCTCGAAGCCGGGGACGACGCGGGAGATCCGGTCGCGGATGCTGCCGTAGTCCTTCTCGAAGTCTTCCCAGGGGGTGGTGGAGGCGGGGCCGAGGACGGCGCGTGCCAGCCGGGCGACGATGGCCGGCTCGGACAGCAGGTGCGGGCTCGCCGGGGTGAGGTTGCCTCGGGAGGCGTGCACCATGCCCATGGAGTCCTCGACGGTGACGAACTGCCTGCCCGCGGCCTGTACGTCCTTGTCGGTGCGCCCGAGGGTGGGCAGGATCAGCGCGCGGGCGCCGGTGACGGCGTGCGAGCGGTTGAGCTTCGTCGACACGTGGACGGTCAGGCGCGCCTTGCGCATCGCGGCTTCGGTGACGGCGGTGTCGGGGGTGGCGCCGACGAAGTTGCCGCCCATGGCGAAGAAGACCTTGGCGTCGCCGTCGCGCAGCGCCCGGATGGACCGTACGACGTCGTATCCGTGGTGGCGGGGCGAGCTGATCCCGAATTCCTTGTCGAGGGCGTCGAGGAAGGCGGGGGCGGGGCGTTCGAAGATGCCCATGGTGCGGTCGCCCTGCACGTTGGAGTGTCCGCGCACGGGGCACACGCCGGCGCCGGGGCGGCCGATGTTGCCGCGCAGCAGCAGGAAGTTGACGACTTCGCGGATGGTCGGCACGGAGTGCTTGTGCTGGGTCAGGCCCATGGCCCAGCACACGATGGTGCGCCGGGAGGCGAGGACCATGGCGAGGGCCTGCTCGATCTTCGTGCGCTCCAGGCCGGTGGCGGCGAGGGTCTCGTCCCAGTCGGCGTCGCGGGCGGCGGCCGCGAACTCCTCGTACCCATGGGTGTGTTCGCGTACGAACTCCTCGTCGACGGCGCCTTCCGCCTCGATGATCAGTTTGTTGAGCAGGCGGAAGAGCGCCTGGTCGCCGCCGAGGCGGATCTGGAGGAAGAGGTCGGTGAGGGCCGTGCCCTTGATCATGCCCCGCGGGGTCTGCGGGTTCTTGAACCGTTCGAGCCCGGCTTCGGGCAGCGGATTCACCGAAATGATCTTCGCGCCGGCGGCCTTGGCCTTCTCCAGGGCGCTGAGCATCCGAGGGTGGTTGGTGCCCGGGTTCTGCCCGGCGACGACGATCAGGTCGGCCCGGTGCAGGTCCTCCAGGGAGACGCTGCCCTTGCCGATGCCGATGGTCTCCGTCAGGGCCGAGCCCGACGACTCGTGGCACATGTTGGAGCAGTCCGGCAGGTTGTTCGTGCCGAATTCGCGGGCGAAGAGCTGGAGCAGGAACGCCGCTTCGTTGCTGGTGCGGCCCGAGGTGTAGAAGACGGCCTCGTCGGGGGAGCCGAGTGCCTTGAGCTCCTCCGCGATGATCTCGAAGGCCCGTTCCCAGGTCACCGCGTCGTACCGGTCGGCGCCTTCCGCCAAGTACATCGGCTGGGTGATGCGGCCCTGCTGGCCCAGCCAGTACCCGCTGCGCGTGGCCAGGTCGGCGACGGGGTGCGCGGCGAAGAAGTCGGGTGTGACGCGGCGCAGCGTCGCCTCCTCGGCGACGGCCTTGGCGCCGTTCTCGCAGAACTCCGCCCTGTGCCGCTTGTCCTCCTCGGGCCAGGCGCAGCCGGGACAGTCGAAGCCGTCCTTCTGGTTGACCTTGAGGAGCGTCTGCGCGGTGCGGCGGATTCCCATCTGCTGCTGGGCCATCTTCAGCGTGTGCCCGATGGCGGGAAGCCCTGCGGCGGCGTGCTGGACCGCCGCGACCTGCGGAGCGTCCTGGACCGGGTCATCTGCGGGCGGCTTGGCAGCCATGGCGCTCCCCTTCGAGCGGGCGGTTCTGTTCCGTATGTCTTCGATCCTGTCACGCTCCACTGACACCGTGCGAGGGCGTGGGGCCGGATTGTCAGTGGCGGCGCCTAGGATCGGGGACGTGTCAGAGACAGCATCGAAGAAGACCGCAGACAACCGTCCCCGCCTGCTCCTCATGGACGGGCACTCCCTGGCGTACCGGGCGTTCTTCGCGCTGCCCGCGGAGAACTTCACGACCGCGGGCGGCCAGCCGACGAACGCCGTCTACGGCTTCGCGTCGATGCTGGCGAACACGCTGCGCGACGAGGCGCCCACGCATTTCGCGGTGGCCTTCGACGTGTCGCGCAAGACGTGGCGCTCCGAGGAGTTCCCCGAGTACAAGGCGACCCGTTCGAAGACGCCCGACGAGTTCAAGGGGCAGGTCGAGCTGATCGGCGAGCTGCTCGACGCGATGCACGCGGACCGGTTCGCGGTCGACGGGTTCGAGGCGGACGACGTCATCGCGACGCTCGCCACCCAGGCCGAGGCGGCCGGCTTCGACGTGCTGATCGTCACGGGTGACCGGGATTCGTTCCAGCTCATCAGCGACCGCGTCACCGTGCTGTACCCGACCAAGGGCGTCTCCGAGCTGACCCGCTTCACCCCGGAGAAGGTCCAGGAGAAGTACGGGCTGACCCCGCAGCAGTACCCGGACTTCGCGGCGCTGCGCGGCGACCCGTCCGACAACCTGCCGGGCATCCCGGGGGTCGGTGAGAAGACGGCGGCGAAGTGGATCAACCAGTTCGGTTCGTTCGAGGAGCTGGTGGCCCGCGCCGACGAGGTCAAGGGCAAGGCCGGGCAGAACTTCCGGGACCACCTGGAGGCCGTGAAGCTCAACCGCCGCCTGACCGAGATGGTGCGTGACGTCGAGCTGCCCAAGGGGCCGCTCGACCTGGAGCGCGCTCCGTACGACCGTGCGGCGCTGACGGGTGTCCTCGACGTACTGGAGATCCGCAACCCGAGCCTGCGCGAGCGCCTGCTCGCCGTCGACCCGGGTGCCGGTGAGGAAGAGGCCCCGGCCCCGGCCGCCGGTGTGGAGATCGACGGCACGGTGCTCGGCTCCGGTGAGGTCGCGCCCTGGCTGGAGCAGCACGGCGGGCAGCCGCTGGGTGTCGCCACCGTCGACGCGTGGGCGCTGGGCTCCGGCAGTGTCAGCGAGATCGCGCTGGCCGCGGCCGGCGGTGCGGCGGCCTGGTTCGACACCTCCCAGCTCGACGAGGCCGACGACAAGGCGTTCGCCGCCTGGATCGCCGACCCCACGAAGCCCAAGGTCATGCACAACGCCAAGGGCGCCATGCGGGTCTTCCCCGAGCACGGCTGGCAGGTCGACGGCGTCACCATGGACACCGCGCTCGCCGCCTACCTGGTCAAGCCGGGCCGCCGTTCCTTCGCGCTGGACGCCCTGTCCGTGGAGTACCTCCACCGTGAGCTGGCCCCCGCGGCCGCCGCGGACGGGCAGCTCGCGTTCGGTGCGGACGAGCGGGCCGAGGCCGACGCCCTGATGACGCAGGCCCGCGCGGTCCTCGACCTCGGCGAGGTCTTCGGCGAGCGTCTCGACGAGGTCGGCGCCACCGACCTGCTGCACAGTGTGGAGCTGCCCACCTCCGTCCTGCTGGCCCGCCTGGAGCGGCACGGCATCGCCGCCGGCCGCGCCCACCTGGAAGCCCTGGAGCAGCAGTTCGCGGCGGCCGTGCAGCAGGCGGTGAAGGAGGCGCACGACGCGGCGGGGCGGGAGTTCAACCTCGGCTCGCCCAAGCAGCTCCAGGAGATCCTCTTCGGCGAGCTCGCGCTGCCCAGAACGAAGAAGACCAAGACGGGTTACACCACGGACGCCGACGCCCTGGCGTGGCTGGCGGCGCAGACCGAGCACGAGCTGCCGGTGATCATGCTGCGCCACCGCGAGCAGGCGAAGCTGCGCGTCACCGTCGAGGGCCTCGTCAAGTCCATCGCGACGGACGGCCGGATCCACACCACCTACAACCAGACGGTGGCGGCCACCGGACGACTCTCCTCCACCGACCCCAACCTCCAGAACATTCCGGTGCGTACGGATGAGGGCCGGGCCATTCGCCGGGGCTTCGTCGTCGGCGAGGGCTACGAATCGCTGATGACCGCCGACTACAGCCAGATCGAATTGCGGGTGATGGCCCACCTGTCGGAGGACGAGGGCCTGATCGAGGCGTTCCTGTCCGGCGAGGACCTGCACACCACCGTCGCCTCCCAGGTGTTCGGCGTGGAGAAGTCCCAGGTCGACCCGGAGATGCGCCGCAAGATCAAGGCCATGTCGTACGGACTGGCGTACGGCCTCTCGGCGTTCGGCCTGTCCCAGCAGCTGAACATCGACGCCGGTGAGGCCCGCGGCCTGATGGACACCTTCTTCCAGCGGTTCGGCGGCGTACGGGACTACCTCCAGCGCGCCGTCGAGGAGGCCCGCGCCACGGGCTACACCGAGACGATGCTCGGCCGCCGCCGCTACCTTCCCGACCTCAACAGCGACAACCGCCAGCGCCGTGAGATGGCCGAGCGGATGGCGCTCAACGCCCCGATCCAGGGCACGGCCGCGGACATCGTCAAGGTTGCCATGCTCAACGTCGACCGGGCCCTGGAGGAGGCCGGGATGACCTCCCGGATGCTCCTCCAGGTGCATGACGAAATCGTGCTGGAGATCGCGCCGGGCGAGCGTGAGCCGGTGGAGGAGATCGTCCGCCGCGAGATGGCCGGCGCCGTCACGCTGCGCGCGCCGCTCGACGTGTCGGTGGGTGTGGGTCCCGACTGGGAGTCCGCCGCACACTGACGCACGCTGCCCCCGGGACGCCCCGCGGGTGTGCCCTCAGTCGCCGGACGGGCTTGACGTGCCTGCCCGGGCCGGAACACCCGGCCCGTCCGGCGACCGGGGCCCGGGGCCCGGGGCCGCACCCTGTTCCGGTCCCCGGGCCGGTGCGCCGCGCAGCCACAGCCGCACTCCCACGGTGTACAGCACCAGCCCCACGGCGAGTCCCGAGCCGGCGCCGAAGCATACGGTCGGGACGTAGTCGAGCGGCTTCAGCTGCACGGTCTGCGCGCCGTACCAGCGCAGGCAGCGGTGTACGACGCCCGTCAGCACGCACAGCGCGAGCAGCACCCCGGCCGCCCACCTCCCGCGCGCGTCCAGCAACGGTACGCAGGAGGGGGCGGGCCCGTCCGGGCGGCGCCGCAGCGCCGAGGCCGTGAACCACACGATCACCGCGAGGGCGACGGCCGAGCCGCCGTACTGTGCGTACCAGTACACCGGGAAGCCGGCGACGACCCCACCGAGCACCGGCAGGACCTCCGTGCCCCACCGGTCGAGATGCGTGAAGCTGTCCCAGAAGACGTGCGTGCACGCGCCGATGACCGCCGAGAGGAAGAACCGCCAGGCCAGCGAAGGGAGTTGCATCCCGGTCCAGTCCTGGCCGCGCACGAAGCCGTGGAAGCGGGCCTGCCGGTGACGCGGCACCAGGGCCAGCAGGGGTTCCCGCAGCAGCAGCCACAGGCCCACGAGTGCCGCCGTGATGAACACGTCGACAGTGACCAGGCCCGGCAGCGAGTGGGTGACGTCTCCGAAGGCCATCGCGGCCGGGGCGGCGGTGGCCGCGAAGTAGGTCATGTCGGGCGCGAACGACCCGGCAACGAGCACCGATGCGAGCAACGGTCCGCGCGCGGTACCGTTCCGTCGAATGCCCGGCAGCACGGCTGCGGCATGACTCAGTGTGAACGGCAAAAGTCCCCCTTGGTCCGCTTCTGATCGGTGAAGATCAGTATGCCGTCCTGTGTTCCGAGGTGAATTTCGGTGAACAACCGGTAATAAGGCGCGGGCGGCCGGTGTTCCGGCGTGGGGAGTTGTCGTAGTGTCGCCTGAGTCCTCGCGCTGGGGAGCGCGAACAGCCGTTGACGGGAGGGGCCAGACGTATGGCAGCACAATTCGGTCGCAGGCTGCGCAAAGGGGCGACAGCCACCACGGTGGCGGCGCTCGTAGTGGCGGCGCTCTCCGCCTCGCAGGCGCCGGGCTCCACTGTGGGGTCCGCCGACGAGAGGGCCGCGAAGGCGACCGAACCCCCCGGCACCCCGGTGACGGGCAATTCGCCGTACTTCACCGACCTCCCGCCCTTGAACACTCCGAACAAACCGGACACTTCGATCGATCTGCCCGTCGTCACCGGCCCGGCGGAAGCAGGCATACCCGCCACGGTCCTGGCCGCGTACAAGCGGGCGGAAGGGACCGTCAAGGGCACCGACCCCGGCTGCCGCCTCCCGTGGCAGCTGCTCGCCGCGATCGGCAAGGTCGAGTCGGGCCAGGCGCGCGGCGGCCGGGTCGGCGACGACGGAACGACGTTGACACCGATCCTCGGCCCGCAGCTCAACGGCGTCGGCTTCGCCAACATCTCCGACACCGACAACGGCGCGTACGACGGCGATTCGACGCACGACCGCGCGGTCGGTCCGATGCAGTTCATCCCGTCCACCTGGGCGACCTGGGGCCAGGACGGCAACGCCGACGGCCGCAAGGATCCGAACAACATCTACGACGCGGCCCTCGCCGCCGGCCGCTACCTCTGCGCCCACGACCGCGACCTGTCCGTCCAGGCTGATCTCGACCGGGCGATACTCGGCTACAACCGCTCGCGGGAGTACCTGCGTACGGTCATGTCCTGGTTCGACTACTACCGGCGCGGCAGCCACGAGGTGCCGGACGGCTCCGGAGTCCTGCCGGGCAGCGGCGAACCCGACAGCCACCACAACGGCAGCGGCGGCAGCCTCCCCGGAGCTCCCGGCGGGACGACTCCGCCGGCCGGCCCGGGCACTCGGGGAGCCGGCAGCGGCACCCCGACCCCGACCCCGCCGGCGACCATTCCGCCGACGACTCCGCCCCCGGTGACGAACCCGCCGACGAACCCGCCGACGAACCCGCCGACGCCGCCGCCCTCGACGACTCCGCCTCCGCCCACGCAGCCCCCGGCGCCCGTCACCGCCCTGGAGCGGCTCGGCACCGCGACCGTGACCGCCACCGAGGGCGAGAAGTTCGCCGACCGGCTGCGCGTACGGGCCAAGACCTCCGCGGGCAAGGTGGCGGTGGGCGCCCGGATCCAGTTCCGGATCGTCGGCGACACGGACGCGCGCTTCCCCGGCGCCCGGACCCGCTTCACCGTCACCGCCGGCGCCGACGGCATCGCCACCGCCCCCACGCTCGGCGCGGGCAGGCAGACGGGCACGTTCACCGTGCGCGCCGAGGCGCTGGGCACCAGCGCCCCCGCCGCGGACTTCACCGCCGAGGTCAAGGCCAGGCCGGCGCCGGCGCCGCGGTCCGACGCCCTGGTCCGTACCTCCGACAAGGTGCTGAAGGCCGAGGCCGGTGGCTCCTTCGCCGACCCGGTCGAGGTGAAGGCGACGTACAAGGGCAGGGCCGCAGCGGGTGTCGCGGTGACCGCGACGATGGTCACGGGTGGCGCCGGCACGTCCGCGGAGAACGACAAGGGCCCGTACTTCAAGGGCGCCGACGGCAAGGCGGTCCGTACCCTGACCGCTCTCAAGACGGACGCCAACGGCCTGGTGGCCCTTCCGAAGATCTACACCGACGGCAACGCGGGGACGTACAAGCTGCGTCTCACCACCGCCGACGGTGTGGTCCTCACGGTCGAACTGACCGTCACCGCGGCCGCCACCGCGCCGCCGACCGACCCGTCGACCGACCCGCCGACCGGATCGACGACGGACCCGTCGAAGACCCCTTCGGCCCCCTCCGCTCCCTCTTCCCCCACCACCCCCGCCGCGTAACCGCTTCTCGGCCTGCCGCCGCCGCCCCGTCCGGACCGTGTTCCGGACGGGGCGGCGGCATGTCACCCGGATCCGCCGGGCGACCCGGCCGGCGGAGTCGCCCCTGGAGTGGGGGCTCCGTCAACGCCTCTGTCCTCTCGCCGAGTTGTACGATCGCGGCAACGGACCCGGGGGAGGGGCATGGCTGCCATCGTCGTCGTACACGGCATCGGAAAGCAGTATCTGGGGGCCCACACCCTGCATCGCGGCATCGCCTCCGCGGTGCTCGACGGCCTGAGCCTCGCCGACGGACCGGAACTGACCCCCGAGGACGTCGGCGTCGCTTTCTACGGCCACTGCTTCCGGCCCCCCGGTGCGACGGCCGTGAAAGGCGAACCCGCGTCGCGCGCACGTGACGTCACCGATCCGCTGGAGACGGAGCTGCTGCTCGCCTGGTGGGCGGAGGCGGCCCGCCTGGAACCGGACCGGGTGCCCCCGCCGCCGGCGGCATCGCGCAACGCCGCCCGCCCAGGGAAGGCCGCCACCCCGGTCACCGTGCAGCGCGCGCTGCACGCGCTCAGCCGCTCGCGTTTCCTCGCCCGCACCGCCGATCGTTTCCTCGTCGGGGTCCTCTCCCAGGTCCGCCGCTACCTCACCGAGCCCGGCGTACGGGAGCGTGTCCAGCGCGAGATCGAGGCGGCCGTCACGCCCGGCACCCGAGTCCTTGTGGGGCACTCCCTCGGTTCGGTCGTCGCGTACGAAGCGCTGTGTGCGCATCCGGAGTGGCAGATCCCGACGCTGGTGACGATCGGTTCGCCGCTGGGCATCCCCCGCCTCGTCTTCGACCGGCTGCTCCCCGGGCCGGCCTCGGGGGAGGGGCACTGGCCCGCCGGGGTCCGCGACTGGACCAACGTCTGCGACCGCCGGGACGTGGTCGCTCTCGCCAAACGCCTTGCTCCACTGTTCCCGGGCGGCCCTCGCCCCGTCCAGGACGTCCTCGTGGACAACGGCTGGCAGGCCCACTCCATCGAGCACCACCTCACCGCCGTCGAAACGGGCGCGGCGCTGGCGGCAGGGCTGGCAGCCGGGGCCGGGGAAGCAGGGACAGCGGGGACGCAGGGAGCGGGGACAGCGGGGACAGCGGAAACACCGGGAGCAGAGGCAGAGGCAGCCGGGGCGGCGGGCTGAAGCCATGGGTGCGGCGGGGGAGGAGAAGGTCCGCAGACTGATCGTGGTCGGTGGTACGTCCCGGTACGAACACCACGAGGAACTCCCGGCCGTGCCCGGCGATCTCGACGCCGTCACCGCCCTCTTCGAGGGTCTCGGCTACGAGCCCGGCGGCCGGCTGCACGACCGCAGCGCGGACGGCTTCCGGCGCGAACTCTCCGACTGGGCCGCCTCGCAGGACCGTACCGATGACGCTCTCGTCCTGTACTACAGCGGCCACGGAGACCATGACCACGACCGGCATTACCTTCTGTTCCGCGACAGCCGCACCGACCGTCTCACCGGCACCGCCCTCGCCACCGAAGACATCGCCCGTACGGTCACGGAGTGCGGATTCGAACGGCTCCTGCTGATCGTCGACACCTGCTACGCAGGGCAGGGCGGCCTCGATGCCGCCCGCCGCGTCGCGACCGACCTCGGCAGGCGTCTCAGTACCACCCGGGCCGCCGAAGCGGAACGCCTCACCGCCTTCTGCGTCATCGCGGCGGCCCGGTCCCGGGACGAGGCAGCCGACGGCGCGTTCACCCGGGCACTGACCGAAGCGGTCGACGACCTGACGGTCGGCGGGCCCCGTCAGCCCAAGCTCTACCTGGAGCAGGTCGTCGACCGCGTCAACGAAAGCCTGCGCAGGCACAGTCCGCACCAGTACGCGGCTCTCGGAATCCTGCCGACGGGGGAGGGCTACCCCTTCTTCCCCAATCCGCGTCACGTACCGGACCTTCCGCACGCGGTGATGGATCTCGCCGAGCAGAGCACGTGGTCCAGCGCCGAGGGGCGCCGCCGCCGCGCCGAACTCCAGTCCCACTTCGCCCCCCGGGGCCGGGGAACGGACGGCATCGGTGGCCGTGGTTCCTACTTCACAGGCCGTCTCGCGGCCCTCGGCGCACTGTCGTCCTGGCTCGACGGCGACTCCGCGGAACTGGGCCGCTGCGTCGTCGTGACCGGGAGCGCGGGCGTCGGCAAGTCTTCGCTCCTGGGCCGTACGGTGCTGCTCGCGGACCCGGTGCACCGGCAGGCCCTGACCGACGTGCCGCCCGCCGTGCCCCCGCCGCGCACCAGGATCGATGCCGCGATCCACGCCCGCCACCACGTGCTCGAAGAGATCGCGGCGGGCATCGCGGACGCTGCCGGGCTCGACGACGCCCACCCGCAGTACGTCCTCGAAGCACTCGCTGGAAGAACCGAGCCGCTGACCCTCGTCATCGACGCCCTCGACGAGGCCGGGCCCGCCGCAGGAGGCACCGAGCCCCTCCGTATCGCAGGGGCCCTCCTGCACCCGCTGTCACGGATTCCCTGCGTACGTCTTCTCGTCGGCACCCGGCCGCATGTCGTCGGAGCCCTCGGACCGGAGCTCACGGTGCTCGACCTGGACGACTCCCGCTGGATCGGCCTCCACGACATCGAGCACTACGCGCGCAAGCTCCTCCTCGCGCCGGACGGCCCGGGCAGCACCGGCCCCTACCGCGAAGAAGAGACGGCCGCCATCGCCCGGGAGGTCGCGCACCGGGCCGGGCGCAACTTCCTCGTGGCGCGGCTGACCGCACGTGCGCTGGCCCACGGCGCGCAGCTGACGGGTGCCGGTGCCGGTGCCGGTGCGGGCGCCGACGACTGGCGGCGCCGGCTGCCCCCGCTCGCCGGGTCGTCCGCCCGCCCGGCCGGCCCGGTCTTCCGCTGGGCCCTGCACGAACAGCTGGGAGAGCGGGAACAGCGGGGCCGGGCCCTGCTCGGCGCGCTCGCGCTCGCCGAGGGCCCCGGGCTGCCGGCCGGCGCGGTCTGGCGGGCCATGGCCTCGGCGCTCACCGGTGACGACGTGAGCGCCGACGACATCGGCTGGATCCTCGGAGCCGCGAACGCGCACCTCGTCGAGGACGTGGACCGCACGGGCCGCTCCGTCTACCGGCTCTACCACGAGTCGTTCGCCGACGAGTTGCGCGAGGAGTGGCGTGTGGCGCCCCATGGGACACCACACGACGCACCGGGTACGAAGACCGTCCAAGTCACCGCCGGGCGAGTGGCCCGGGCGCTCCTGGACCTCGTGCCGGCGGACGCGGACGGCAGCGGCCGGAACTGGCCCGCCGCCGACCCCTACCTCCTCGACCATCTGCCGACGCACGCAGCCGACGGCGGCCTGCTCGACGAGCTCGTGCCCGACCCGCTGTTCCTCGTCACGGTGGACCAGGACACGCTGCGCCGGGCGCTGCCCCGGGTCCGTACGCCGCGGGCCGACGCCGTACGCAGCGCCTACGAGCGCATCGCCCCGCGCCTCGCGGCGGAACCGGACGCGGGGGCGCGGGCCGCCCTGCTCCGGCTCACGGCGCTGGAGGCCCACAACAGGGAGCTCGCCGACGCCGCGCTGTCCCGGTTTCCCGCCCAGCCGTGGGTGGCGGAGTGGGCCTTCGTACCCAGCGCGCCGTATCCGCACCGCTCGGTCGGGGACTTCCCCGGAGGCGTCAACCGGCTTGTGCTCCTCGACTGCGCGGGCCGCAGGACGCTGGTGACCCAGGAGGGAAACCTGGACCTCAGGGTCTGGGACACGGAGACCTGCGCGTTCCTGGGCCACCTTCCGCAGGCACCGCAGACGTACAACCGGTACGTCTCCGCGATGGCGACGTGCCCCGGGGGCCACGGGGGATGGCTGCTGATCGCGGTGTCCGAAGGGCCGTCGGGGCAGGTCACGGTGTGGGACGTCGGCCGGCGCGCCCCCTGGGGAAGCACGGTGGAGACCGCCGCCGAGGCCATCGCCCTGGCGGGCGTCGGCGACACCCTGGTGGCAGCGCTGGTGACCCTCGAGGGGGTCGTCCTGCTCGTCGACATGCGGGACGGGACCGAGCTGTGCAGGCTGACCGTGGAACAGGCGGAGCAGCCACCGGCCCCCGAGGAGACGCAGCCGCGCATCCAGCTCCGCAGCTGGGTCGCCCTGGACGTGCACGAGGGCGACCTGGTGGTCGCCGCCGTGTTCGGCGAATTCGTGGGCGGCCGGGAGTCCGACGGCAGGGTGTGGAAGTGGACTGTGCGCCCGGACGACGGATGGCGTCCGGCGGACGCGCGCTCCTGGTGCGTGCGGGGCAAGTACGTCATGGACCTCGTCGCCCACCGGGGGCAGGTGCTCGCCGCGACCCTGGATCCCCGGCCGGAGCACCCGCCGACGCCGGTGGACACCCTGGTCGAGTACGACGGGGGCTATCAGGAGTGGACCTGCCGTTCGAGCACGGGGCTGGTGGACGAGGACCGCTTCGTCCTCTGCGGCCGGGGAATGGTCCGCCTCGCCATCGGCGTGGACTCCGCCGAAGTGGTGGACGCTCAGGGGCACCGGCAGACGGTCCTGCACGGCCGGATGGAGACGCTGGGCAACTTCGACGCGGTGGCCGTCGGTACGGACGAGGTGCTGCTCGTGACAGGAACGCACCTGCGGGGCCCGGTGTCGATGCGGGTCTTCCGGCTCGACGGTTCCCGGGCGGGCACGGCGAAACCCCGGAGGTTCTCCGCGCTCTTCGGCATGACGCTGAGCCCGGCGCGGGTGGCCCGGCGGGAAGTACTGGCGCTCGCCGACGACAACGCCCTGTGCCTGCTGGACCCCGGCACCGGACAGGTGATCACGTGGACGCCGAAGCGGCGCGACGACCGCGTCGTGGGCGCGCGCGGCCTTCCGCTGGTGACGCACGACTGGCGGCCGCGCCGTGGTGACCACTGGCCGGTGAGGCTGCTGGGTGCGGCACGGCGTCGTATGCGCCTGCGGAACTGCCCGCCCGGCAAGCCGGCCGTACTGCATGTGGTCGGCGAGCCCGGACGGGGCGCCGTTCTCGCCCTGATCGACCAGCAGTTGGTGCTCTGGTCGTGGCACGGCCGGAAGCTGTGCACGGTGGGTCTGAACGGTCGGGGCGGTCCGGACCGTCCCGACCGCCCCGACCGTCCCGATGGCCCCGACGGTCCGGTCGGGAAAGTGCGCGATCTGGTGTGCGCAGCCGTCGGGGACCGCCTTTTCGCCGCGTACTGCACCAGGGAGGACGGGCTGCGCGTCCTCGAACTTCCGGCCGGAACGACAGCACTGCACCTGGAGCAGAGGCCCGGTTTCACTGTCGATCCGGGGATGTCGTGGCGGGGACAGGCCGTCGGTTTCGCTCTCGGCGACTGGGACGGCGAACCGGTCGTCGGACACCTGTTCTCGGGCGACGGCATCAGGGTGCACCGGATCCGCGACGGCGCACTGCTGTGGAGCTGGAAGCCCGGGCCGGCCCTCGCCCGGCACTTCAGAACGCTCCAGCTGCACCACGTGGGCGCGTGTCCGGTGGCTGTGACGGTCGGCTTCGACGACTACGTGACGCTCTTCGACATGAGGGACGACCGTGAGGTGTGCCGGATCTTCATGGGCTCACCAGTGCAGTGCCTGACCCCCCTGCCGGACGGGCGCATCGCGGCCGTCACGGACACCGGGGTCTTCTGCCTCGGCTTCCCCGGACTCAGCTCCGCCCGGGCCGCGCCTTCGTATGACGCGTAGGCGCCGTCGTCGCGGGGTCCTCCGGCCACGGGTGCTTCGGGTAGCGGCCGCGCAGTTCGGCCCGCACCGCGCGGTACCCGTCCCGCCAGAAGGACACCAGATCGGCGGTGACGGCCGCCGGACGCCCCGCCGGGGACAGCAGGTGCACCAGCACCGGCACGCCGGCCACCCGCGGCGTCTCGGCCAGCCCGAACATCTCCTGGAGCTTCACCGCCAGTACGGGCTGCTCACCGCCGTACTCCACCCGGATCCGCGACCCGCTCGGCACCTCGATCCGCTCCGGCGCCAGCTCGTCCAGCCGGGCCGCGTCGCCGGACGCCCACGGCAGCAGCCGGTTCAGCGCCTGCCCCGCCTCGATCCGGCCGAGGTCGGCTCTCCTGCGCGCCCGTGACAGCTCCGGCTCCAGCCATGCGTCGGCACGGTCCGTGAGCGCCGCGTCCGAGACGTCCGGCCACGGAGCGCCCAGCACCCGGTGCAGGAAGGCGAGGCGCTCGCGCAGCCCCCGCGCGTCCCGTGTCCAGCGCAGCAGGCCGAGGCCCTCGCGCCGCAGGCCGTCGAGCAGCGCTTCCCGTACCCGCTCCGGATCCGGCCTTGTGAGCGCCCGTACGGTCAGTTCGACCGCACCCAGTCGCTCCACGTGCCGCGCGACGACGTCCCCGTCCTCCCAGCGCACCTCCTCGCCGGACACGAGCAGATGCTCGGCGGCCAGTTTCGCGGTGTCCTCGTCGATGACGGCGGCGAGGCGTACGCGCGCGGAGGCGGCGTGGACGGGACGGTCGGCGACGGCGACCGCCAGCCATGGAGCGGTGCGCAGCCGGGACCCGTCGCCGAGTTCGGCCCCGGTTCCGGAGGCCATGAGGAAGGTCCCCTCGCCCCGGCCCCTGGCGACCCGTTCGGGAAACGCGAAGGCGGCCACCACCCCGGCAACGGCGTCGTCACCACCGGCTCCGGGGTTCCCTGCCTCCGCGCCGGACGTACCGGAAGCCCCGGCTGCGCCCGTCCTCCCAGAACCCCCAGAACCTCCAGAACCCCCGGAACCTCCAGAACCACCCGCCGCCGAAGCCAGCCGCCGTGCCTCCTGGCGCCACCGGGCCCCGTACGCGTCGTTGCCGCGGCGGGCCGCGCGCCAGGCCGCGGCCAGGTCGTCGCCGTACTCCCTCGGGGGCTCCTCGCTCAGCAGGGCGACCACCTCCGCCGCCCGGCGCGCGCCGACCTCCCGCGCGCCGTCGACGAGGGCCCGCGCGAGCCGGGGGTGCAGGCCGAGACGGGCCATCCGCACGCCCCGTCCGGTCGCGCGGCCGGCACCGTCCACCGCGCCGATCGCGGCCAGTACCGCACGGGCCGCCGCCATGGCCCCGCCCGGCGGCGGGTCCAGCAGGGCGAGGCCGCTCGCGTCGGGGTCGCCCCAGCACGCCGCCTGGAGGGCGAACGCCGTCAGGTCCGCCACCTTGATCTCGGGGGAGGGGAAGCGCGGCAGCCGTACGTCGTCGGCCCGGTCCCAGCACCGGTAGACCGCACCCGGCGCCTCCCGCCCCGCCCGCCCCGCGCGCTGCCGCGAGGCCGCCTGCGAGGCCCGTACGGTCGTGAGCGCGCTCAGCCCCCGCGCATGGTCCGTCCGGGGCTCACGCGCGAGCCCGGAGTCCACGACGACCCGTACACCGGGCACGGTCAGGCTCGACTCGGCCACCGAGGTCGCCAGCACCACCCTGCGCGTACCCGCGGAACCGGCCAGTACGGCGTCCTGCACCGCGGCCGGAGCCCGCCCGTGCACCTGGAGCACCTCGGCGCCGGTCCCGGACAGCTGTCCGGCCACCCGCGCGATCTCGCCCACGCCGGGCAGGAAGCACAGCACGTCGCCCTCCCGCTCGGCGAGCGCCCTGCGCACCACGGCGGCCACATGCGTCAGCAGCGCCGGATCCACGCGCGTGCCGTGCGGCGGCCGCACCGGACGGGCGGGCGGCGCCCACACCGTCTCCACGGGGTGGGAGACCCCCTGCGCCTCCACCACCGGCGCGTCGCCCAGCAGCCGCGCCCAGCCCTCGGCGTCCGTCGTCGCGGAGGCGGCGAGGAGCCGCAGCTCCGGCCGCAGGGCGGCCCGTACGTCGAGGAGGAACGCGGCGACGGTGTCCGCGTCCAGGTGCCGCTCGTGGCACTCGTCCAGGACGACGACATCGACCCCGGCGAGCTCCTGGTCGCGCTGGAGTCGTTGGAGCAGTACGCCGGTGGTCACGACCTCCACCACCGTGTCGCGCCCCACCACGCGCTCCCCGCGCACGGTGAAGCCCACGCGCCCCCCGACGCTCTCGCCCAGCAGCCAGGCCATCCGCCGGGCCGCGGCCCGCGCCGCGATCCGCCGGGGCTCCGCGACGACGACCCTCCGCACGGGCCGGCCCCCGTCGAGCAGCCCGGCCAGCACCAGCGGCACCAGTGTCGTCTTGCCCGTCCCCGGCGGCGCGCACAGCACCGCCGTCCCGTGCGCGTCCAGAGCACGCTCCAGGTCGGGCACAACGGTACGTACGGGCAGCTGCCCCAGAGCGTCGGTGCGGATCACGCCCCTAGTCTCGTACGCACACGAAAATCGCCGTTCCCGGGATCAGGTTTCCCCGCAGCGGGGACCAGCCGCCCCACTCCTGGCTGTTCCAGGAGGGCCACTCCGGCTCGACGAGATCGGCCAGACGGAAGCCGGCCGCCACCACGTCCCGTACCCGGTCACCGATCGTTCTGTGGTGCTCCACGTAGACCGCGCGCCCCTGGTCGTCCTGCTCGACGTAGGGCGTGCGGTCGAAGTAGGAGGCGGCGACCGACAGGCCCTCGGGGCCGGGCTCGTCGGGGAAGGCCCAGCGGATGGGGTGCGTGACGGAGAAGACCCACCGCCCGCCGGGCCGCAGGACACGCCGTACCTCGCGGAAGACCTCCACCGGATCGGCGACGAAGGGCACCGCTCCGTACGCCGAGCACGCGAGGTCGAAGGACGCGTCCCTGAAGGGCAGCGTCGCGGCGTCCGCCTGCACCAGGGGTACGCCGGGAACGCCGCCGCCGATCCGCAGGGCGTGCTGGAGCTGGCGGTGCGAGAGGTCCAGGGCCACCGGACGCGCGCCCTGCGCGGCGAGCCAGCGCGAGCACTGCGCCGCGCCCGCGCCGATCTCCAGGACGTCGAGTCCCTTCAGGGACGCCGAGGGCCCCAGGAGACCCGCCTCGGCCTCGTCGAGCCCTTCGGGGCCCCATACGAAACGGTCGTCACCGAGGAACGCCCCGTGTTCGCTCTGGTACGCGTCGGCGTTGCGGTCCCACCAGCCCCGGCTGGCCCGGCTGCTCTCCGCCTCCGATGCCTCGCGACGGGTCGCCTCCCCCTCGTCCGCACCGTCCGGGACGTAGGTGTCGAGGGCCTCGAAAGCGTCTGTGGCGTCTTTGCTGTGGCTCATTGCGCCCGTCTGTCTCGTCTGCGTAGGCTCCGTCGAACCGGTAGCTGCAGAGTGCGGTGCGGCCGTTGTGGCCTCGCCGAACCTTAGTTGTGCCAGGTATGGGTCGTTCCGCCCCGGGTGTGCGCCTTCGCGCATTGACCCTGCCCGGCTGCCCCCGTATGCTACAAGTTGCGCTGCGAGCCTGCGCACCTCAGACAGAGCAGGCTGCGCTTGCACCGGTTGTATGTCCCCTCGGTTGTCGAGGCGTTTCCGTCACGCGGAATCGCGCCTCCTAGGCTGCCCGGCGTCAGCAGGTGCCGATACGGGCTCCCGGCGTAGCAGTACCTACGACTTACTGTCCGTACCGGAGCCCTTACCCACATGACGAGCAGCACCGAGACCACCGCTTCCACCACCCCGCAGGTAGCGGTCAACGACATCGGTAACGAGGAAGCCTTCCTCGCCGCGATCGACGAGACGATCAAGTACTTCAACGACGGCGACATCGTCGACGGCGTCATCGTGAAGGTCGACCGGGACGAGGTCCTGCTCGACATCGGTTACAAGACCGAAGGCGTCATCCCTTCCCGCGAGCTTTCGATCAAGCACGACGTCGACCCCAATGAGGTCGTCAAGGTCGGCGACGAGATCGAGGCCCTGGTTCTCCAGAAGGAGGACAAGGAAGGTCGTCTCATCCTGTCCAAGAAGCGCGCACAGTACGAGCGCGCCTGGGGCACGATCGAGAAGATCAAGGAAGAGGACGGCATCGTCACCGGCACCGTCATCGAGGTGGTCAAGGGTGGTCTCATCCTCGACATCGGCCTCCGTGGCTTCCTGCCGGCGTCCCTCGTCGAGATGCGCCGCGTCCGCGACCTCCAGCCCTACGTGGGCAAGGAGCTCGAAGCCAAGATCATCGAGCTGGACAAGAACCGCAACAACGTGGTCCTGTCCCGCCGTGCCTGGCTCGAGCAGACCCAGAGCGAGGTCCGTCAGACCTTCCTCACGACCCTGCAGAAGGGCCAGGTCCGCTCCGGCGTCGTTTCCTCGATCGTCAACTTCGGTGCGTTCGTGGACCTCGGTGGCGTCGACGGTCTCGTGCACGTCTCCGAGCTCTCCTGGAAGCACATCGACCACCCCTCCGAGGTTGTCGAGGTCGGCCAGGAAGTCACCGTCGAGGTCCTCGACGTCGACATGGACCGCGAGCGCGTCTCGCTGTCGCTCAAGGCGACGCAGGAAGACCCGTGGCAGCAGTTCGCCCGCACGCACCAGATCGGGCAGGTCGTTCCCGGTAAGGTCACGAAGCTCGTTCCGTTCGGTGCGTTCGTGCGCGTCGACGAGGGCATCGAGGGTCTGGTCCACATCTCCGAGCTGGCCGAGCGCCACGTGGAGATCCCGGAGCAGGTCGTCCAGGTCAACGACGAGATCTTCGTCAAGGTCATCGACATCGACCTCGAGCGCCGTCGCATCAGCCTCTCGCTGAAGCAGGCCAACGAGTCCTTCGGTACCGACCCGGCCTCGGTCGAGTTCGACCCGACGCTGTACGGCATGGCCGCGTCGTACGACGACCAGGGGAACTACATCTACCCCGAGGGCTTCGACCCCGAGACCAACGACTGGCTCGAGGGCTACGAGACCCAGCGCGAGGCCTGGGAGACCCAGTACGCCGAGGCGCAGCAGCGCTTCGAGCAGCACCAGGCCCAGGTCATCAAGTCCCGCGAGGCCGACGAGGCCGCTGCTGCCGAGGGCGCTGCCGCCCCGGCCGGCAGCACCCCGGCTGCCTCCGGCGGCAGCGGTGGCGGCGGCTCCTACTCCTCGGAGTCGGCGGACAACTCCGGCGCCCTGGCGTCGGACGAGGCCCTGGCCGCGCTCCGCGAGAAGCTGGCCGGCGGCCAGAGCTGACGCTCTGACCTCCAGCTGGTAACCGGCTGAAAGTAAGGCCCGCTCCCCCTGGGGGGCGGGCCTTACTCATGCCCGCGCCGAGCCCGTGGACGTCGGCGCGGGCACGCCGGCCCGCAGCGGCGTACGAACTGGGGAGGCGGGCCACGGCTGTACGGGAGCCGGCAGACCGCGCTCCGGCGAAGGGGGCGTGGACGGGAATGCCTGTGCCCTGCGGCACGTTCTTCCGTAGGAACACGAGGAGGAGCGGTAATCGTGCTTGATCCGCAGGATTTGTACGAGTGGGAGCCGAAGGGCGTGGCCGTCGTCGACATGGCGCTCGCGCAGGAATCGGCCGGACTGGTCATGCTCTACCACTTCGACGGTTACATCGACGCGGGCGAGACCGGCGAGCAGATCGTCGGGAAACTGCTGGACACCCTGCCCAACCAGGTCGTGGCCAGGTTCGACCACGACAGGCTGGTGGACTACCGCGCCCGCCGCCCGCTCCTGACCTTCCGGCGCGACAAGTGGTCCGGGTACGAGGTGCCGGAGATCGACGTCCGGCTCGTCCAGGACGCGACCGGGGCGCCCTTCCTGGTGCTCTCGGGCCCCGAGCCGGACGTGGAGTGGGAGCGGTTCGCCCTCGCCGTACGGCAGATCGTCGAGCGGCTCGGTGTGCGGCTCTCGGTGAACTTCCACGGCATCCCGATGGGCGTCCCGCACACCCGCCCCGTCGGCATCACCCCGCACGGCAACCGCACCGACCTCATGCCAGGCCACCGCAGCCCGTTCGACGAGGCGCAGGTGCCGGGCAGCGCGGAGGCGCTCGTCGAGTTCCGGCTCGCGGAGTCCGGGCACGACGTGCTCGGTGTCGCGGCGCACGTGCCGCACTACGTCGCGCGTTCCTCGTACCCCGACGCCGCACTGACCGCCCTGGAGGCGATCACGGCGGCGACCGGTCTGGTGCTGCCCGGCGTCGCCCACGCGCTGCGTACGGAGGCCAGGCGCACCCAGGACGAGATCGACCGGCAGGTCGGTGAGGGCGACGAGGAGCTCGTCTCGCTCGTGCAGGGCCTGGAGCACCAGTACGACGCGGTGGCGGGCGCGGTGTCGCGGGGCAACCTGGTCGCCGAACCCGTCGACCTGCCGTCGGCCGACGAGATAGGCCTCGAATTCGAACGCTTTCTCGCGGAGCGGGAGGGCGACGTCTAGGCCCGCCCAGGCCACTGGTCTAGGCTTCCGCGCATGCTGAAAGTGGGCCTGACCGGCGGAATCGGTGCCGGAAAGAGCGAAGTGTCGCGGCTGCTCGTCTCGTACGGGGCCGTGCTGATCGATGCCGACAAGATCGCGAGAGAGGTCGTCGAGCCCGGAACGCCGGGGCTCGCGGCCGTCGTCGAAGCCTTCGGCGAGGACGTCCTCGCCCCGGACGGGACCCTGGACCGCCCGAAACTCGGCTCGATCGTCTTCGCCGACGCCGCCCGTCTGGCGACGCTGAACGCGATCGTCCACCCGCTGGTGGGCGCCCGGTCGGCGGAGCTGGAGGGCGGAGCGGGCACGGACGCCGTCGTCGTCCACGACGTCCCCCTGCTCACCGAGAACGGCCTGGCACCCCTGTACGACCTGGTGGCCGTCGTGGACGCGTCCCCGCAGACGCAGCTGGACCGGCTCGTGCGGCTGCGCGGCATGACCGAGGACGAGGCGCGCGCCAGGATGGCCGCCCAGGCGACGCGGGAGCAGCGGCTGGCGATCGCGGACCTGGTGATCGACAACGACGGACCGCTGACAGCGCTCGAGCCGCAGGTGCGCAAGGTCTGGGCGGAACTGACCGGACGGGCCGCGCGGCCGGCGTCCTGACAGAAGGCGGTAGACGGAATACGGCATGCTGCCGGGGCCGTTGGAAAGGATTGAAGGGCGAGCGGAAGGATTTCAGCGTGCCCGAAAGCAGCCCGGAAACCCACATCATCGACTACCGCGCGGCGGAGCACCTGCTGGCCGCGCGTGATCCGCGCGGAGCCGTGAAACTCCTGGACTCGGTCATAGCGGCCCATCCGGAGAACACGGCGGCTCGGCTGTTGCGCGCCCGTGCCTTTTTCGCGTCGGCTCAACTGCGCTCCGCCGAGCTCGAATTCCAGCTCGTACTGGAGCGTGAGCCCGACAACGCCTTCGCTCATTTCGCCCTTGCGCGCACGTACGAGCGTGCCTCGCGTGCGGACCGGGCGAAACGCCACTTCAGGCTGGCGGCGGCGCTCGACCCGAAGCCGGAGTACCTGGCGGCGGCGCGGTTCGACGCGGACGAGTGAGACGAGGGGCGGCCGCGCGGCCGCGCGCGCTCCCGGGTGGGGCGGACGTGTTCACCGGTGCGGCGGATCGTACGGCGGGATGTCGCGGCCGGGCTGGTAGTGCGCGCCCTGACGGAGGTGGCGTACGACCATCACCAGGTCCGCGGTGACCACGACGGCGAGGCAGCCACAGACGACGGCCCAGCCGGTGCGGCCGGCGGCCGCGAAGGCGGCCGTTCCGCCGACGGCCCAGAGCAGGCCCCACAGGCTCAGCCAGAGCCGCAGCCGGAGGGGACTGCGTGCGGTTCTCGGTTCGCTCCCGGTACGCATGATCATGATTAATCGCCTCTTCCCCACGATCCCCACAGACGCGTACCCGGTCCTGACTTTCACAGGCCGTCCGGCGATGAGTTCCGGGATGCGGAGCGGTCTGTACCTGTGAAAACACACGATGCAGCGCTTCCGGGGGAGACTGCATGTCCGACGCAACGACCACCGTCGCCACCGCCACTGTCACCGCGACCGCCGCCTCCCGGGTGCCGGATGACGCACCGGCCGCACCGGGCCGACGCGTACGGATCACGATGCGCGCCCTTCAGATCCTGCTGGCCCTGTTCTTCGCCGTGCCCAGCGCGAGTCCCAAGCTGGTCGCTCACTCCTCGGCGGCGGAGAGCTTCGACAGGATCGGCTTCGGCGACTGGTTCATGTACCTGGTCGGGGGCCTGGAGTTGGCGGGCGCGATCGCGCTGTTGATTCCCGTCCTGTCCGGAGTGGCGGCTCCCGCTCTCGGTGCGCTGATGGTCGGGGCGTTCTTCACCCAGCTGATGGCCTTCGACGGCGAGAACGCCGCGACGCCGCTGATCCTGCTGGTGCCGCTCGCCGCCATCGCCTGGTCCCGCCGCCACCACAACGCGGAGCTCGTCGCACTGGCGCGTCGCCGGTCTTCGCGCTGACGGCCTTGACGGCGGCGGGGCGACGGCACTTGTCCAGCGGCGCCCTCTTCGGCCCCAGGGGCCTCAGTGCCCGCGCCGGTTCCCGTGCTTGCCGTGCTCGCCGTGCTTGCCGTGCTCGTCGTGGCGGTGGGCGGACTCCTGGGCGCCCAGACTGGGCGACAGGGCGTCGCCGCCCTCGCCGTCGACCTCCCCGCGGGCGGGGTCCCTCTCCGCCGTGTGGGGCCCCGACTGCTTGATCTCCTCCGCGAACTCGTCGGCGGCGGTGGCGGGCTTGTCGCGGTGTTCGGTCATGGGGGTGCTCGTTTTCCTCGGACGACCGGATCGGTCCGGGCCGGGTGCCTCGTCCCGTGATGTTCATGCGCACACCGTCCCCGCGCCCGCGCGGCGTCGCCCGGGAACCAGTGTCAGACCCCACCCGTAAACTCGCACGTGGACAGAGACAAGCGCGGCGAGCGGGACGCGGGATGTGCGGGACGGGGGGTGAAGCGATGGCAGGCATGGGACGACGCGCCGCGGTCTTCCTCCCCGCCGAGCTGCCGCGCGAAGGCAGGATCGCCCTCTGGGACCCCGAGGGCGGCGCCCTGCCCGAGACCTCCGCGTTGCCCGAGACCTCCGCGGAGATCACGGTCGTACGACGGCACGGGGCCCGGGGCACCGCCGTACGCCGCCACACCGTGCCCGCCGTTCTCCTCCCCCTCTGCGACGCGCTGCCGCTGCTGGTCCGGGCCCGCCACGATCCCGCCGCCCACCCCGCCGCCCGCTGCTGGGGCGCGGCGGCGCTGCACGCCCTGCACCTCGCCGCGCGGGGCCGGCTGCTGCCCGGACTGACCTCCGGGGACCATGACGCCTGGCGTGCCGGGCCGCTCGACGCCGACGACATCGCGCAAGTACGGGCCATCGCCGCGGCCATGCCCGCCGAGGCGCACGCGGTCCCGCTCGCCGGGCGGACACCGCTCCAGCTGCCCGACCCCGAAGCCCTGGTGAAGGCGTTCCTCGACGCGGTCGCGGACATGCTGCCCCGGACACCTTCCGCGGCGTACGCCGTGGGAGCGCCCTTCGCGGCCCGCGCCGCCCAGCACCTTCCGGAGCTGCGGGAGTGGGCGGCGGAGGTCGCGGCCGGGGTGGACGCGGGGGTGCGGGTGTCACTGCGCCTCGACCTGTCCCAGTTCGAGATCTTCAACAGCACGGACCACGGATCACCGGACGGAGAGGGCGAAGGGGACGGAGGGGGCGGAGGAAGCGAGGAGACGGACAGGGCCGTCGACGGGGACGGCGGCGACCAGCGCCGGGCGGGCGCGGCCCTGGTCCAGGTGCACAGCCTGGCCGACCCGACGCACGTCATCGACGCGGCCGCCCTGTGGGCCGACGGCGGCAGCGAAGGCTTCGGCCCCCGAGCCCGCGTCGACGCGGTGCTGGCGCTGCGCCGCGCGGCCCGTGTGTGGCCGCCGCTCGGCCGCCTCCTGAGCCGCCCGGTCCCCGACGTACTGCCGCTGTCGGAGGACGAGCTGTACGAGCTGCTGGGCCCGGCGGCGGCCAGGCTCGGCGCTGCCGGCGTGGCCGTCCACTGGCCCCGCCGGCTGGCCCGTACGCTCACGGCCACCGCGGTCGTACGTCCCGCGCCCGGGTCCGCGACCGACGGCACCTCCTTCTTCGACGCGCAGGAACTCTTCGCCTTCAGCTGGCAGTTGGCGGTCGGCGGCGAGCCGCTCAGCGAGGCGGACATGGACGCGCTCGCCGAGGCGCACCGCCCGATCGTCCGCCTCCGGGACCAGTGGGTCGTCGTCGACCCGGCGCTCGTGCGCAAGGCGCGCAAGCGTGAACTGGGCCTGCTGCAGCCGGTGGACGCGCTGGCCGCAGCCCTCACGGGCAGTGCGGAGGTCGACGGCGAGCAGGTCGAAGCGGTCCCCGTGGGCGCCCTGGCCGCGCTCCGCGACCGCCTCACGGCCGGCACCGGCGAGGAGGCGCTCGTGCCCCAGCCGCCCGGTCTCGACGCGACCCTGCGCGACTACCAGCTGCGCGGTCTCGCCTGGCTGGACCGGATGACCTCCCTCGGTCTCGGCGGCTGCCTCGCCGACGACATGGGCCTCGGCAAGACGATCACGGTCATCGCCCTCCATCTCCGGCGCGCCCGCAGCGCCCCCACCCTCGTCGTGTGCCCCGCCTCCCTCCTCGGCAACTGGCAGCGCGAGATCACCCGCTTCGCGCCGGGCGTCCCCGTCCGCCGCTTCCACGGCGCGGCCCGCACGCTCCACGACACCGGCGGACCCGACGGCGGTTTCGTCCTCACGACGTACGGCACGATGCGCACCAGCGCCCCCGAACTGGCCGCGCACACCTGGGGGATGGTCGTCGCCGACGAGGCACAGCACGTCAAGAACCCGTACTCCTCCACGGCGAAGGCGCTGCGTACCATCCCCGCCCGCGCGCGCATCGCCCTGACCGGCACGCCCGTGGAGAACAACCTCTCCGAGCTGTGGGCCCTCCTCGACTGGACGACGCCGGGCCTGCTCGGCCCGCTCACCTCCTTCCGCGCCCGCCACGCGCGCCTGGTCGAGAGCGGCGAGGACGACGAGGCGGCCGAGCGCCTCGCCCGTCTCGTACGTCCCTTCCTTCTGCGCCGCAAGAAGTCCGACCCGGGCATCGTGCCGGAGCTGCCGCCCAAGACGGAGACCGACCACCCCGTCTCCCTCACCCGGGAGCAGGCGTCCCTCTACGAAGCGTCCGTACGGGAGTCCATGGCGGCCATCGAGGGGGCGGAGGGCATCGCGCGCCGAGGTCTCGTCATGAAGCTCCTCTCCTCCCTCAAGCAGATCTGCAACCACCCCGCGCAGTATCTGAAGGAGGACACCCGGCGCCTCACCGGCCGTTCCGGCAAGCTCGAGCTCCTCGACGAGCTCCTCGACACGATTCTGTCGGAGGGCGGCTCGGTCCTGGTCTTCACCCAGTACGTGACCATGGCGCGCCTGCTCGCCGGCCACCTGGCGGCCCGCGCGGTCCGTACCCAGCTCCTGCACGGCGGAACGCCCGTCGCCCAGCGCGAGGAGATGGTGGACCGCTTCCAGTCCGCCGAGGTCCCCGTCTTCCTGCTCTCCCTCAAAGCGGCCGGCACCGGACTGAACCTCACCCGGGCCGCCCACGTCATCCACTACGACCGCTGGTGGAACCCGGCGGTCGAGGACCAGGCGACCGACCGGGCGTACCGCATCGGACAGACCCAGCCCGTGCAGGTGCACCGCCTGATCGCGGAGGGCACGGTGGAGGACCGCATCGCCGAACTGATCGCGTCCAAGCGGGCGTTGGCGGACGCGGTCCTGGGCGGCGGAGAAGCGGCCCTGACCGAGCTCACCGACCGCGAGCTGGCCGACCTGGTCTCGCTGCGGAGGCCGGCATGAGCGCGAGCGGCGGCAAGACCGGCAGCAGCTGGTGGGGCAGCGCCTGGACCGAGGCGCTCGAAGCGCTGTCGCTCGACCCGGCCCGCCTCGCCCGCGGCCGTACGTACGCCAGTGAGGGCAACGTCGGCGCCATCAGTGTGGCGCCGGGCCGGATCGTCACGTACGTACGAGGCAGCCGGCCCCGCCCGTACCGCACGGAGATCCGCCTGCGCGCACTCGACGACGAGGACTGGGAGCGGTTCCTGGCGACGGCGGCGGCCAGCCCGGCCCACATCGCGGCCCTGCTCGACAAGGACATGCCGCACTCCCTGGTGGATTCGGCGGCGGAGGCGGGCGTGGACCTGCTGCCGGCCCCCGGCGATCTGGTCCCCTCCTGCTCGTGCCCGGACCGCGGCCACCCCTGCAAGCACGCGGCCGCTCTCTGCTACGAGACCGCCCGCCTGCTTGACGCCGACCCCTTCGTCCTGCTCCTGATGCGCGGCCGGGCCGAGCGCGACCTCCTCGACGACCTCGCCCGCCGCAACGCCGCCCTCTCCGTCCGTGAGAAGCCGGCGCCGCCGCCCTTCCCCGGTGTCCAGGCCGCAGCCGCCCTGGCCCCGCGCACGCTCCCGCCGCTGCCGGGCCCGCTGCCCGTACCTCCGCACCCCGGCCACGCCTGTGGCGCGTACCCGGGCACCCGGGGCGCCCCCGACCCGCTGACCCTGGACCTCCTGGTGACGGACGCGGCGGCCCGCGCCCACACGCTCCTGACCAGCGGCACCGACCCCATCGCGACGCTCACGCCCTGGCAGGACGCGGTCCGCCTGGCGGCCGCCCAGCCCGGCTCGGGCCTGACAGCCGCCACGCGCACCCTGTACGCCGCACTCGCCCGCGCGACCGGCCGCACCCCCACCGACCTGGCCCGCGCGGTGGCCGCCTGGCAACAGGGCGGCCCGACCGGCCTGTCCGTCCTCGAAACCCCCTGGGACCCCCCGGCGGGCCCCTTCGACCGGGCCCGCCCGGCCCTGGCCGCCGCCGGCCTCCCTCGCCTGCGCCCCCACCGCAACCGCCTCGGCGACGCGGAACGCGGCATCCAGCTCCGCCTGGGCCAGGACGACCGCTGGTACCCCTACGAATCGGACCCCGGCACGGACGACTGGTGGCCGACGGGCACCCCGGACAGGGACCCGGTGGACGCACTCACCGCGCTGCTCGACACCTGAGACGGCGCGGCGCAGTCACCTCTGCGGTGGCCCCGTGGCCGGCGAGGCGCACCCGTCCCCGACGGGCCGGCGGCGCCGGCGGGTGCGAGCCGCTCGCGCAGATCGAAGAGCCCGCCCGCACAGTGCACGTCGGGGTGGATGACGCGCGATGCGGCGTTTTCGCAGATCGCCTCCGGCCTCGCACTGCTCCACTGCTCCACTGCTTCTGTCCGTGCGCGTGGACGAACCGATCGGTCAGTCGGCGGAACAGGCCGTTCGAGTGAGTCCCGGCGGCGGTGTTCGCCAGCCGGTGAGGACCGCGTCTATCGCGGCTGCCACGCTCGCCCGCGCCTTCTTTCTCGGTACGCCGCTCATCAGCAGCGCGTCGTACGCCGTGTCGACGTGCCGTACGGACGCCCGTACCGCCGCCGTCACCGCGCCCTCGTCCAGGGAGCGGCCCGCCGCGCTGCGGCCGACCCGGCCGCTGCCGCGTTCCGAGGCGTGGGTGGCGACCGCCTGGGCCCGGGACGGCGGGCAGGACGGGAAGAGGCGCAGGATCTCGGCGGCCAGGGCGGCGGTGAAGCGTACGTCCTCGGCCGCGCGGCGTGCCGCGTCGCGTTCGCGGCGGCGGGCGCGGGCGTCGGCGTCCGCCAGGCAGGCGGCCTCGGCGCGGGCCAGGGCCGCCTCCTCCACGAGGATGCCCTGGCGTTCGTACCGGGTGCGGCGCCTGTTGTGGCGGACGACGACCGCCCAGAGCGAACTGGCCTCGCGGGCCCGGCGGGTGAGGGCGGCGTTGCCGCGCGGAAGGTGGACGAGGTGGCCCAGGTCGGCGCAGTCGAGGCAGTACGGGGCGTTGTGCTCCAGGACGAGGAGGGGGAGCGGGCCCCGGTGGCACTCCGCGCAGTGGAGGCGCGGTACGAGGGGAGCGACGACCACCGGTTCGGCGCCGGGCACGTCAGCGGACTCCCGGCGCCGCGGCCGCGATGAACGCGCGCACCGCCTCCTGCGCCTCTTCCGAGCGCAGCGAGCGCTCCGTCTCGTCCGCCGCCTCGTGCATGCGGTTCGTGGCTTCGAAGGCCGAGACCGCCAGGTGTACGGCGGCGTTGTCGTCGCACACCAACTGGACGCGGTAGAGCGCCTGCCGGGCGGCCACGCGCAACCGGTACGACTCCATGCGGGCCGATTCGGCACTGTCGCTGCCCGGCGCCTCGCTCTGGCGGTGCCAGCGGTCGTTCTGGCCGCGCCGGTAGTCGACGACCGCGCCGGCGAAGGCGCTGTACGCGGAGATCCGCTCCTGACGGAGCTGTTCGGCGCGGGCCAGGGCGGCGGTGCGCTCTGCTGTCTGACGCTGGAAGAAGTGCGTCACCACCGAGCCGAGCAGGGTGCCTATGACGGCGACGAGGGCTGTCCCCATGGTGCGTACTCCCCGGAAGTCCCAAATAATCGTTCGAGTGCGGGCAGGCGATGTCGTTGGCGTCGTGGACGTGGATGTGGCGGAACTCAATCAGATCATCGCAGTGGAGAAAGGCGTCAAGTCCAAGGCGCAGCAGGACCTGGCGGCGGCCCACCACGGCCTCCGGAAGCCGGCGCTGCTGGCGGGCATCTCGCGTACGTACCAGCCCAAGGAGGAAGAGGGGGAGAGCAGGTTCCGCCCGAGTCCACGGGGTCCAGGTCGAGGCCGAGGACGTCCTGCGGGAGACCGCGAAGACGCTGCCCTGGCTGTTTGACGTGACTGCCACCAAGGACTGGGCCAACTGCGAGGCCCGCGCCGATGTGACCGTCGACGGGTGGGTGCTCGTGAGCGCGGTGCCGGTCTCCTGTCTGCTCTTCCTGGAGAAGCGGCTGACGGACATCTACGCCTTCGTGCATCCGGGCCTCTTCAACGGGCGGCGCATCAACCAGGTGGTATCACACAGGGACCGGGGGCCGACTACGCCCCCGGCCCCGCTTCCTCCGGGCTCGGGTGGGCCGGGGCACGCCGGTCGCAGCGTGTTTCCGATCTTTCCAAAACCGTCGTGCGCAACCCCTGGGGCGCGTGGTGTGTCTCGGATACGGTGAGGCGATTTCGGTGATTTCAGTGATCGCGGCGGCGGGGACTCCGATCGAATCCCTGGAAGATGCCCGGGAGTTGGAGGATTTCGCATGGGAATCTTGGGATTCTTGGGGTTGGTGCGGAGCGGTAAGCAGGCGCGGGGGCGCAAGGGCATGGTCTTTGGCGGGTGCCTGGCGGCGCTCGGCATGGTGCCGTCCGCCGCACTCGCGACGCCCGGGAGCGGAGTGAGCGGCACGGTGCTCGCCACCGGCACCTCCGCCGGGACGATGAAGGTGAAGACCAAGGGGCCCACCGATGTGGTCGTACGCACCATCACCATTGCTCCGGGCGGCTCCACCGGCTGGCACCACCATCCCGGACAGCTCATAGCCGTCGTACAGAAGGGCACGCTGTCCCGGACGCTGGAGGACTGCTCCGTCGAGACGACGACAGCGGGCCAGTCCTTCATCGAACCGTCCGGAGTCAAGCACCGGCACATCGGGCGCAACCTGGGGAGCGAGCCTGTGGTGCTGTACGTGACCTACATGCTGCCCACCGGCAGTCCGCTCTCCGTCGACGCCGACGCGCCGGCGTGCGAGACGGGCAAGACGAGTGAGACGAGTGAGACGGGGAAGGCAGGGGAGTAGGCGGCGCATGGTGGAGGTGCTGCTCGGTGTTGCTCAGGGGGCTGCGACTGCGGGCGTGGCGGCTGCGGCTAGGGTCGGCTGTATGACTTCGGACCTCTGGGCCTCGCTGCCCGCCGCCGTACGCGAGAAAGTCGACGAACTCGTCGTCCAGGGGCGGTCGGTCCAGGCCGTCTTCGCCATACGTTCCTCCGGCGTCACGCCGAGGCCGGGACTGCGCGCCTGTCAGGACGTGATCGCCGAGCGAGGTGTCGTGCTCGCCGACCGGTTCGACGAGCGGGGCGGGTCGGATCAGACGGATGAGGCGGACCGGCCCGTGCCGCCTGCATGATGGGGCTGTGCAGTTCGAAGCGATCACCTGGGAACGGCTGACCGACGCCCTCGCCGACCACCTGGGTCACGGGGGACACCCGGGTCACGGGGGCCACCCGGGCAGTCCGGAGCCGGCGGCGGGCGGGGAGCCGTCGCCGTGGCTCAAGGCCGCCGTCGACGGCGCGCCCGCCGCCCGTACCGGCGAGATCGCCGGGCGCCTCGCCGAGGCGTTGCGGCTGCGCGGCCGGACGGTTGTGGTCGTCGACGCGGAGGGATTTCTGCGGTCGGCTTCGCTCCGCTACGAGTTCGGCAAGGAGGACCCCGACTCGTACTACGACGGCTGGTTCGACATCGGCGCCCTGCGGCGTGAGGTCTTCGGGCCCCTGGAGCCCGGCGGGACCGGGCGCGTTCTGCCCGACCTGTGGGACCCGGCCACCGACCGCGCGACGCGCAGTCCGTACGTACAACTGCCGGCCGGTGGTGTGCTGTTGCTGCACGGGCCGATGCTTCTGCGGCACTGGTTTCCGTTCGACCTGACGGTGCATGTGCGGTTGTCCGCGGGGGCGTTGGAGCGCCGGACCGAGGAGAGGGCGAAGTGGACACTGCCCGCCTTCGCCCGTTACGAGCGGGAGGTGCGGCCGGGAGAGACCGCCGACGTGCTCGTACGGGCCGATGATCCGAGGCATCCGGCGTGGACGAGGCTGCGTGGTTAGGGCGTGTTCTGCCCGGCGGAGCCCCGGTTCGCGAAGGGGTGATGCGGTCCGTGATCCCGCGCGCGGAGTAGGCCACCCGCGGTACTTCGCCGATCGGCGCCGTGGCCTTGCGGCCGTACAGCGTGGGGCAGAGCGTCAGACCGTGCCCCGCCGCCTCCACCCGGTGGTGCGCACCCATCGGGCGCAGCCGCAGCACCCCGGGCCCGGCCCCCGGCCCCCGGGTCCCGGCTCCCAGTGGACATTCGGATGCAGGCCGGTGAAGAGCGCGGCGGCCCCGCCCTCCGCGAGGCGCTGCGCGCGGTGGAGGATGCCGGCTTCGAGTACGGCGCGCATGCGCGGCCAGGACGGTGCGACGGCGTGCTGCCAGTACGCCTCCAGGGTGTCCACCGGTCCGGTCGCGCAGCGCGGCCGGACCGGTGGACAGGGCGTGGCGGAGTACGGTCGGCAGCTCCTCGCCGGCGTACGCCGACGAGGAGGTCGGCCGCGGCCTTCGCCGGGTCCGCCGTCCGTACGGCCACCAGCTCCTCCGCCATCCCCGACGTGCGGGCCCGGGGGCGCGGCGTGCTGAAGTCGGGCAGCCGGCGGCGGTTGGTGACGAGGGCCGTGAGGAGGTCCGCGTCGAGGGGTCTTCCGGTGCCGAGGACTCCCTCGCGTATCAGCTCCGACCGGTGCGGATGCGGGGGGGAACTCGCCGGGGTCGCGCAGCGCCCACCGGCTGAAGGACATCTCCTGGGGCGGGGAGAGGGCGAACCGCACCTGGGTGAGACCGTCCACGCCCACCAGAATCTCGACCACGCCGCGCGCCCGCCCGTCCACTTCCACTTTCATTTTCACTTCCACCTCCACGCCGATCCTGTAGAACCAGCCGTCCATAACTCTCGCTGTCACTCGGCCGGGGTCACTCGGCCGGGCGACGCACGACACGGGCGTCCTCCCAGCCGTACCTCTGGCACCGGGCGGCAGAGGGCGCTGCTCGCCGGTCGCACGGCCGAGTCGAGCACCGACAGTCGGCCACCGGAAGCGCTACGAGCCACCACGAGTACAACAAGCCACCGCGAGAGCGACGGTTCCCGTAAGAGCGAAGAGTCAAGCAAGAGTGCCGAGTCACGGGAGAGGCGGCCGCCCGCCCACCAACGTCACGGCATGCGCTCCGGCCGCGCATCCCGCCACCGCGGCCTGCGCATCGTCCGCCCCGGCGAGGCGCGCCGCAAGGAACGCCCCGCTGAACGCGTCACCCGCACCCGTCGAGTCCACGGCCTCCACCAGGGTGGCCGGGACGCGGTCCCGTACGCTGCCGGCTGTGGCGAGCAGCGCACCTCCGGCGCCCAGAGTGACGGCGACGCGTGGAAAGCGGCGGCTCAACTCGGCTGCGGCGTCGGCCGCTTCCGGCAGCCCGGTGAGGAGCCGGGCTTCGTCCTCGTTGGGCAGCAGCACGTCCGCCCCCGCTGCCGCATCCAGGAAACGGTCCACCCCCAGCTCGGCGATGAACCCCGCCGACGCCGGGTCCACACTCACCGTCACCCCTCGCTTCCGGGCCTCCAGAAGGGCGAGGCGGGCCGTCCGCCGGCTCGTATCGGCGAAGAAGAGGTAGCCGGAGAGATGGAGATGGGCGACGCCGTCCAGGAACGACGCGGACCAGTCGGCGGGAGAGAGGCGCAGGGCGGCGCCGCTGTCGGTGAGGAACGTGCGCTCGGCGGCGGCGTCGACCAGGGATATGACGGTGGCCGTCGCCGTCTCCCCGTCGAGTACGACCTGCGGCCGCACCCGCGCACGCCGCAACCGTTCCTCGTGCCAGGCACCCGCGTCCGCGCCGACCCGCGCCAGCAGCCGTACGTCCGCGAGCCCTGTGTACGCCGCCCAGCAGGCCACGTTGGCACCCGCCCCGCCCGGTAGTGTCCTGATCTCCGCCGCCGTGTCGGTCGCCGGCGCGAGCGGTGTGCGATGGCGGGCCACGACATCGGTGACCACGTCGCCGACCACCAGCAGCGCGCCGCCCGAACCGGAGCGCCTGTCCTCGGTCCCGCCCTTGTCGCCACCGTCGCCCGTACCTCCTCTCGTACCTCCTCTCCTGCCTCCTCCCACCCTGCTTCCAGCACCTTCTCGCGCTGCCCGGCTCATGCCCGCGCCCACGCGGCCGCGATCTGCGCCGCCAGCCGTACGTTGCCGCGCACCGCCGCCAAGTTGGCTTCCAGGGAGGCGCCCTCCGTACCCCGCACCAGATAGTCCAGCAGGAACGGTGTGACCCCCTGGCCCGCGATTCCGCGCTCCCTGCACTCCTCCAGCGCCTGAGCCAGTACCCGGTCGTGCAGCGCCGGATCGAGCTGCTCGGCCTCCGGTACGGGGTTGGCGACGACCAGCGCCGCTTCCGGCCCGCCGAGCGCGTCCTGGGCGCGCATCACCGCAGCCACCTCACCGGGCGTCCGCGCCGTCCAGTCGACCGACTCCCCCGAGCTGCTCAGATAGAACCCCGGAAAGCGCTCCGTGCCGTACCCGAGGATGCCGACCCCCAGCGTCTCCAGCCGCTGCAACGTCGCCGGGACGTCGAGGATCGACTTCACCCCCGCGCACACCACCGTGATCCGCGTCCGCGCCAGCAGCCCCAGATCCGCCGACTCGTCCTGCGTCTCGGTCCACTCGCGGTGTACGCCGCCGAGCCCGCCGGTGGCGAAGACACGCAGACCGGCCCGTGCGGCCAGAAACGCCGTCGCCGACACGGTCGTCGCCCCGTTCGCCCCCGTCGCCAGCGCCGGTGCGAGATCGCGATGACCCAGCTTGCGTACCGAATCGTCGTTCGCCACCCGCTCCAACTGGGCTTTGTCCAGGCCGACATGAGCCCTGCCGTCAAGGACGGCAATGGTCGCGGGAACGGCTCCGACGGTACGTACCACCTCCTCCAGCTCCTCCGCGACCCGCAGATTGCGCGGGCGCGGCAGACCGTGCGCGATGATCGTCGATTCGAGGGCCACGACGGGGCGACGCCGTTCCAGCGCCTCCCGCACCTCCCCGGACAGCAGCAGCGTGGTGTCAGGCATGCCCCCATTCCTGGCACACCGTCCGGGCCCGCAAACGTTCCGCGGCGCGTCCCTTGTGTCCGTCGACGATCACGCCGCAGCCTGTGTGGATGACAGAAACGCATCTCGATCACGTCGTGCTGTGGGTGAACGACCCCCTTGCCTCGCTGGAGTTCTACGAGAAGACCGTCGGTCTGACAGGCGTACGAGCCGCCGAGTTCGCGGAGGGCAAAGTGCCCTTCCCCTCCGTGCGCGTCTCCGCGGAATCGCTGCTCGACCTCGCCCCGATCACCATGGCCGGGGCCATGAACGCCATCCCCGGCGCCGGGGGCACGGCAGGCCACCCGGTGAACCACGTCTGCCTCGCCATGGACAAGCAGGCATTCGAGGTCCTGCACGGCCGGCTGGCGGACAGCGGCGTCGCCGTCTCGCCGTACTCCCACAACAGCTTCGGCGCTCGTGGGGCCGCTCCCCGCTCCTTCTACTTCCGCGACCCCGACGGGAACATCATCGAGGCCCGCCACTACGGCGGGTGACGAGTTGCAAGCAACGAGTGAGAGTGACGAGCAAGGGCTGATGCGTGGCCTACACCAAGTGCTTTATCTCGCCCCGGACCCGGTAGAACCCGCCCTGCGAGGTGTGCAGCGCGTCCACGACATAGCGGGCGCCGACCTGGCGTATGGAACGCGGGAACTGGACGTTCCAGGAAGGATCGTAGCCGTCGGACACCACGTGGATCCGCAGCCGGCCGTCCGCCCCCTGGACGCATTCGACGACCACTCCGGCCCCCGGCGAGGGCACGGAACTGACCGTGGCAACGGTCGCCGTCGGCACATAAGTGGGCAGCGCCGCAGCCTGCTTGATGTCGAGGGCGACCGGCACCGAACCGGACTGGGCCGCCGAGATCGCCGCCTCGCTCGCGTCGATGCACGCCAGTGAGCCGTCGGTGGTGACGATGTACAGCTTCTCGTCGCGGTACTGCATGGACAGCGCCGAGCCACTGCCCGTGCCGAGCTTCCACAGCCGGGTGCCGTCGGCGTCGAAGCAGTACACGGACGAGGACGAGTCACCCGCGAAGACGTAGCGGCCGCCCGGCGAGGTGGCACAGGAGTACACCGACGCGTCGCACCGGTACGTCGCCTCGACGCGGCCGGTCGCCTTGGACAGCCGCTCGACGACGTGCCGGCCTGTGCCCGCGTACACGGCGGTGTCCTCCTGCCAGCCGAACAGGACGTTCCCCGTGGTGGTGGTGTGCCACAACTCCCCGCTGCCGTCGGTCGCGTAGGCCGTCACTCCACGGGTGTGCCCGTGGTAGACCGCTTCCCCGTCCGCCCGCACCATCCAGGCACTGCCGCCGGTCGAACGCCGTGACCACTGGAATTCGTCCTCGTGGTCGATCACGGTCAGGCCACCGCTGCGGTCCGCGACGTTCAGTACCCCCTCGTGGATGTCCAGCCAGAAGATGTCGACGTCCTCCGCGATCTCGTACGCGGCGAACGGCAGCTTCGACGACAGGTCGTACACCCTGCCGTCGTCACAGCCCGCGTAGATCCAGAAGTCGTCCGCGACCAGGCACTTCACACCGTCCGGCAGCCGGTACCTGGCCAGCACCTCGCCGTCGTGCCCCAGGGTGTAGACGTCGCCGTTCTGGTTGCCCACCCAGCAGCGGTCCTCCTCGATGTGAATGCCGAGAGCCGTCGCGCCCGTACGGAACCGCCACAGCACCGGCGCCGTCGCACGGGCCGTCGACGGCGCCGAAGTCACCTGGCGCCGTGTCACCGAACGCGCCGCGCGCTGACCCTGTACGGCTGTCGCGTAGCCCTTGCGGACCTTCTCGCCGATCTTCTTCGCCGCGGCGGCCTTCGCCTTCTCCAGGCTCGGGAAGGCCGAGATCTGCCGCTGTCCGTCCGCGCCGATCCGCCCGTACCGCACGCCCACGGTCGTCCCGTCCACGGTGACCTCGTAGAACTTGTGCGCACCGCCACCGTCCTGGGACAGCTCCAGATACGTCGTCTCCCGCGTTCCCCGCGCCGCAGCAGCGGACATGGCACACCCCTCCCCAAGGACCGTCCGTGGTGGCCGGTCTCCACTGATCCCAAAGTAGAGGCGACCACTGACAGCCGGCCCTCGGCGAGGAACCAGCGTCGGCGCATGGATCACGGCACAGCACTTCTACGGCCGACTGCTCTCACCTGGAACGAGCCGGACCGTACGTACGGGTTTCTCCCCGCCAGTACGGACAGCTGACCGGTACTGACAAATTCAGCGGCAAGGATGCCCGCTAAGGTGGCGCGCCATGACGACCATTGATCAAGGCCCCGCCTCGTTCTCCGTACACATCCCGGACGCCGACCTCGAGCCCGAGCCGCTCGACCCCGACCAGATCGTCTCCGGCGATCCGGTGGTGACGGGCAAGGTGCTGTGGGAGTCGCCCGACGGCAAGCAACTGCGCGGCATCTGGCAGATCACGCCCGGCGTGGTCACCGACACCGAGGCCAACGAACTGTTCGTGGTGGTCAGCGGGCGTGCGACGGTCGAGGTGGACGGCGGCGACATCCTGGAGATCGGGCCGGGGGACGCGTGTGTGCTGCGCGAGGGGGACCGTACGACCTGGACCGTGCACGAGACGCTGCGCAAGGCCTACCACATCAGCCTTTAGCGGTCGGTTCCGCCGGTTCGGTCGGTTCTCCTGCTCCGATCGGGTCGACCGGGTCGGCTGTCCGGGGTGCGGCGGCCGTGCGGCTGCGGGCCGACAGCAGGGCGAGCACGGCCATCGGCAGCAGCAGGCAGGCGCCGATCGCGTTGAGCCAGCCGTAGCCCGCCTGCGAGACGATCAGGCCGGCGGCCGCGCCGCCGATGCCCGCCGCCGAGTTCATGGTCAGGTCGGACAGACCCTGGACCGCGGCGCGGGCGGGCTGCGGCACCGAGTCGGTGAGCAGGGCGGAGCCCGAGACCAGGCCCGCGGACCAGCCGAGGCCGAGCACGAAGAGACCGGCGGCGGTCTGGGCGTGGCTGGGGCCCGCCGTGCCGGCCAGCAGGGCGGCGAGGCACAGCAGCCCGGCCGCCAGGCCGATGACCGCGAGGCGCCCGACCCGGTCGGACAGCCAGCCCATGACCGGAGAGAACGCGTACATACCGGCGATGTGACCGCTGATGACAAGGCCGACGAGTTCCAGACGGGCTCCGTGGTGGCCCAGGTCGACCGGGGTCATCACCATGATCGAGACCATCACGGTGTGCGTGACGGCCACCGTCACCAGGGCGAGCCTGGCCCGCGACGACGCGGCCACCGCCGCGATCCCGGCGCGCAGGGAACGGCTCTGCGCGGACTGCGATTCCTCCGGGGCCAGGGCCCTGGCGGTGAGGAGCGGATCGGGGCGCAGAAGTACGGCGACGACCAGTCCCGTGACGAGGAAGATTCCGGCAGCCCACAGGAACGGACCCGCCGTCTCGGGTATGGAGGTGCCGGCGAAGGACCGGCCCGCCGGGGCCGCGATGTTGGGGCCGAGCACCGCGCCGATCGTCGTGGCCCAGACCACCGTCGAGATGGCGCGGGCACGCCGGTCCGGCTCCGCCAGGTCGGCGGCGGCGAAACGCGCCTGGAGGTTGGCCGAGGACGCGGCACCGAATCCGGCCATGCCGGCCAGCAGCAGCGGAAAGTTCCCGATGACGGCGGCGACGACCACGAGCGCCGCGCCCAGTGCGCCGATCAGATAGGCGAGGACGAGTCCCGGGCGCCGGCCGCGTGAGGTCATCAAGGAGGCCAGGGGGATCGACAGCAGGGCCGTGCCGACGACGGAGGCGGTCGGAGCGAGTCCCGACACGGCTTCCGTGCCGCTGACCTCGACCGCCAGGACGGGCGCGAGGGCGATACCGATGGGCACGCCGAGACCGCCCAGGATCTGGCTCACGACGAGTACGGCCGAGGTACGCCGCCGGAGTGCGCGCAGTGCCTCGGGCCCGGGCACGGCCGCTGGCGCGGCTGTTGTGCCGGCTGTCCTGCCGGTCGTCTTGTCGGCCGTGCTCACCGTGTGCAAGCCTTTCCGCCGGCGGCCGCGAACGCTGCGGCTGCGGTGACAGGGCGGTTCGTGCTGCGCCGCCCCTCGTCGGACACCTTGGACGGCAGGCCGTCCCGGAGGGAGAGCGCGGGTCCGCGCAGCTGCATCATCCCGGCCGGGCGGCCGAGCAGCCGGAAGTGCAAGTGGGCCCCGCCGTCACCCCTCTTGGTGATGTGTACGCGCGCGATGCCGCCCAGCGACATGGTCGCGCGCTCCACGCGCCGGAGCATCGGGCCGGCCTCGGCGGCCCGGCCCGCAGGCAGGTCCGGCAGGTCATAGGGGCCGTGCGGCTCGAGCATCACGAGCGCGGACAGTCCGGCGGACCCCGGGGCCACGTCCACCCGCCCGTGCTCGTCCGCCCACAGCGCGTCCTCCGCCGTCCGTCCGCACACCCCCCAGCCCTCGGGCTCGTCCTCGCCGTCGCGCGGGGACTCGGGCAGCACGGGCGCTTGGAGGGGCTTGACCCGCATCTCCCCCTCCAGCGGGAAGATGTCCCAGGTGACAGAGGAATCCTCGGAGACCGGCAGGCTCTCGCCGATCGGCAGACGGTCGGCGAAGGAACCGGATCCTGGCTCGTGTGCGGCAGGGAGGGTAGTCACCGCCGCAGTGTGCCAGCCCTTACGCACGTACGGAACCGAGAAAACCTCCGCGAAGTCCGCCCCGGCTCAGAACAGTGGTCGCGGCAGCACCCCTTCGAGAGCCAGCAGCGCCCGTTTGGTCTCCAGGCCGCCGCCGAACCCGCCGAGTCCGCCGCCGCTCTCCACCACCCGGTGGCAGGGCACCACCACGGGCAGCGGATTCGACCCCATCGCCGCGCCGACCGCCTGCGCCGCACCGGGCTGCCCGACCCGCCCCGCCAGATCGCCGTAGCCGACGACCGTGCCGTACGGAACACCGGTCGCCAGCTCGCGCAGCACCTGCCGGTTGAATCCGGAGGTGAGCGACCAGTCCAGTGGCAGGTCGAAGTCGCGCAGGTCACCCGCGAAGTACGCCGTGAGCTGCCGTATGGGCTCGGTCAGCCGCGCGGAGGCCGGCGCCTCCGCCACCTCGGCGCCCAGCCGCGCCCGCAGCCGGCCGAGCGTCTTCTCCCGCACCTCGGGACCGGCGTGGAAGACCACGCACACCAACCCCTCACCGGTGGCGGCGAGCAGCAGCGGGCCGACGCCGCTGTCGCCACTGCCGACGACCGCCCATTCCACGAACTGCCCGTCGCTGTCCATGCGCACCACGGTACGGCCGGGCACTGACAGCCCGGCCGGTTCCGGGCCTCACCGGCCGACGGCGTCCCGGACGATGTCGGGGTTGTTGGTGATGATCCCGTCCACGCCGAAGCCGTCGACCCGCGCCGCGGCCGCCGCCGTGTTCACCGTCCAGGTGTTGACCTGGAGCTGCTTGCCGTGTGCGCCCTTCAGCCTGTGCACGGCCGCCACGTAGTCGGCCGTGAGCGAGGTGTGCGTCGGGTTGATCTGGTCCGCGAACTCCGCGTACTTCGGCAGGTCGGCGACCGGGGGCGTACCGAGGAAGCCCGTCGTGACGTCGGGCCGCTGCTCGTGCACCGCCTCCACGCTGTCCGCTCCGAAGCTCTGGATGACGAGCTTGTGCTTGACGTGGTGGCGGTTCAGCCACCCCTCCTCGCGCAGCACGCGCAGGGTGTCCTTCTCGATGCCCGGGTAGATCTCGGGCTTCTTGATCTCCAGGAGCAGCTTCTGGCGGTTGCGCTCGACCCGGTTCACGTACTGCTTCAGGGTCGGCACGCGCGCGCCCGTGAACTGCGGGCCGAACCAGCTGCCCGCGTCCAGCGTGGCGATCTCCGCCGCGGTGAAGTCCTTGACCTTCCACGGCGACCGGCCGGGGAAGACCTGTTCCACGTTCGTGGTCCTGGCGAGGCTGTCGTCGTGCACGACCACCAGTTCGCCGTCCTTGGTGCGGTGGACGTCGTTCTCGACCCACGCGAAGCCCATCCGATCGGCCAGGTCGACCGCCGCCAGCGTGTTCTCGGGCGCGTACGCGGACGCGCCCCGGTGGGCGATGACGGTGGGCTCGTCGTGGGGGCCGGCGGCAGTGGCTGCCTGTGCGGCCGTGCCGGACAGCAGCAGTGCGGCGGCGCCCAGGAGTGCGGCGGTCCTGGCCGAGGCGGTGCGTGCGTACACAAGGACTCCTCACATCGAGTGATCACGGACAGTCCGAGAGTGACAGCAAATGACCAACGATGGACAGGCGAAGGATGGCCACGAAATGAACGAAACCACCCGTGTCGCGTCGCACGGCGGTTTTACCCTCCACGAATTGCTGAAAGAAGGTGTGCGGGTCACTCGGCCCGGCCTACTCTCGCCCGACCGGGCCTCCGTACCACCGGCAGGGCTCTCTCCCCCAGCGACCGCGGCCGAAGGGCACACAGGGCATGCAGGGCACTGTCGACGGATTCAGCCACGGCCTCGTCACCCCGGTCGCGGCGTACCTCATGGCGTGCCTCGGCGGCGCGCTCGGACTGCGCTGCATCGCGCGCTCGCTCCTGCACGAGCGCGGCTGGAAGCCCGGCTGGCTCGCGCTCGGTGCGACCGCCATCGGCTCGGGCGTCTGGACCATGCACTTCATCGCGATGACGGGGTTCACGGTGGAGGAGACCCCGATCACTTACGACGCCCCCCTGACGTACGCCAGTCTCGGTGTCGCCGTCGTCATGGTCGGCATCGGCGTCTTCATCGTCGGGTACCAGGGGGCCACTCCGATGGCCCTGGTCACGGGCGGCGCCGTCACCGGCCTGGGGATCGCTTCCATGCACTACCTCGGCATGGCCGGAATGCGTCTGCGAGGCCGGCTCGAGTACGACACCCTCACCGTCGGGCTCTCCGTGGTGATCGCGGTGGTGGCCGCGACCGCCGCGCTCTGGGCCGCCGTTTCGATCCGCGGGCTCCTGCCCGGCCTGGGTGCCGGCCTCGTCATGGGCCTCGCCGTGAGCGGCATGCACTACACCGGCATGGCGGCGCTCAGCGTCCATCTCCACGGGGCCTCGGGCGCCGTCGGCGGCGAGGCGTCCCTCCTGCTCCTCGCGCCGATGCTGACCGGTCCGGTGATCTTCCTGTTCCTGGCGGGCGCGGCCGTGATGTTCGACCCGCTGATGGTGAGGGGACGCCCCGGCCGGCAGCGTCCCGCCGGAGCGGACGCCTTACGTCCGGTCCCGGACGCGGCGTCGCGGCGCCGGTGACCCGGCGCGATCGCCGCGTGAGTGTCAGTGCCGGGTCGTACGGTTGATGCATGCGGCCCGTTTCCAAGATCGAACGTACGGTGGCGCCCTTCGAGGTCGTCAGTTCCTACCAGCCCAGCGGCGACCAGCCGGCGGCCATCGCCGAGCTGGAGCGGCGCATCCGCGCAGGTGAGAAGGATGTCGTCCTGCTCGGCGCGACCGGCACCGGCAAGTCGGCGACCACCGCCTGGATGATCGAGAAGCTCCAGCGCCCCACCCTCGTCATGGCGCCGAACAAGACCCTCGCCGCCCAGCTGGCCAACGAGTTCCGCGAACTCCTGCCGAACAACGCCGTCGAGTACTTCGTCTCGTACTACGACTACTACCAGCCCGAGGCGTACGTCCCGCAGTCGGACACCTACATCGAGAAGGACTCCTCGATCAACGAGGAGGTCGAGCGGCTGCGCCACTCCGCGACGAACTCGCTGCTCACCCGCCGCGACGTCATCGTGGTCGCCTCCGTCTCCTGCATCTACGGCCTCGGTACGCCGCAGGAGTACGTGGACCGCATGGTGCCCCTGAAGGTCGGCGAGGAGATCGACCGCGACCAGCTGCTGCGCCGCTTCGTCGACATCCAGTACACCCGCAACGACGTGGCCTTCACGCGCGGCACCTTCCGGGTCCGCGGCGACACCATCGAGATCTTCCCGGTCTACGAGGAACTGGCCGTCCGCATCGAGATGTTCGGCGACGAGGTCGAGGCGCTCTCGACCCTCCACCCGCTCACCGGCGAGATCATCAGCGAGGACCAGCAGCTGTACGTCTTCCCGGCCAGCCACTACGTCGCCGGACCCGAGCGCATGGAGAAGGCCGTCAGGGGTATCGAGAAGGAGCTGGAGGAGCGGCTCGCCGAGATGGAGAAGCAGGGCAAGATGCTGGAGGCCCAGCGTCTGCGCATGCGCACCACGTACGACCTCGAGATGATGCGCCAGATCGGCAGCTGCTCCGGTATCGAGAACTACTCGATGCACATGGACGACCGCGCGCCCGGCACCGCGCCCCACACCCTCATCGACTACTTCCCCGAGGACTTCCTGCTGGTCATCGACGAGTCGCATGTCACCGTGCCGCAGATCGGCGCGATGTACGAGGGCGACGCGTCCCGCAAGCGGACCCTCGTCGACCACGGCTTCCGGCTGCCGTCCGCCCTGGACAACCGCCCCCTGAAGTGGGAGGAGTTCCAGCAGCGGGTGGGCCAGGCGGTCTACCTCTCGGCCACCCCCGGCGCGTACGAACTCTCGCGCTCCGACGGCTTCGTGGAGCAGATCATCCGCCCCACCGGTCTCATCGACCCCGAGGTGGTCATCAAGCCCACCGAGGGGCAGATCGACGATCTGGTGCACGAGATCAGGAAGCGCACCGACAAGGACGAGCGCGTCCTGGTCACGACCCTCACGAAGAAGATGGCCGAGGACCTCACCGAGTACTTCCTCGAACTCGGCATCCAGGTCCGCTACCTGCACAGCGACGTCGACACCCTGCGCCGCGTCGAGCTGCTGCGCGAGCTGCGCGCCGGTGAGTACGACGTCCTGGTCGGCATCAACCTGCTCCGCGAGGGCCTCGACCTGCCCGAGGTCTCACTGGTGGCCATCCTCGACGCCGACAAGGAAGGCTTCCTGCGCTCCGGAACCTCCCTGATCCAGACCATCGGCCGCGCGGCGCGCAACGTCTCCGGCCAGGTCCACATGTACGCCGACAGGATCACCGCGGCGATGGAGAGGGCCATCGACGAGACCAACCGGCGCCGGGAGAAGCAGATCGCGTACAACACGGAGCACGGGATCGACCCGCAGCCGCTGCGCAAGAAGATCAACGACATCGTCGCGACGATCGCGCGCGAACAGGTCGACACCGAAGAGCTTCTCGGCTCCGGCTTCCGGCAGGCGAAGGACGGCAAGGGCGCCAAGGCTCCGGTCCCGGCGCTCGGCGGCAAGGCGGCCAAGGCCGGTGGCAAGGCGGGCAGGAAGGGCGAAGTGCTCACCGACCGCCCGGCCGCGGAACTGGCTTCGCTCATCGAGGAGATGACCGAACGGATGCGCGCGGCGGCCGCCGAGCTGCAGTTCGAGGTGGCCGCGCGGCTGCGCGACGAGGTGGGCGAGCTGAAGAAGGAGCTGCGACAGATGAGGGAGGCGGGACAGGCCTGACGGGACGGCACCTGGTGTGTTGCAAGACCGACACAAAGTACCCGCGGGTTGTGTCGGCCTCGGCGTGACTGCGTAGGGTGCTGGACAGCCGCACACACGGGCGGTGGTGGCGTTTGTGGAGAGGGGACAGCGCGTGACGGTCAACATGACCAAGGGTCAGGCCATCAGCCTGCAGAAGAGCGACGGGGGAACCCTGACCGCTGTGCGCATGGGGCTCGGGTGGCAGGCCGCGCCGCGTCGCGGTCTGTTCGGCTCGCGCACCCGGGAGGTCGACCTCGACGCCTCGGCGGTCCTGTTCGCGGACAAGCAGCCGGTCGACGTCGTCTTCTTCCGTCACCTCGTCAGCGACGACGGCTCGGTGAAGCACACCGGTGACAACCTGGTCGGCGGCGCCGGTCAGGGCGGGGACGACGAGGCGATCCTCGTCGATCTCCAGCGTGTGCCGGTCCACATCGACCAGATCGTCTTCACGGTGAACTCCTTCACCGGCCAGACGTTCCAGGAAGTGCAGAACGCGTTCTGCCGCATCGTCGACGAGACCAACGGCCAGGAGATGGCCCGTTACACGCTCGACGGCGGCGGCCAGTACACCGCCCAGATCATGGCCAAGGTGCATCGCGCCGACGCCGGCTGGAAGATGACGGCCATCGGCAACCCCGCCAACGGCCGCACCTTCCAGGACCTGATGCCGTCGATCCTGCCGCACCTGTAAGCAGGCATCTGCCGCAGTACACGCAGCTCCCGGAGGCACCGTGCCGCCGGGAGCTGCACCACTTGCCACCACCGGCCACCGCTGTGGCCGCCGACGATGCGACGCGGGGGAGACAGGCGATGACGGCCGAGTTGGTCCGGGGGCAGAACCACCCCCTGCCCCAGGCCCGTTTGGAGATCCGGGTCTCGGCCGGCAAACCGGTCGTGGCCGGTGCCACCCTCGGCGACGAGCAGGGCACCGTACGCGGTACGGAGTGGGTCGCCCACCCCGGCTCGCCGAACCTCCCCGGGCTCGAAGTGTCCAGGCAGGCCGCGGCCGACCACCGGCTCGCCGTGGACCTCGGCGCACTGCCCGAGACCGTGCACCGGGTGAACATCCTGCTCGCCCTTCCCCAGGGCGGGGGCGGTCCGGACCGCTTCGGCGCCCTCGCGGCGCCCTTCGTCTCCGTCACCGGGCTCGACGGCTCCGAGGTGGCCAGCTACACCGTGACCGGGCTGGACAGCGAGTCGGCGGTCGTCGTCCTGGAGCTCTACCGCAGGCAGGGCATCTGGAAGGTGCGCGCCGTCGGACAGGGCTACGCGGGCGGCCTCGCCGAGATGTTCGGCGACCAGGGCCTCGCACAGGCCCACGAGCTCGCCGCCGCCATCCAGGACGCGGTCAGCAACGGTCTGGCCCGCTCGGTCGCGGTGCCCCCGGCCCGCTCCCAGGACGGTGACCGGACACGCCGTACGCCGTCCCGGACGGCGAACGGCGGACACGACGCGCAGACCGACGCCCCGCCACCGCCCACAGCTGTTCCCGCGCCGCCGCACGCTCCCGCCCCCTCGCCCGCGGCGGCGAGCGGCCCGGACAGCGGTGCGCCGCAGGCAGCACCCGGCGACCCCATCGACTACGCGCATCCGCGTCGCCGGAACACCCCGCCCCCGTCCTCGCAGCCCACCGCGCCGCCGGCTCCGCCGGGACAGCACCCGCAGCTCGTCGCGGGCGACGCGGCCGGCTGGTCCATGGACGAGCGGCTGTACAACCAGGTGTGGGGCATGTTCGAGGACCTGGCCCGCACCACCGCGGCGTACCGCAGCGCGGTGGACTTCGCCGAGTCCCGGATGGAGCAGGAGCTCGACAAGGCCCTCTCCGACCTGCGCAGCCGGATCGGCACCGCCGGTGACACCGCCCGCGCGACGGCCCGGGCCAAGCACGACGAGCTCGTCGGCCGGGCCCGCGACGTACTGGAGCGCGACCTGTCCCAGCTCGCCGCCGAGTCCGATGTCGTCGAACCCGCCCTGCCCCCCGCCCTCGCCTCCTGGGACAACCCGGTCTGGCACGGTTACCGGGTCCCCATGGAGATCCCGATGGCGCTGCGCGTCGGCGATCTGCACCTGCCCGAACGCCCGGACCTGCGCATTCCCATGCTGCTGCGCCTGCCGCTGGAGCGCGGCCTGTGGATCGACAGCGGCCGCTCCGGTTCCGGGGCCGCGCTGATGCTGGAGTCCGACCAGCTGCGCAGGGCGGCCATGGAGTCGGCCGTCGCGCACGCGGCACGCCTGCTGGCGGTGCATCCCGCAGGTGAGTTCACGGTCCATGTCATCGACCCGGCGGGCACGGGCACGCCCGTGCTCGCCCCGCTGACCGGATCGGGGGTGCTCGACGCACCCCCCGCAGCCGGTGCCCAGGGCGTGGCGGCGGTGCTGGCCAAGCTCACGCAGCGCGTGGACCTGGTCCAGATGGCGATCCGGGGCGGAGCGGCGGACTCGCTCCCGCCCGGCCTGGACACGGCCGAGCAGCTGCTGATCGTCAATGACTTCCCGCACGGCTTCGACGACCGCGCCGTCACCCAGCTCCGCTATCTGGCCGACGAGGGGCCGTCGGTCGGCGTGCATCTGATGATGGTCGCCGACCGCGAGGACGCGAGCGCGTACGGCCCGGTGCTCGACCCGCTGTGGCGGGCGCTGCTGCGTGTCACACCGGTGCCCGACGACCACCTGATCGACCCGTGGGTCGGTCACACCTGGACGTACGAACCACTGCTGCCGCCAGTGGGCAGCCAGGTCGTACAGCAGGTGCTGGCACAGGTGGCGGCAGCGAGGCGGTAACTGCAAACTCCCTACTGACCAGCGCTTTTGAGTTCCCCTTAGTCATCCCTTTACCTTTTCTTGGGTTTTCCTGTACCCTTCGAGGAGCGGAGGGGAGTACTCCCGGCTGCGACGTACCCGTCAATACGGACCGCCATCGGTCCCGGGGCGTCGGCCCGAGGCGCGGAAAAGCGTCCGGGTGGAAGAGACCTCCGGCAGCGACGACGCTGAACGAGTTGCCGTAGCTACCTGCCGGAGGCGCAGTGGACGTTTCTATGACCCTTTGGGCACTGACCATTCTTGGTCTGGTCGCCCTGATCGCCGTCGACTTCCTCATCGGGCGCAAGCCCCATGACGTATCGATCAAGGAAGCCGGAATCTGGACGGTCGTCTGGATCGTCCTGGCTGTGCTCTTCGGCCTGGGGCTGCTGATATTCGGCACCGCGCAGGCATCCGGAGAGTTCTTCGCCGGCTTCATCACCGAGAAGTCGCTCAGCGTGGACAACCTCTTTGTCTTCGTCCTGATCATGGCGAAGTTCTCGGTGCCGACCCACCTCCAGCAGCGCGTGCTGCTCATCGGTGTGCTGATAGCCCTGGTACTGCGTGCGATCTTCATCGCCGCCGGTGCCGCGGTCATCGCCAACTTCTCGTGGGTCTTCTACATCTTCGGCGCGTTCCTGATCTACACCGCCTGGAAGCTCATCCAGGAGGCGCGCGCGGATGAGGAGGAAGAGGCTTTCGAGGAGAACCGTCTCCTCAAGTCGATCGAGAACCGCTTCGGTGTCGCCGACAGGTACCACGGCACCAAGCTCTTCATCCGGAACAACGGCAAGCGCGTCCTGACACCCCTGATGGTCGTCATGCTCGCCATCGGCACCACCGATGTGCTGTTCGCGCTGGACTCGATCCCGGCGATCTTCGGCCTCACCCAGGACCCGTACATCGTCTTCACCGCCAACGCCTTCGCCCTCATGGGTCTGCGGCAGCTGTACTTCCTCATCGGCGGACTGCTCAAGAAGCTGGTCCACCTGAGCTACGGCCTGTCGGTCATCCTGGGCTTCATCGGCGTCAAGCTGGTGCTGCACGCCCTGCACGAGTCCGGGGTGCACGTTCCCGAGATCTCCATCCCCTTCTCGCTGACGGTCATCTGCGGCGTGCTGATCATCACCACGATCACCAGCCTGATCGCCAACAAGAAGACGGAACAGCGCGCCGCGGAGGCCGAGGCGGCCGAGGCGGCCGACAAGGAGAGCGTCGAGTCCTGACCGCCCGCGACACCCGGGTTGGGTTCCCGCACCGGCCGGTGCGGGCGGAGCGATCCGTCCGCACCGGCCGGTGCGTGTGCAGGGGGCGCAGGGGATCAGGCCGGGGCGGCCTCCACCACAGGAGTGGGCACGGGCCTGGTCTCCGGCAGCAGCGCGAAGCACGCCAGACTCAGCAGCGCGAGGGCTGTGAGATACGCGGCGACGCCCCACGGCGGCCCTTCGCCGTGTGCCATCGCCGTCGCGACGAGCGGGGTCAGAGCTCCGCCGAGGACCCCCGCCAGGTTGTAGCCGACAGCCGCGCCCGTGCAGCGCACCCTCGGCTCGTACAGCTCGGGCAGATAGGCGGCGACCACCGCGAACATGGTGATGAAGGCCAGCATCGCCCCCAGGAAGCCGAGGAACATCAGCAGCGGCTCGGCGGTGTGCAGCAGCGCCACCATCGGGAACATCCACAGCGCTGCCGCCGTGCAGCCCGCCAGGCACAGTGGTTTGCGGCCGTAGCGGTCGCCGAGCATCGCGGCGAACGGAGTGGCCGCGCCCTTGACCGCCACGGCCGCCATGATGCAGGTGAGCATCACCGTACGGCTGACGCCGAGGTGCTCCGTGGCGTACGAGAGGGACCAGGTCGACACGGCGTAGAACAACGCGTATCCGACGGCAAGCGCGCCCGCCGTGAGCAGAACGAGCCGCCAGTGGCCGCGTACGACCTCGGTGAGCGGGGCGCTCGCGCGCTGCCCCGTCTCGGCGAGCTGCTTGAACTGCGGGGTCTCCGGTACGGACGTACGCAGCAGGAGTCCGGCCGCGGCCAGCAGGCCGGCCGCCCAGAACGGCACGCGCCATCCCCACGCCGCGAACTGCGCGTCGGTCAGCGAGGCCGAGAGCGCCAGCATCACACCGTTGGCCAGGAGGAAACCGACGGAGGGGCCGATCTGGGGGAAACTCGCCCACAGTCCGCGGCGGTTCGCGGGGGCGTGTTCGGCGGTCAGCAGCACCGCGCCGCCCCACTCGCCGCCGAGCCCCAGACCCTGCAGAAAGCGCAGCACCAGAAGGAGTACGGGCGCCGCGGCTCCGATCGACCCGTACGTCGGTACGCAGCCGACGGCGACGGTCGCGATTCCCGTGAGCAACAGTGAGGCGAACAGGACAGGACGGCGTCCGTAACGGTCGCCGATGTGCCCGAAGACGACAGACCCGAGCGGTCGTGAAATGAAACCGACGGCGAAGGTGCCGAACGCTGCGAGCGTTCCCGCGAGCGGTGAAAAGGTCGGGAAGAAGAGCGGCCCGAGAACGAGCGCGGCGGCCGTTCCGTAGACAAAGAAGTCGTAGAACTCGATGGCTGTTCCGGCGAGCGACGCGGTGGCGAGGCGGGCCATGGAGGGAGGTCGTTCTTGGTGCATGCGGCCACAACTGCCCGCCGTGAAATGCGGTTACGGGGCGCGTGGAAGCAACGGAAGCAGTCGCACCGGCTCGCGAAGCACTTCACGAGCCGGTGCGCGCTCTACCAGCCGCGCTCGCGCCATTCGGGCAGGTGCGGGCGCTCGTTGCCGAGCGTGGTGTCGTCGCCGTGGCCGGGGTAGACCCAGGTCTCGTCCGGAAGCCGGCCGAACAGCTTCTCCTCGACGTCCCCGATCAGGCTCGCGAAGGCATCCGGGTCCTCCCACGTGTTGCCCACACCGCCGGGGAACAGGCAGTCACCCGTGAAGACGTGCGGGTGCCCGTGCGGGTCGTCGTAGACCAGGGCGATGGAGCCGGGGGTGTGCCCGGCCAGATGACGGGCGGTGAGCTTCACGTGTCCGACCTGGAGGGTGTCGCCGTCGTCGAGCAGGACATCGGTCGGGACGGGGATGCCTTCCGCGTCGTACCGGCCCGCGTACGTACGCGCCCCCGTGGCCTCGACGACCTCGGCAAGAGCCTGCCAGTGGTCGCCGTGCCGGTGGGTGGTGACGACGGACGTGATGCCGTCGTCACCGATCAGCCGGAGGAGGGTGTGCGGTTCGGCGGCCGCGTCGATCAGCAGCTGCTCGTCGGTCTCCCGGCAGCGCAGCAGATACGCGTTGTTGTTCATGGCCCCGACCGCGACCTTGGAGATCATCAGGTCCTTGAGCTCGTGCACATCCGCAGGACCGCCGACCTTGACCGCTCCGCTGTACGTCATGGAGTCAGCCTATAGCGGCGGCAGTGCCGGCAGCGGGGCCCCCGCGGCGTCGAGCGCGGCCCCGTCGCGGCGGCCCGCGAGCCAGCCCAGCAGATCGGGGGCGGTGCCGGTGACGGTCACGGGATCGCCTTCCGTGCTTCCCGTACGCCACTGCCGTCCGTCGGTGGTGTGCAGCGCGATCGCGGGTACGTCGGGGTGCCCGGCGAAGCGTTCCGCGAGGAACGCGATCTCGCGTTCCGTGAAGTCGTCCGGCAGGTCCTCCAGTTCGTAGCCGACCCCCAGGTCGACATGGTGCAGCTCGACCTCGACGAGACGGCGGAAGGGGATGCGGGAGGCCGCGTCCGTGACGCCGCCCCGCAGGGCGACCGTGCGGGACCAGTCGGCAGGAGCGGCGGCCGCCTCCTGGAAACGCGCCGCGCTGTCGCGCACGTCCTCCAGCTGTGCGGCGAGCGGGCGCGGGGCGCCCTGCTCGATGTCGGCGTCGCGGACCTGGGCGTCGGCGTACATGGGCCGGCCCTCGAGAACGTTCACGAGGGCGTCCGCGTTACGGGCGACATGGGCCAGCACGTGACCGCGGGTCCAGCCGGGAAGCCGTGACGGTTGCGTCACAGCGGCGTTGTCCAGCTTGCCGGTCGCGGCGAGGAGCCGGTCGGTCGCTTCGCGTACAGAGACCAGGTCGCGCACGTGATCATTCATGGCCCCGACCATAGTCCGGCCACACGATCGGGTGAAGCTGTTTGGGGGAGGCCGTAAATCGAATGCACGTGCTATAGGCTCGTCGGAGGCATCAGGAATCCTTACCACCTCGCTGTGGTTACCCCCATAGTCTGAGAACCGGGGGGCTCAGTCCTCTCTGCCTCTCTCAAGAAAGGTGCGGACCGGCGTGGCCGACCGTCTCATCGTTCGTGGCGCTCGCGAGCACAACCTCAAGAACGTCTCGCTCGACCTCCCGCGTGACTCCCTCATCGTGTTCACCGGGCTCTCCGGATCGGGCAAGTCCTCCCTCGCGTTCGACACGATCTTCGCCGAGGGGCAGCGCCGGTACGTCGAGTCGCTCTCCTCCTACGCCCGCCAGTTCCTGGGCCAGATGGACAAGCCCGACGTGGACTTCATCGAGGGCCTGTCGCCCGCGGTGTCCATCGACCAGAAGTCGACCTCGCGCAACCCGCGCTCGACGGTCGGCACGATCACCGAGGTCTACGACTACCTCCGCCTGCTGTTCGCCCGTATCGGCAAGCCGCACTGTCCCGAGTGCGGCCGTCCGATCACGCGCCAGTCGCCGCAGGCCATCGTCGACAAGGTGCTCGAGCTGCCCGAGGGCAGCCGTTTCCAGGTCCTGTCCCCACTGGTGCGCGAGCGCAAGGGCGAGTTCGTCGACCTCTTCGCCGACCTCCAGACCAAGGGGTACAGCCGCGCCCGGGTCGACGGCGAGACCATCCAGCTGAGCGAGCCGCCCAAGCTCAAGAAGCAGGAGAAGCACACCATCGAGGTGGTCATCGACCGCCTGACGGTGAAGGACAGCGCCAAGCGCCGGCTCACCGACTCGGTGGAGACCGCACTCGGGCTGGCCGGCGGCATGGTCATCCTCGACTTCGTCGATCTCCCCGCCGACGACCCCGAGCGTGAGCGGATGTACTCCGAGCACCTCTACTGCACCTACGACGACCTGTCGTTCGAGGAGCTGGAGCCGAGGTCCTTCTCCTTCAACTCGCCCTTCGGCGCCTGCCCGGACTGCACCGGCATCGGTACGCGCATGGAGGTCGACCCGGAGCTGATCGTCCCGGACGAGGACAAGTCCCTCGACGAGGGGGCGATCAGCCCCTGGTCCCACGGGCAGTCCAAGGACTACTTCGCGCGCCTCGTCGGCGCGCTCTCCGACGCCCTCGGCTTCCGCACGGACATCCCGTGGGCGGGGCTGCCGCAGCGCGCCAAGAAGGCCCTGCTGCACGGCCACAAGACCCAGATCGAGGTCCGCTACCGCAACAGGTACGGGCGCGAGCGGGCGTACACCACGTCCTTCGAGGGCGCGGTGCCGTTCGTCAAGCGGCGCCACTCCGAGGCCGAGAGCGACTCAAGCCGGGAGCGCTTCGAGGGCTACATGCGCGAGGTGCCCTGCCCGACCTGTCACGGCACCCGCCTCAAGCCCCTGGTCCTCGCCGTCACGGTCATGGAGAAGTCCATCGCCGAGGTCGCCGCGATGTCGATCAGCGACTGTGCGGACTTCCTGGGCCGGCTGACGCTGAACGCCCGTGACAAGAAGATCGCCGAGCGGGTGCTCAAGGAGGTCAACGAGCGGCTGAAGTTCCTGGTCGACGTCGGCCTCGACTACCTGTCGCTCAACCGCGCGGCCGGCACCCTGTCCGGCGGCGAGGCGCAGCGCATCCGGCTCGCCACCCAGATCGGCTCCGGCCTCGTCGGCGTGCTGTACGTCCTGGACGAGCCGTCCATCGGCCTGCACCAGCGCGACAACCACCGCCTCATCGAGACGCTGGTCCGGCTGCGCGACATGGGGAACACCCTGATCGTCGTCGAGCACGACGAGGACACCATCAAGGTGGCCGACTGGATCGTCGACATCGGTCCGGGCGCGGGCGAGCACGGCGGAAAGGTCGTCCACAGCGGCTCCCTCAAGGAGCTGCTGGACAACAAGGCGTCCGTCACCGGTCAGTACCTGGCCGGCGAGAAGTCCATCGCCATGCCGGACGTCCGCCGCCCCGTGGACCCCGCGCGGCAGCTCACCGTCCACGGCGCCCGTGAGAACAACCTGCGCGACATCGACGTGTCGTTCCCGCTCGGCGTGCTGACGGCCGTCACCGGCGTCTCCGGGTCCGGAAAGTCGACGCTGGTCAACGACATCCTCTACACGCACCTGGCACGCGAACTGAACGGCGCCCGCACGGTGCCGGGCCGCCACACGCGCGTGGAGGGCGACGACCTCGTCGACAAGGTCGTCCATGTCGACCAGTCGCCGATCGGCCGGACACCCCGGTCCAACCCGGCGACGTACACCGGTGTCTTCGACAACGTGCGCAAGCTGTTCGCGGAGACCATGGAGGCGAAGGTGCGCGGCTACCTGCCGGGCCGCTTCTCCTTCAACGTCAAGGGCGGCCGCTGCGAGAACTGCTCGGGCGACGGCACGATCAAGATCGAGATGAACTTCCTGCCGGACGTGTACGTCCCGTGCGAGGTCTGCCACGGGGCGCGCTACAACCGGGAGACCCTGGAGGTCCACTACAAGGGCAAGTCCATCGCCGAGGTGCTGGACATGCCGATCGAGGAGGCCCTGGACTTCTTCGAGGCCGTCCCGACGATCGCCCGTCACCTCAGGACCCTCACCGAGGTGGGTCTCGGGTACGTCCGCCTCGGCCAGTCGGCGCCGACTCTTTCCGGCGGTGAGGCGCAGCGTGTGAAGCTCGCTTCCGAGCTCCAGAAGCGTTCCACGGGACGCACGGTGTACGTCCTGGACGAGCCGACCACGGGTCTGCACTTCGAGGACATCTCGAAGCTCATCAAGGTCCTGTCGGGCCTGGTCGACAAGGGCAACTCGGTGATCGTCATCGAGCACAACATGGACGTCATCAAGACGGCCGACTGGGTGGTCGACATGGGTCCGGAGGGTGGCAGCGGCGGTGGCCTGGTCGTCGCCGAGGGCACCCCCGAGCAGGTGGCCGCGGTGCCGGCCAGCCACACCGGCAAGTTCCTCCGGGACATCCTGGGCGACCGCGTGAGCGACGCGACGCCGGCGAAGAAGAAGGCACCGGCGAAGCGGGCGGTGGCGGCGGCGAAGTCGGCCCCGGCGCGGAAGTCGGCGACGCTGAAGACGGGCACCGCGAAGAAGGCCCCGGGTGCGACCGCTCCTGTGAAGGCGGCACGCTCCCGCAAGGCGTGACGCGCGTTTTCTGTGCGGCCCCTCACCCGAGCCCGGGTGAGGGGCCGCACGCGCGGACGGGCAGAGGAAAAGGCCCCCGGTCCCGCCGGGCCCCCGACCCCATCGGCCCCCTTGGACCCGTCGGCCCCGCCAGCACCGTCGGACGCCTCGGAAGCGCCGCCCTTACGGCGCCAGTTCCGTCGCGTACGGCGGATCCGCGCCCGGACGGGAGCACGTGATCGCGGCCGCGCGGGCCGCGAAGGCCAGGATGTCGGTCCAGGCGGCCGCGGACAGCGCCGCCTGCGCCCCCGCCGACAGTGCGCCGTGGGCCGAGAGCCGGTGCAGCAACGCCGCGTTCACCGTGTCGCCCGCACCGATCGTGTCGGCCACCTCGCCCCGTACCGCAGGGACGTCCAGGGCCGCCCCGCCCCGCGTCCGTACCGTCAGCCCTTCCGCGCCCCGCGTCAGCACCACCGCCGCGGGCCCGGCCGCGAGCCACTCCTCCACCGACCCGCCCAGCCACGCCGCGTCGTCCTCCGACAGCTTCAGCAGCGAGACGTACGGCAGCCAGCTCCTGAAGCGGGCCCGGTAGGCGTCCGGCTCCGGGATCAGGCCGGCCCTGACGTTCGGATCGAGCAGGGTGAACAGTCCGCGCCCCGCCTCACGCCGCAGCAACGCCTCGTACGCGCTCGCCCCCGGCTCCAGCACCAGCGCACACGTGCCGAGCGCCAGCGCCCGTACGCCGGAGGGGAGCGGCGCGGCCGGCAGAGCGAAGAGGCGGTCCGCGCTGCCTTCGGCGTAGAAGCCGTACCCGGCCGACCCGTCGGCGCCCAGCGACGCCACCGCCAGCGTCGTCGGCTCCGGGCCGCGCTGCACGAGCGAGGTGTCCACCCCGGCCGCCCGCAGCCCCTCGACGAGAGCCTCGCCGAAGCCGTCGGTCGAGACCCGGGAGCAGAACGCGGTACGGGCGCCCAGCCGCCCCAGGGCGACAGCGGTGTTGTACGGTCCGCCGCCGAGCCGCGGCAGCCGCGGCGCCAGCGCGCCCGTCCCCTGCGGCACCAGGTCGATCAGGGACTCTCCGGCGACGACGATCACGGGCCCGAACGTAACCCATCGCAGCCCGGCAGGACAGCCCGCAGAACAGCCTGGAGGGCAACCGGAGGACAGCTGGAGGACGACCGCAGGACGGCCCGCGCGAGAGCCGCCGGTCTCCGCCGGTATCGTCGGGTCTGTCACCCGTCTGCCGCACACCCCCTGACCAGTGGAGATCGCATGTCCGGCCAGTCAGCCCCCCGCCGTACCGTGCTGAAGGGCGCCGTCCTCGCCGGCGCGGCAGGACTGGGCGTGGCGGCCTGCTCCACCGAGTCGAAGCTCGGCCACGCCGAGCCGCTGCCGTCCACGCCCGTGAGCCTCGGCGCGGCGGACGAGGTCCCGGTCGGCGGTTCCAAGCTCTACCGCGAGCAGCGGATCATCGTCAGCTGCCCGGCCGAGGGCGAATTCAAGGCGTTCAGCGCGCAGTGCACGCACGCGGGCTGCGTCCTGGACAAGATCGAGAAGGAGGAGGGCAACTGTCCCTGCCACGGCAGCCGCTTCGACGTGACGACAGGGGACGTGCTCCAGGGCCCGGCGACCGTGCCGCTGCCCGCGATACCGGTCAAGGTCGAGGGCGGCAGGCTCGTCGCAGGTCCGGAAGCCTGATTGGCCCCGCCCGCTCCGAACGCCCGCTCCGACTGCTCCGTCCGCCCCGCTTGCTCCGTCCGCCCCGCCCGCTTTCCCACCCGCCTTCCCGACCTCCGGTCACACCGCGTTGTCACTGCCCGCAAGTAGGGTGTGTGGCATGGCAGACCCCTCCAGCTACCGCCCCAAGCCGGGACAGATCCCCGACTCGCCGGGGGTCTACAAATTCCGCGACGAGCACCGCCGGGTGATCTACGTCGGGAAGGCGAAGAGCCTGCGCCCGCGCCTCTCCTCGTACTTCCAGGACCTGGCCAATCTCCACCCGCGCACCCGCACCATGGTCACCACGGCCGCGTCCGTCGAGTGGACGGTGGTCTCCACGGAGGTCGAGGCGCTCCAGCTGGAGTACTCCTGGATCAAGGAGTTCGACCCCCGCTTCAACGTCAAGTACCGCGACGACAAGAGCTACCCGTCCCTCGCGGTGACGCTGGGCGAGGAGTTCCCCAGGGTCCAGGTCATGCGCGGCCCCAAGAAGAAGGGCGTGCGCTATTTCGGCCCGTACGGACACGCCTGGGCGATCCGCGAGACCGTCGACCTGATGCTCCGCGTCTTTCCCGTGCGCACCTGCTCGGCCGGCGTCTTCAAGAACGCCGCGAGGACCGGCCGCCCCTGCCTCCTCGGCTACATCGGCAAGTGCTCCGCGCCCTGCGTGGGCCGCGTCACACCCGGGGAGCACCGGGAACTGGCCGAGCAGTTCTGCGACTTCATGGCCGGCCGCACCGGTCAGTACCTCAAGCGCCTCGAACAGCAGATGCACGAGGCCGCCGAGGACATGGAGTACGAGAAGGCCGCCCGCCTGCGCGACGACATAGGGGCCCTGCGCCGCGCCCTGGAGAAGAACGCGGTGGTGTTCAACGACGCCACCGACGCCGACCTGATCGCCGTCGCCGAGGACGAGCTGGAAGCGGCCGTCCAGATCTTCCACGTACGCGGCGGCCGGGTCCGCGGCCAGCGCGGCTGGGTCACCGACAAGGTCGAGGCCGTGGACACGGCGGGACTCGTCGAGCACGCGCTCCAGCAGCTGTACGGCGAGGAGCAGGGCGACGCGGTGCCCAAGGAGGTCCTCGTACCGGCCCTGCCCGAGGACGCCCCCGCGGTGTCCCAGTGGCTTGCGGTGCGGCGCGGTTCGAACGTGTCGCTGCGCATCCCGCAGCGCGGCGACAAGAAGGACCTGATGGCGACGGTCCTGCGCAACGCCCAGCAGGCCCTCGTCCTGCACAAGACCAGGCGCGCGTCCGACCTGACCACCCGCTCCCGCGCCCTGGAGGAGATCGCCGAGGCGCTCGGCCTGGACTCCGCCCCGCTGCGCATCGAGTGCTTCGACATCTCCCACCTCCAGGGCGACGACGTGGTGGCCTCCATGGTCGTCTTCGAGGACGGCCTGCCGCGCAAGAGCGAGTACCGCCGCTTCCAGATCAAGAGCTTCGAGGGCCAGGACGACGTCCGGGCCATGCACGAAGTGCTCACCCGCCGCTTCCGCCGCTATCTCCAGGAGAAGGAGAAGACGGGGGAGTGGACCGAGGAGAACGGGGCCATGGAGGTCCCCGCCGAACCGGAACCGAACGTGGAGGACGACGGCAGGCCCAGACGTTTCGCGTACCCGCCGCAGCTCGTCGTCGTCGACGGCGGACAGCCCCAGGTCGCCGCCGCCCAGCGTGCCCTCGACGAGCTCGGCATCGACGACGTCGCCGTCTGCGGTCTCGCCAAGCGCCTCGAAGAGGTCTGGCTGCCGGGCGAGGACGATCCGGTGGTGCTGCCCCGCAGCAGCGAGGGTCTCTACCTCCTCCAGCGGGTGCGTGACACGGCCCACGACTTCGCCATCCGCTACCAGCGCACCAAGCGCGCCAAGCGCTTCAGGGCAGGACCGCTCGACGCCGTCCCCGGCCTCGGCGAGACGCGCAAGCAGGCTCTGGTCAAGCACTTCGGTTCGGTGAAAAAGCTTCGGTCCGCGACAATCGACCAGATCTGCGAGGTTCCGGGGATAGGCCGCAAGACGGCCGAGACCGTCGCCGCGTTCCTCGCGCGGGCCACGCCGGCCGCGCCCGCCGTGAACACGGCGACAGGAGAGATCATTGAAGACGACGAGGAAGGTGTCGGGGAAGCCGCGGGCGCCGTTGCGCACGCATCCGCGGCCTCCCCGTCGGAACGGGGGCAGCAGGAATGACCGAGCACGACGGAGACGGAGCACACGTGAGTACGGGCACGACCGGGGAGACCGGGCAGACCGGGCACAACGGTGAGGCGAACGAGCCGGCCATCCCCGAGCTGGTGATCATCTCGGGCATGTCGGGAGCGGGCCGCAGTACCGCCGCGAAGTGCCTCGAAGACCTCGGCTGGTTCGTCGTCGACAACCTGCCGCCCGCGCTGATCCCCACCATGGTGGAGCTCGGCGCCCGCTCGCAGGGCAATGTCGCCCGCATCGCCGTCGTCGTGGACGTCCGCGGCCGGCGCTTCTTCGACAACCTCCGCGAGTCCCTGGCCGACCTGGACGCCAAGGAGGTCACCCGGCGGATCGTCTTCCTGGAGTCCTCGGACGACGCCCTGGTGCGCCGTTTCGAGTCCGTACGCCGCCCCCACCCGCTCCAGGGCGACGGCCGGATCACCGACGGCATCGCGGCCGAGCGGGACCTGCTGCGCGAGCTGCGGGGCGACGCCGACCTGGTCATCGACACCTCCAGCCTCAACGTCCACGAACTGCGCGCCAAGATGGACGCCCAGTTCGCGGGCGACGACGAGCCGCAGCTGCGCGCCACGGTCATGTCCTTCGGCTACAAGTACGGCCTGCCGGTCGACGCCGACCTCGTCGTCGACTGCCGCTTCCTGCCGAACCCCCACTGGGTCCCGGAGCTCCGTCCCTTCACCGGCCTCAACGAAGAGGTCTCCGGCTACGTCTTCAACCAGCCGGGCGCCAAGGAGTTCCTCGACCAGTACACCGAGCTGCTCCAGCTCATCGCCGCCGGCTACCGCCGCGAGGGCAAGCGGTACGTCACCATCGCCGTCGGCTGCACGGGCGGCAAGCACCGCAGCGTGGCCATGTCCGAGAAGCTGGCGGCCCGCCTCTCCTCCGAAGGCGTCGAGACGGTCCTCGTCCACCGGGACATGGGGCGCGAGTGACCGGACGCAATTTCCGCCTGCGCCGGCTGCGCGGCAGTGATGCCGCGCGGCCGTTGCGCAAGCGCGGCGCCCAGCCCAAGGTCGTCGCCCTCGGCGGCGGTATGGGTCTTTCCGCGTCGCTCACGGCGCTGCGCCGCATCACCGGCGATCTGACCGCGGTGGTCACGGTCGCCGACGACGGCGGCTCCAGCGGGCGGCTCCGCGACGAGCTGGGCGTACTGCCACCGGGTGACCTGCGCAAGGCGCTCGCCGCGCTGTGCGGGGACGACGACTGGGGCCAGACCTGGTCGCGCGTCATCCAGCACCGCTTCTCCAGCCGCGGCGACCTGCACGACCACGCCGTCGGCAATCTGCTGATCGTCGCCCTGTGGGAGCAGCTCGGCGACCATGTCCAGGCCCTCGACCTGGTCGGCAAGCTGCTCGGCGCGCACGGCCGGGTGCTGCCCATGTCCGCCGTGCCGCTGGAGCTCCAGGCGCTCGTACGGGGGCACGATCCCGGGCGCCCCGACGAGGTGGACACGGTCCGCGGTCAGGCGACCGTGGCGCTCACCCCCGGCGAGGTGCAGTCCGTGCACCTGGTCCCGCAGGGCCCGCCGGCCGTCCCGGAGGCCGTCGCCGCCGTCCTCGACGCGGACTGGGTGGTGCTCGGTCCCGGCTCCTGGTTCTCCTCCGTGATTCCGCACCTCCTGGTGCCCGAGCTGCTCGACGCCCTCGTCGAGACGCGGGCCCGTCGGGTCCTGTCGCTCAATCTCGCGCCGCAACCCGGAGAAACCGATGGCTTCTCTCCGCAGCGTCATTTGGAGGTTTTGGGACGACACGCCCCTAAACTCGCCCTGGACGTGGTGTTGGCCGACGAGGCTGCCGTGCCCGATCGCGAGTCCCTCGCCGATGCCGCCAAGCGGTTCGGAGCCGCGGTCGAGCTGGCGCCGGTCGCCGCGCCCGACGGTTCCCCGGTGCACGATCCGGAGCTGTTGGCCGCCGCGTACGACCGTATTTTTCGGATGCATGGAAGGATCGGCCCATGGCGATGACGGCAGCGGTGAAGGACGAAATCTCCCGGCTCCCCGTCACCCGGACCTGCTGCAGGAAGGCGGAGGTCTCGGCGATTCTTCGGTTCGCGGGCGGGCTGCACCTGGTGAGCGGCCGGATCGTGATCGAGGCGGAGCTGGACGTGAGCTTCGCCGCCCGCAGACTCAAGAAGGACATTCTTGAGATTTTCGGGCACCACTCGGAGCTGGTGGTGATGGCGCCGAGCGGGCTGCGCCGCGGTTCCCGTTATCTCGTACGGGTGGTGGCGGGCGGTGACCAGCTGGCGCGCCAGACCGGCCTGGTCGACGGCCGCGGCCGGCCCATCCGCGGGCTGCCCCCGCAGGTCGTCTCCGGTGCCACGTGCGACGCCGAGGCCGCCTGGCGCGGCGCGTTCCTCGCCCACGGCTCGCTCACCGAGCCCGGCCGTTCCTCCTCGCTGGAGGTCACCTGCCCGGGGCCCGAGGCCGCCCTCGCCCTGGTCGGCGCCGCCCGCCGGCTCTCCATCGGGGCCAAGGCGCGCGAGGTGCGCGGCGTGGACCGCGTCGTCGTACGGGACGGGGACGCGATCGGCGCCCTGCTGACCCGCCTCGGCGCGCACGAGTCCGTGCTGGCCTGGGAGGAGCGGCGGATGCGCCGCGAGGTCCGCGCCACCGCCAACCGCCTGGCCAACTTCGACGACGCGAACCTGCGCCGCTCCGCGCGGGCCGCGGTCGCCGCGGGCGCCCGGGTGGGGCGTGCGCTGGAGATCCTCGGTGACGAGGTGCCCGAGCACCTCGCCGCCGCCGGGCGGCTGCGCATGGACCACAAGCAGGCATCCCTGGAGGAGCTGGGCGCGCTGGCCGATCCGCCGCTGACGAAGGACGCGGTCGCCGGCCGGATCCGCCGTCTGCTGGCCATGGCCGACAAGCGGGCCCAGGATCTGGGCATCCCCGGTACGGAGTCCACGATCACCGAGGAGATGGCCGACGGGCTGATCGGCTGATCCGCCCCTGCCGTACGACTGGCCGCTGCCGGTGCCCCACGGGTGCCGACAGCGGTTTTTCACACCCCTGACGCGCTATTGACATGACCATGGACTGTCATGAGCCTGGCGCTTGTTCACTTATGTGGCAGACAACAGCAAGGGTGGCTCATGAGACGCAGAGCGAGATCGGTCCTCGCAGCGGGCGCGTTGCTGCTCGGCGGTGTGGTGGTGGCACCCGTCGCGCAGGCGGAGGGGGCGGGGAACACCGGATCGGCGAGCGCCGGAGCGGACAGCGCCGACGCGGGCGCCGACGCCGTCAAGGTGTTCAACGCGGACGTCACCAAGGAGCAGATCCCCCTGCTCCTGGCAGCCGGTCAGGACGCCCACGAGATGGGCGAACGGGCGCCGGATAAGGGCACGGCGCGCGTCGAGCTCTTCCTCACCGACGCCCAGGCCGAGGACCTGGCCGCCAAGGGCGTCAGGAACCTCACCGAGCGCAAGGTCCCGGCGGGGACGCAGTCGCGCCTCGCCGCCGCCGGGGACGGTGTCTACCGCCCGTACAGCGGCAAGGGCAATCTCCAGGAGGAGATCGTCAAGACGGGTCAGGCGCACCCGGGCCTCACCAAGGTCGTCTCCCTCGGCAAGACCCTCCAGGGCAAGGACATCCTCGCCCTCAAGCTCACCAGGGGCGCGAAGAAGACCAAGGACGGCGCCAAGCCCTCCGTGCTGTACCTGTCCAACCAGCACGCCCGTGAGTGGATCACCCCGGAGATGACCCGGCGGCTGATGCACCACTACCTGGACCGGTACGGCAAGGACCGCCGCATCACGAAGATCGTGGACTCCACCGAACTGTGGTTCGTGCTCTCCGCCAACCCGGACGGCTACGACTGGACCCACGACCCGGACGGCGACCGCCTCTGGCGCAAGAACATGCGCGACATCGACGCCGACGGCAAGTACACCGCGAGCGACGGCGTCGACCTCAACCGCAACTTCGCGTACAAGTGGGGCTACGACAACGAGGGCTCCTCGCCGAACCCCGCCAGCGCCACCTACCGCGGCGCGTCCCCCATGTCCGAGCCCGAGACCCAGGTGCTCGACCGCTTCCAGAAGCGCATCGGCTTCGAGTACGGCATCAACTACCACTCCGCCGCCGAGCTGATCCTCTACGGCGTCGGCTGGCAGGTCGCCACCCCGACCCCCGACGACGTGCTCTACAGAGCGCTCGCGGGAACCCCCGAAAAGCCCGCCGTTCCCGGGTACCACCCGCAGGTCTCCTCCGAGCTCTACACCACCAACGGCGAAGCCGACGGACACGCGGCCAACGTCAACGGCACGATGATGTTCACCCCCGAGATGACCACCTGCCAGACGGCGTCGGACATCGACCCCGACGACCGGTGGAAGCCGGAGGAATGCCAGTCCGGATTCAACTTCCCCGACGACGAGAAACTGATCCGGGCGGAGTTCGCCAAGAACGTCCCCTTCGCCCTCTCCGTCGCGGAGACCGCCGCCCACCCCGACCGGCCGTCCTCGCCCGTCGGCATGGACGCCCCCGACTTCACGCCCGACACCTTCACGACCTCCTACGCGACACGCGGCGGTGACCAGGAGATCGCCGTGACGGCCCGCAAGTCCGTACGCGACAAGGAGCTCAACTACCGCGTCAACGGAGGCCGTACGCACGACGAGGACCTGGAGCGCTGGAAGGGCGGCGAGACGTACGGCGGCGAGGACAACCTCTGGTTCGACGAGTACCGCGCGGAGGTCGAGGACGCCGGACCGGGCGACAGGGTGGAGGTCTGGTTCACCGGCCGCACCAAGGCGGGCAAGCGCACCTCCAGCGAGCACTTCACGTACACGGTCGCCGAGCGTTCCCGCGCGGACACCCTGGTGATCGCCGAAGAGGGCGCACCCGCGCAGCACGCCCAGAAGTACGTCGACGCCCTCAGGGCGAACGGCCGCACCGCCGCCGTCTGGGACGTCGCCGCCCAGGGAGCTCCGCACGCCCTCGGCGTCCTCTCCCACTTCCGCACCGCTGTCCACTACACCGGCGCCAAGGCGCCCGCCGGCCCCACCCAGCTGGCCGTACGCGCCTTCCTCAACGAGGGCGGCAAGCTGATCGAGGCCGGTGAGATGGCGGGCGGCAACGCGGTCGTCGGTCCGGCCGTCACCAACGACTTCAGCCAGTACTACCTGGGTGCCTACGGACGTACGAACGCCGACGGTGCCACCGGATTCACCGGCGCGGGACCGCTCGCGGGAACGGCCGGCCCGCTCACGGGAGCGCCCGGAAACCCGCTGGACGCGGCGGGCGCGTACACCGTCACCTCGGACACGCTGCCGGTGGAGCGGTTCCCGCAGTTCCGGAGCGCGCAGGCGGGCCGGTACGCCGGGATCACCAACCCGTACGCCCCGCTCACGGGCCAGTGGATGGCGGCCGCCGCGCACGAGGACGGCGACTGGAAGCGCCTCGCCCGTACGGTCGACCTCACCGCGGTGAGCGCCGCCGACAAGCCGCAGCTGCGTCTCGCCCTCAACTGGAACACCGAGGACGCCTACGACCACGCGGTCCTGGAGGCGCACACCGGGGGCGCCGAGGACTGGACGACGCTCCCCGAGGCGGGCGGCGCCACCAGGACGACCGTGCCGGCCGAGTGCGAGCAGGGCTACTTCATCAACGGACACCCCTTCCTCCGCCACTACCTCACCCTGGAGGCGGGCGGCTGCAGGGCGACCGGCACCACCGGCGCCTGGAACAGCTTCACCGGCTCGTCCGGCGGCTGGAAGCAGGTCTCCTTCGACCTCAGCGCCTACGCGGGCAAGAAGGTCGAGCTGGCGCTCAGCTCCATCACCGACCCCGGCAGCGGCGGCCGCGGCGTCTTCGTGGACGACGCGCGGCTGACCGTCGGCGGGGCCGACGGGGAGAGCGAGGGCTTCGAGACCTCGCTCGGCGCCTGGACGGTCCCCGGGGCCCCGGCCGGAAGTCCCGCTGTCGGGGGCGACTGGGCCCGGTCGGGCGAGCTGTTCAAGTCCTATGCGGCAGTCACTACGCGTGACACCGTTCTGTTCGGTTTCGGCCTGGAACACGTGCCGGACGCCGCGGAGCGGACCGCGCTGCTGGGCAAGGCGCTGGGTTCGCTGCGGCGCTGACCCCGCAACGGGTCCGCGCTTACTCTGCGTAACCGGTCCGGAAGGGCCGCAGGTCCCGGCGGTCCGTGCTCCTACTGGGGAGTACGGACCGCCGGGCCGCGTCCGGGCCCGCTCGATGTCACCCACAGCGCCGCGTAGAGGTAGGGTCGGAAGCGGTCGGGGACATCCCATACATCTCGCCGGCGTCGAAACCCGGCGTACCAACGAGGAGATCGGTTTCGTGACGATCCGCGTAGGCATCAACGGCTTCGGCCGCATCGGGCGCAACTACTTCCGGGCGCTGCTGGAGCAGGGTGCGGACATCGAGATCGTGGCTGTCAACGACCTGGGTGACACTGCGACCACGGCACACCTTCTGAAGTACGACACCATTCTCGGCCGCCTCAGGGCCGAGGTGTCGCACACGGCGGACACCATCACCGTCGACGGCCACACCATCAAGGTGCTGTCCGAGCGCAACCCGGCGGACATCCCGTGGGGCGAGCTCGGCGTCGACGTCGTGATCGAGTCCACCGGCATCTTCACCAAGAAGGCCGATGCCCAGAAGCACCTCGCAGGTGGTGCGAAGAAGGTCCTCATCTCGGCTCCGGCCAAGGACGAGGACATCACCATCGTGATGGGCGTCAACCAGGACAAGTACGACGCGGCCAACCACCACGTCATCTCCAACGCCTCCTGCACCACCAACTGCGTGGCGCCGATGGCCAAGGTCCTCGACGAGAACTTCGGCATCGTCAAGGGCCTGATGACGACGGTGCACGCGTACACCAACGATCAGCGCATCCTGGACTTCCCCCACTCCGACCTGCGTCGCGCACGCGCCGCCGCCGAGAACATCATCCCGACCACCACGGGTGCCGCCAAGGCCACCGCGCTGGTCCTCCCGCAGCTCAAGGGCAAGCTCGACGGCATCGCGATGCGCGTCCCGGTCCCGACCGGCTCGGTCACCGACCTGGTCATCACGCTGGAGCGCGAGGTCACCAAGGACGAGATCAACGCGGCCTTCCAGAAGGCCGCCGAGGGCGAGCTCAAGGGCATCATCGAGTACACGGCCGACCCGATCGTGTCCTCCGACATCGTCAACGAGCCGGCGTCCTGCACCTTCGACTCCTCGCTGACCATGGCCGAGGGCACCCAGGTCAAGGTCATCGGCTGGTACGACAACGAGTGGGGCTACTCCAACCGCCTCGTCGACCTCACGGTCTTCGTCGGCAGCCAGCTCTGATCCGTCCGGCAGGCACCTCGATGTGAGCACAGGGCTCGGCCAGCGCAACGCGGCGCTGGCCGGGCCCTGTCACGTGTTTTGTCTCCCAAGGAGTCCAGTAACAGATGAAGACGATCGACGAACTTCTCGCCGAAGGGGTCGAGGGCAAGCGGGTATTCGTCCGCGCCGACCTCAATGTGCCGCTCGACGGCACCACCATCACCGACGACGGCCGTATCCGCGCCGTCCAGCCGACGATCGAGAAGCTCGCCGCCGCGGGCGCCCGCGTCGTCGTCGCCTCGCACCTGGGCCGCCCCAAGGGCGCCCCGGAGCCGGCCTTCTCGCTCGCCCCCGCCGCCGCGCGCCTCGGTGAACTCCTCGGTACCCAGGTCGCCTTCGCGACCGACACGGTCGGCGAGTCCGCCAAGGCCGTCGTCGCGGGCCTCGGCAACGGCAAGGTCGCCGTCATCGAGAACCTCCGCTTCAACGCCGGCGAGACCTCGAAGGACGACGCCGAGCGCGGCGCCTTCGCGGACCGGCTGGCCGAGCTCGCCGATGTGTACGTCGGCGACGGCTTCGGCGCCGTGCACCGCAAGCACGCCTCGGTCTTCGACCTCCCGGCCCGCCTCCCGCACGTCGCCGGCGGCCTCATCGCCACCGAGGTCGGTGTCCTGAAGAAGCTCACGGACGACGTCGAGCGGCCGTACGTCGTGGCCCTCGGCGGCGCCAAGGTCTCCGACAAGCTCGGCGTGATCGACCACCTGCTGGAGAAGGCCGACCGCATCCTGGTCGGCGGCGGCATGGCGTACACCTTCCTCAAGGCCCAGGGCCACGAGGTCGGCATCTCGCTGCTCCAGGAGGACCAGGTCCCGACGGTCCTGGAGTACCTGGAGCGGGCCGAGGCCAAGGGCGTGGAGTTCGTGCTCCCCGTCGACGTACTGGTCTCGGCCGACTTCCCGGACCTCAAGACGAAGGCTCCGGCCAACCCGACGACGGTCGCCGCGGACGCCATCCCGGCCGATCAGGAGGGTCTGGACATCGGTCCGGAGACCCGCAAGCTGTACGCATCGAAGCTCGCCGACGCGGCCACCGTCTTCTGGAACGGCCCGATGGGCGTCTTCGAACACCCCGACTACGCCGAGGGCACCAAGGCGGTCGCCCAGGCCCTCGTCGACAGCCCCGCCTTCACGGTGGTCGGTGGTGGCGACTCCGCCGCCGCCGTCCGCATCCTGGGCTTCGACGAGAACGCATTCGGCCACATCTCGACCGGTGGCGGCGCCAGCCTCGAATACCTCGAGGGCAAGACGCTTCCCGGTCTCGCCGCACTGGAGGACTGACCCTCAATGACTGTTATCGGCCAAGGCCGTACCCCGCTGATGGCGGGCAACTGGAAGATGAACCTCAACCACCTCGAGGCCATCGCGCACGTCCAGAAGCTCGCCTTCGCGCTCACCGACAAGGACTACGACTCCGTAGAGGTCGCGGTCCTGCCCCCCTTCACCGACCTGCGGTCCGTGCAGACGCTGGTGGACGCCGACAAGCTCAAGATCAAGTACGGCGCCCAGGACATCTCGGCGCACGACTCCGGCGCGTACACCGGTGAGATCTCGGGCGTGCTGCTCGCCAAGCTCAAGTGCGCGTACGTCGCCGTCGGCCACTCCGAGCGCCGGCAGTACCACAACGAGACCGACGAGGTCTGCAACGCCAAGGTGAAGGCCGCGTACAAGCACGGCCTGACCCCGATCCTGTGCGTCGGCGAGGGCCTCGACGTCCGCAAGGCGGGCAACCAGGTCGCGCACACGCTCGCCCAGCTCGACGGCGGCCTCAAGGACATCCCGGCCGAGCAGGCCGAGTCCGTCGTGATCGCGTACGAGCCGGTGTGGGCCATCGGCACCGGCGAGGTCGCCACCCCCGAGGACGCGCAGGAGGTCTGCGGAGCGATCCGCGGCCGTCTCGCGGAGCTGTACTCGCAGGAGCTGGCCGACAAGGTCCGCATCCAGTACGGCGGCTCGGTCAAGTCCGGGAACGTCGCCGCGATCATGGCGCAGCCGGACGTCGACGGGGCCCTGGTGGGCGGCGCGGCGCTGGACGCCGACGAGTTCGTCAAGATCATTCGGTTCCGCGACCAGTGAGTAGGCCCTAGGGCCGATCCGTCGTACCCTGGCGGGGGCCGGGGCTGTTACGCAACAGCCGCCCGGCCCCCGTTGTCCGTCTCCGAAGTCCGAAGTCCGAGGAAGTTGGTCCAGCCGTGGTTATGGGGTTCTCGATCGCCCTGATCGTCTTCAGCCTGCTGCTGATGCTGCTGGTTCTGATGCACAAGGGGAAGGGCGGCGGTCTCTCCGACATGTTCGGTGGCGGCATGCAGTCGTCCGTCGGTGGGTCCTCGGTCGCCGAGCGCAACCTCGACCGCATCACGGTGGTAATCGGTCTGATCTGGTTTGCCTGCATTATCGTGCTCGGTCTGCTGATGAAGCTGGACACCTGACCCGTAGTCCGGTACGCAGACGGGAGCGCGGCCTATCATGGCCCCGGCGGCTCGCGTTCGCGGGGCGGGGGTGCAACTCCAGTCCCTGGACGCGCGTTGGGCCCTGCGTAGAGTGGGGCGCTCGCAGCTGAGCTGTTTGACGACTCCGCGGCGGTAGCCGCTGATTGATGCAGCGCAGCACCATCACGCAGGGAGTTACGACCGTGGCAAGTGGCAACGCGATCCGGGGAAGCCGGGTCGGAGCGGGGCCGATGGGTGAGGCCGAGCGCGGCGAGTCCGCCCCCCGTCTCCGCATCTCCTTCTGGTGCTCCAACGGGCACGAGACACAGCCGAGCTTCGCCCATGACGCTCAGGTTCCGGACACGTGGGACTGCCCGCGCTGCGGGTTCCCGGCCGGACAGGACCGGGACGATCCGCCGGCCCCGCCGCGCACGGAACCGTACAAAACGCATCTCGCGTACGTACGGGAACGGCGCAGCGACGCGGACGGCGAGGCGATTCTCGCCGAGGCGCTCGCGAAGCTGCGGGGCGAGATCTAGGAATTGCGATCCGGCCGGACACCTTCGGGTGCCCGGCCGGACTGCTTCTCCGGACTGCTTCTCCGGGCCGGTTGTCAGTGGCACCCTCTACGGTTCTTGAATCACGGGACCGGAAGGGGGAGTTGTGACGACGAACGGGGCCGCGGCCGCGCAACCGGCGGCGGAAGAGGCGCGGGCCCCGGCCTGGCGCGGGGGGTTCGGCCGGCTGTGGACCGCGGCTGTCGTCTCGAAGTTCGGCGACTCGCTGCGTACGGCCGCGATGCCGCTGCTGGCCGCCTCGCTGACGTCCGACCCCGTGCTGGTGGCGTTGGTGACGGCGTGCGGCTACCTGCCGTGGCTGCTGTTCGGACTGCTGGGCGGAGCGGTGGCGGACCGGGTGGACCAGCGCCGGGCGATGTGGGCCGTGGACCTGGTGCGGGCCGCGCTGATGGCCGCCTTCGCGGTGGCGGTCGCCCTCGGCCACGCCTCGATCGCGCTGCTCGTCGCGCTCGCCTTCGCGCTCACCACCCTCCAGACCCTCTTCGACAACGCCGCCACGGCCCTGCTGCCCTCGTTGGTGGCCAAGGCCGCCCTGGGCAGCGCCAACGCCCGGCTGCTGACCGGACAGCAGATCGCGGGAGGCTTCCTGGCCGCCCCGCTGGTGCCGGTGCTGCTGCTGGCGGGCGCGGCCGTGCCGTACGCCGCGGACGCCGCGACGTACGTCCTGGGGGCCGTGCTGATCGCCTCGCTGCGGGTGACGGCGCCTGAGCGGGCGCCGAGACCGCCGGGCAGCACGCTGCGCGGGGACATCGCGCAGGGGCTGCGGGTGCTGTGGCGGGACCGCGTGCTGCGCGGGCTCTGCGTCGCCACCACGCTGTGCAACATCGGCATGGCCGCGCTCATCGCCACCCTGGTCCTCCAGGTCACCGGCTGGCTCGACGCCGGACACGGCGGTTACGCGGCGGCCATCACGGCGTACGGCGTGGGCAGTGTGGCGGGCGGACTGCTGGCCGGCCGGCTTTCCCGGCGGATCGGGCGGATACGCAGTGTGTTCGTGGCCGGAGCCGTGCAAATCTGCTGCCTGGCGGCGATGGGACTCGTCCGCGAGCTGTGGGTGACGGTCACGGCGATGGCGCTGTTCGGACTCATGGGGCTGGTGTGGAACACCCACCAGGTGACGCTCATGCAGGAGCGCAGCCCGGAGGCCATGCTGGGAAGGATCAGTTCGGCCTTCCGTACGCTCGCGATCGCGGGCGCGCCGCTCGGCGCGCTGCTGGGCGGTGCGGCCGCCTCCGCCTGGGGTCTGAACACCCCCGCCCTGCTGGCGGCGGCGCTCTTCACGGCCGCCATAGCATCGCTGGCCGCTCTGATCAATTAGGTTGGAGCTGCCAGGGGGCATGCACGCAGGTACGAGAAGAAGTGGGCTGATGTCCGAGATGAACGCAGAAAGCCGTACCAGGCTCAACCGGATGCCCGAGTGGACCGCTCTCGCGAAGCACCGCGAGCAGCTGGGCCAGACGCATCTGCGCGAACTGTTCGCCGCCGATTCCGAGCGGGGTACCGGATACACCGTCAAGGTCGGGGACCTCTACCTCGACTACTCCAAGCACCTGGTGACGGACGAGACACTGGGGCTGTTGCGCGACCTGGCCCGCGGAGCCGGGGTCGCCGAGCTGCGGGACGCGATGTTCCGCGGCGAGAAGATCAACACCACCGAGGACCGCGCGGTGCTGCACACCGCCCTGCGCGCGCCGCGCGACGCGGTGATCGAGGTCGACGGGGAGAACGTCGTCCCCGCCGTCCACGCGGTGCTCGACAGGATGGCCGGCTTCGCCGACCGGATCAGGTCGGGGGAGTGGACCGGCCACACCGGCAAGCGCATCAAGAACGTCGTCAACATCGGCATCGGCGGTTCCGACCTCGGTCCCGCCATGGCGTACGAGGCGCTGCGCTCCTTCACCGACCGGGACCTCACGGTCCGCTTCGTGTCGAACGTCGACGGAGCCGATCTGCACGAGGCCGTGCGGGACTTGGACCCGGCCGAGACGCTGTTCGTCATCGCGTCCAAGACCTTCACCACGATCGAGACCATCACCAACGCCACGTCGGCGCGCGACTGGCTGCTGACGAACCTCCGCGCGGACAGCGGTGCCGTCGCCAAGCACTTCGTGGCGCTGTCCACGAACGCCGAGAAGGTCGCGGACTTCGGTATCGACACGGCCAACATGTTCGAGTTCTGGGACTGGGTCGGCGGGCGGTACTCGTACGACTCGGCCATCGGCCTGTCCCTGATGATCGCGATCGGCCCCGGCCGCTTCCGCGAGATGCTCGACGGCTTCCACCTGGTCGACGAGCACTTCCGCACCGCGCCGGCCGAGGAGAACGCGCCGCTGCTGCTCGGTCTGCTGGGCGTCTGGTACGGGGAGTTCTACGACGCGCAGGCGCACGCGGTCCTCCCGTACAGCCACTACCTGTCGAAGTTCACGGCGTACCTCCAGCAGCTCGACATGGAGTCCAACGGCAAGTCCGTGGACCGTGAGGGCAACCCGGTCGACTGGCAGACGGGACCGGTGGTGTGGGGCACGCCGGGCACCAACGGACAGCACGCCTACTACCAGTTGCTGCACCAGGGCACGAAGATGATCCCGGCCGACTTCATCGGCTTCGCCAGGCCGGTCGCCGACCTGATGCCGGGCCTGGAGGCGCAGCACGACCTGCTCATGGCGAACTTCTTCGCCCAGACACAGGCGCTGGCCTTCGGCAGGACGCCCGACGAGGTGCGGGCGGAAGGCGTGGCCGGGGAACTGGTGCCGCACAAGACGTTCCGCGGCAACCACCCGACGACGACGATCCTCGCGGACGAGCTCACCCCGTCCGTGCTGGGCCAGTTGATCGCGCTGTACGAGCACAAGGTGTTCGTCCAGGGAGCCATCTGGAACATCGACTCGTTCGACCAGTGGGGCGTCGAACTCGGCAAGGTCCTCGCCAAGAAGATCGAGCCGGTCCTGACGGAAGGCACAGGAGGCGAGCAGCTGGACAGCTCGACCGCGACCCTGGCCGCCAAGTACCGTACCCTGCGCGGTCGCTGACCGGCCGGCGGACGGGAGGCAAGGCCGATGGCCGGGGGGACGGGGAGTGTGCGGCTCAGGCCGCCGAACAACACGCTCGACCGGCGGGTCATCGGCTGGTGGCGGACACAGTGGCTGCTGCTGACCGCGGTCCCGGTGGCGGTACTGGCCGTGCTGGGCACGCTCGTCGTGCCCGCACGGCCGTGGCTGCTGCTGTCCGCCGGCGTGCTCGCGGTGCTCGGCACGGCCACCGCCGTGTTCCTGCCGCCGTGGTGGTTCCGGGTGCACCGCTGGGAAGTCACCGACGACGCGGTGTACGTGCGTACCGGCTTCTTCTGGCAGGAGTGGCGGATCGCGCCGATGTCGCGGATCCAGACCGTGGACACCGTGCGCGGACCGCTGGAGCAGGCGTTCAGACTCGCCACGGTCATCGTCACCACCGCGTCCTCCAAGGGCGCGGTGAAGATCGAGGGGCTCGATCACGAGCTCGCCGCGGAGCTGGCGGAGCGGCTGACCCTGATGACGCGGGCCACTCCCGGGGATGCGACGTGAGCGTCCCGGGAGGAGCCCCCGGGAGTGGGGCGCGGCCGGAGAGCGGCGGCTGGCGGCGGCTGGCCCCACGCACCGTCCTGGCCGCCGCGCTGGTCATGGCGGGCATCGCGGTGGGCGCCGGAGTGCCGGCCTTCCTCGGGCTCGCGGGGAGCAGGCCGGTGGGGCAGGCGCTCGCCTGGGCGGGGACCGGAGCCTTCCTGCTGATCGTGGGCGGCACCGCGCTCGACTACGTGCGCTGGCGCAGGACGCGGTACCGCATCGGCGCCGAGCGCGCCGAACTCCACACGGGGCTGCTGCTGGTCAAGCGCCGCTCGCTGGCCCGTGAACGCATCCGCAGCGTCGACCTGACGGCCAATGTGCTGCTGCGGGTCCTCGGCCTCGTGAAGGTCCGTATCGGCACCGGTGAGAACACCGGCGGCGGCGAGTCCACGCTCGAACTCGACCCGGTGACACGGGAGGAGGGCGAGCGGCTGCGCAGGGAACTGCTGTACCGCGGGACCACCGCAGGACCTGGCCCCCACCGGGAGGGCGAACTGGCCACGCTCGACCCCGCCTGGATCCGGTACGCTCCGCTCTCCTTCGTCGCCCCCGCACTGGGCGGCGCGGCGGCCGGCGGGCTGATGCAGGTCAGTGAATGGTTCGGCGCGCAGGGGAAGTTGATCGATTGGGTGCGGGACCGGTTCCACGACACGCCGGTCGCCTGGACGATCGTGGTGCTCGTCGTCGGAGCGTGCGCGGCGGGGGTCGTGGGGGCGCTCGGCCTGTGGGTCGAGATGTGGTGGAACTACCGGCTGGAGCGCGAGCCCGGGGGCACGCTGCGGGTCCGCCGCGGCCTGTTCACCACGCGGTCGATCTCCATCGAGGAGCGCAGGCTGCGCGGTGTGGAGCTCGTCGAGCCGCTGGGGGTGCGGACACTGGGGGCGGCGCGGGTGGACGCGGTCGCCACCGGGCTGGCGGCGGACGAGGACAGCCGGCACGCCGACCACAAGACGCTGCTGCCTGCCGCGCCGCGGGCCACCGCGGAGAGGGTGACGGCGCGCGTCCTGCGCGAGGCCGTCTCACCGACGGGCGCGGCCGGCCTCACGCCGCACCCGCCGGCCGCCCGTACGCGCCGGCTGCGCTGGGCGGTGGGCGCGGCGCTGGTCCCGGTGCTCGCCCTCGCCGTCCTCGGTGCGGTGCTGACCGACGTCCTGCTGTACGCCGCCGGGGCGTGCGCGGTGGTGGTGCTGCCGCTCGCGGTGCTCCTGGCACTGGACGCGTACCGCAGCCTCGGGCACGCCATCAGCGGTGGCTACCTGGTGGCACGGTCGGGGACGGTGCGGCGTACGACGGTCGCGCTCCAGCGGGGCGGAATCGTCGGGTGGACGGTGAAGCAGTCGTACTTCCAGCGCCGGGCCGGCCTGATCACGCTGACGGCGACCACCGCGGCGGGAGCGGGGGCGTACTCGGTCTACGACGCGCGGGAGCCGGAGGCGCTGGCCTTCGCGGAGGCGGCGGTACCGGGTCTGCTGGAGCCGTTCCTGGAGCGGCCGGGGTAGCGGAGGCCGGGCGGCAGGGTCCGCTGCGCGGAGCTGTCCCCGTCCCGCCCCCTCCCGGACCGGGCGCCGCCCCGGACCCGCCTCCCCATCACCGGACGGGCGGGAGGGGCTCCCGTGACGGGAGCGGAAGACGCAGCCGCACCGGGAACCGAAATCCAAGCCCGTCCGGCGATCGAGGACAACGCCCGTAGCCCGTCCGGGCGCCGGGGCCGCCCCCCGGTCCGGGAAGGGGCGGGCACGGGAGAAAAGCTGCGGCCCGGGCCGCCCCGAGGGCGAACCGGGCCGCAGCCGGGCCACAGCGGCGTGATCAGGCCGAAGCCGGCGGGTAGAGGTCGCGCGGTAGCCGGGAGGCCGCCGCGTCGTCCAGGAGCCACAGCGTCCGGCGGCGGCCGTACGCGCCCGCCGCCGGGGCCTGGATCTCCCCGGCGCCCGACAGGGCGACGACCGCGGCCTTCGCCTTGTCCTCGCCCGCCGCCAGCAGCCACACCTCGCGCGCCGCGCGGATCGCGGGCAGCGTGAGGGTGATCCGGGTGGGCGGGGGCTTGGGGGCACCGTGGACGCCCACCACCGTGCGCTCGGTCTCGCGGACCGCCGGCAGCTCCGGGAACAGCGACGCGACATGCGTGTCGGGACCGACGCCCAGCATCAGGACGTCGAACGTCGGCACCGGACCGTGGTCCTCGGGCCCCGCCGCCGCGGCCAGTTCGGCGGCGTACGCAGCGGCCGCCGCGTCCACGTCCGCCCCGAACCCGCCGTCCGAAGCCGGCATCGGGTGGACCCGGGCGGGGTCCAGCGGCACCGCGTCCAGCAGCGCCTCGCACGCCTGGGTGTGGTTGCGCTCCGGGTCCCCGGCGGGGAGGAAGCGCTCGTCGCCCCACCACAGGTCCAGACGCGACCAGTCGATCGCGTCCCTGGCCGGAGCCGAGGCGAGCGCGGCCAGCAGGCCGTTGCCGTTGCGGCCGCCCGTCAGCACCACCGACGCCGAGCCGCGCGAGGTCTGGGCGTCCACGACCTTCGTGATCAGCCGCGCCGCCGCGGCCTGAGCCATCAGCTCCTTGTCGTGGTGGACGACGAGCTGAGGTGCCCTCACTTCGACGCCGCCTTCCTGGAGGCCGAGGAGGAAGCCGGGGCCGAAGACGGAGCCGGCTTCTTCGCGGGCTTGGTGGCGGCGGCGGGCTCGTCCGCCGCCGGTGAGGCAGCCTTGCCCTCCGGACCCTCACCGAGCCGATCGACACCGAACTTCAGCGTCGACGCGTACGTGTCGTCCGGGTCGAGCCTGCGCAGTTCCTCGGCGATCAGCTCGGAGGTCTCCCGCCGCTTGAGCGCCACCGCGCGGTCCGGCTGCCCCTCGATGGACAGGGAGGCCAGCGAGCCGTCCGCCCGGCCGAGTGTGATCGGGCCGCAGTTGGTCTCCATCTGTACGCCGGTCAGGCCCGGACCCGAAGACACCGAACGCTTCACGGGTACGTGGAGCCGGTCGGCGAGCCACATGCCGAGCAGCTCGACGCTCGGGTTGAACTCCTCGCCCTCCACCTCCACCGAGGTGACCTCGCACTCCACCTGGTCCAGCGCGGCCGCGAGCATCGAGCGCCACGGCGTGATGCGCGTCCACGACAGGTCGGTGTCGCCCGGCGTGTAGGCCTCGGCGCGCGCCCTCAGCTCGTCGACCGGGTGTTCGGCGGCGTACGTGTCCGTGACGCGGCGCTGCGCGAGCGCGCCGAGCGGGTCGTTCGCCGGGTCGAGCGGCGCGTTGGCCGCCCACCACACCACGACGGGCGCGTCCGGCAGCAGCAGGGGCAGCACCACCGACTGCGCGTGGTCGATGACCTCGCCGTACAGCCGCAGGATCACCGTCTCGCCGGTGCCCGCCGCCGTGCCCACCCGCACTTCGGCGTCGAGGCGCGCCTTGGCGCGGTCGCGCGGCGAGCGCGAGACCCGCTTGATGACGACGAGGGTGCGCGAAGGGTGCTCGCGGGAGGCCTCGTTGGCCGCCTTGAGCGCGTCGTACGCGTTCTCCTCGTCGGTGACGATGACCAGTGTGAGGACCATGCCCACGGCCGGCGTGCCGATGGCGCGGCGGCCCTGGACGAGAGCCTTGTTGATCTTGCTGGACGTGGTGTCCGTCAGGTCGATTTTCATGGCCGACGCCAGCTCCGTCCGTCTCGTGCGAGCATTTCGTCCGCCTCGACCGGGCCCCAGGTTCCGGCCGGGTACTGCGCGGGCTTGCCGTGGGTGTCCCAGTACTCCTCGATCGGGTCGAGGATGCGCCAGGACTGTTCGACCTCCTCCAGACGCGGGAAGAGGTTGGCGTCGCCGAGCAGGACGTCCAGGATCAGGCGCTCGTACGCCTCCGGGCTGGACTCGGTGAAGGACTCGCCGTACGCGAAGTCCATCGACACGTCCCGCACCTCCATCGAGGTGCCCGGCACCTTGGAGCCGAAACGGACCGTGACGCCCTCGTCCGGCTGGACGCGGATGACCAGGGCGTTCTGCCCCAGCTCTTCCGTGGCCGTCTGGTCGAAGGGGGAGTGCGGGGCGCGCTGGAAGACGACCGCGATCTCGGTGACGCGGCGGCCGAGGCGCTTGCCGGTACGGAGGTAGAACGGGACGCCCGCCCAGCGGCGGTTGTCGATCTCCAGCTTGATCGCAGCGTAGGTGTCGGTCTTCGACTTGGGGTCGATGCCCTCTTCCTGGAGGTAGCCGACGGCCTTCGCACCGCCCTGCCAGCCCGCCGCGTACTGCCCGCGTACGGTCTCCCGGCCCAGGTCCTTGGGGAGCTTGACGGCGCCGAGCACCTTGGTCTTCTCGGCGACCAGCGCGTCCGCCTCGAAGGAGGCGGGCTCCTCCATGGCGGTCAGCGCGAGCAGCTGGAGGAGGTGGTTCTGGATGACGTCGCGGGCGGCGCCGATGCCGTCGTAGTAGCCGGCGCGGCCGCCGATGCCGATGTCCTCGGCCATCGTGATCTGGACGTGGTCGACGTACGACCGGTTCCACAGCGGCTCGAACATCTGGTTGGCGAAGCGCAGCGCCATGATGTTCTGGACCGTCTCCTTGCCCAGGTAGTGGTCGATCCGGAAGACCTCGTTGGCCGGGAAGACCTCGTGGACGATCCGGTTCAGCTCCTGCGCGGAGGCCAGGTCGTGGCCGAAGGGCTTCTCGATGACGGCCCGCCGCCAGGAGCCTTCCTTCTGGTCGGCCAGGCCGTGCTTCTTGAGCTGCTGGACGACCTTGGGGAAGAACTTCGGGGGCACGGACAGGTAGAAGGCGAAGTTGCCGCCGGTGCCCTGCGCCTTGTCGAGTTCCTGGATGGTGGACTTGAGCGTCTCGAACGCGGCGTCGTCGTCGAAGTTGCCCTGGACGAAACGCATGCCCTGGATCAGCTGCTGCCAGACCTCCTCGCGGAAGGGCGTGCGGGCGTGTTCCTTGACGGCGTCGTGGACGATCTGGGTGAAGTCCTCGTTCTCCCAGTCGCGCCGGGCGAAGCCGATGAGGGAGAAGCCCGGTGGCAGCAGGCCGCGATTGGCCAGGTCGTACACGGCGGGCATCAGCTTTTTACGGGACAAATCGCCCGTGACGCCAAAGATGACCAGGCCCGACGGCCCCGCGATACGCGGGAGCCGTCGGTCCTGAGCGTCACGCAGCGGATTGCTGCTGGACAATTTTTAGGCCTCCGAAGGGGCGAGGCGCTTGAGCTCCGCCTCGGTCGACTTGAGCAGGTCGTTCCAGGACGCCTCGAACTTGTCGACGCCCTCGTCCTCGAGCAGCTGCACCACGTCGTCGTAGGCGATCCCGAGCTTCTCGACGGCGTCGAGCTCGGCGCGCGCCTGCTCGTAGGTGCCTGCGATCGTGTTGCCCGTGATGTTGCCGTGGTCGGCGGTCGCTTCCAGCGTCGCCTCGGGCATGGTGTTCACCGTGCCGGGGGCGACGAGGTCCTCGACGTACAGCGTGTCCTTGTACGCCGGGTCCTTGACGCCGGTCGAGGCCCACAGCGGACGCTGCCTGTTGGCGCCGGCCCGGTCCAGAGCGGCCCAGCGGTCCGAGGAGAAGACCTCCTCGTACGCCTGGTACGCCAGACGGGCGTTGGCGAGGGCGGCCTTGCCCTTGAGCGCCTTGGCCTCGTCCGTGCCGATGCCGTCGAGACGCTTGTCGATCTCGGTGTCCACGCGGGACACGAAGAACGAGGCCACCGAGTGGATCTCGGAGAGGTCCAGGCCCGCGGCCTTCGCCTTCTCCAGACCGGTCAGGTAGGCGTCCATGACCTTGCGGTAGCGCTCCAGCGAGAAGATCAGCGTCACGTTGACGCTGATGCCCAGACCGATGGTCTCGGCGATCGCCGGGATGCCCGCCTCGGTGGCGGGGATCTTGATCAGGGTGTTCGGGCGGTCCACCAGCCAGGCGAGCTGCCTGGCCTCGGCGGTCGTCGCCTTGGTGTTGTGCGCCAGGCGCGGGTCGACCTCGATCGACACGCGGCCGTCCTGGCCGCCGGTCGCGTCGAAGACCGGCCGCAGGATGTCGGCGGCGTCCCTCACGTCAGCCGTCGTGATCATGCGGATGGCTTCTTCGACGGTGACCTCGCGGGCGGCCAGGTCACTGAGCTGCTGGTCGTAACCGTCGCCCTGCGAGATCGCCTTCTGGAAGATCGACGGGTTGGTGGTGACGCCCACGACGTGCTGCTGGTCGATCAGCTCGGCGAGGTTGCCGGACGTGATCCGCTTGCGCGAAAGGTCGTCAAGCCAGATCGCGACGCCTTCGTCGGAGAGGCGCTTGAGTGCGTCTGTCATGAGAGTTGCATCTCCTACTTGTCGTTGTACCGGCGTCAGCGGGTGGCGGCAGCCAGCGATTCCCGGGCCGCGGCCGTGACCGCGTCCGCGGTGAGGCCGAACTCCCGGAAGAGCACCTTGGCGTCCGCGGAAGCGCCGAAGTGCTCCAGCGAGACGATGCGGCCGGCCTCGCCGACGTAGCGGTACCAGGTGAGGGCGATGCCCGCCTCGACCGCTACCCGGGCCTTGACGGACGGCGGCAGCACGCTGTCGCGGTACCCCTGGTCCTGCTCCTCGAACCACTCGATCGACGGCATGGAGACCACACGGGTCGGAATGCCGGCGGCCTGGAGCTGCTCGCGGGCCTCGACGGCGAGCTGGACCTCGGAGCCGGTGCCGATCAGAACGACCTGCGGGGCGCCGCCCTCGGCCTCGAAGAGCACGTATCCGCCGCGCGCGGCGTCCTCGTTGCACTCGTACGTCGGCACGCCCTGACGGGTCAGCGCCAGACCGTGCGGGGCGTCGTTGCGCCGCAGGATCTCGCGCCAGGCGATCGCGGTCTCGTTGGCGTCGGCCGGGCGGACCATGTTCAGGCCCGGGATGGCGCGCAGCGCGGCCATGTGCTCGACCGGCTGGTGCGTCGGGCCGTCCTCGCCCAGACCGATGGAGTCGTGCGTCCACACGTAGGTGACCGGCAGCTTCATCAGCGCGGCGAGGCGGACGGCGGGGCGCATGTAGTCGGAGAACACCAGGAAGGTGCCGCCGTAGATACGCGTGTTGCCGTGCAGTGCGATGCCGTTCATCGTCGAGCCCATGGCGTGCTCGCGGATGCCGAAGTGGACCGTACGGCCGTACGGGTCGGCCTCCGGCAGCGGGTTGCCGGCCGGCAGGAACGACGACGTCTTGTCGATCGTCGTGTTGTTCGAGCCGGCGAGGTCGGCGGAGCCGCCCCACAGCTCGGGGATGACACCGCCGAGCGCCTGGAGGACCTTGCCGGACGCGGCGCGGGTCGCCACGGCCTTGCCGGGCTCGAAGACCGGGACCGACTTCTCCCAGCCCTCGGGCAGCTCGCCCGCGGCGATGCGGTCGAACGTGGCGGCGCGCTCGGCGTTGGCGTTGCGCCACTCCTGGAACTGCTTGTCCCAGGCGGCGTGCGCCTCACGGCCGCGCTCGGCCGCCTTGCGCACGTGCGCGAAGACGTCCTCGTCGACCTGGAAGTGCTGCTCGGGGTCGAAGCCCAGCACGCGCTTGGTGGCCGCGATCTCCTCCTCGCCCAGTGCCGAGCCGTGCGAGGCCTCGGTGTTCTGCGCGTTGGGGGCGGGCCAGGCGATGATCGTGCGCGCCGCGATGAGCGACGGGCGCTCGGTCTCGTCCTGCGCGGCCTTCAGCGCCGCGTGCAGCGCCTGGACGTCGAAGTCGCCGTTGGCGCTCTGCTCGATGCGCTGGACGTGCCAGCCGTACGCCTCGTACCGCTTGAGGACGTCCTCGGAGAAGGCGGTCTCGGTGTCGCCCTCGATCGAGATGTGGTTGTCGTCGTACAGGGCGACGAGGTTTCCGAGCTTCTGGTGGCCCGCGAGCGAGGACGCCTCGGCCGAGACACCCTCCTCCAGGTCGCCGTCGGAGACGATCGCCCAGACGGTGTGGTCGAACGGGGAGGCGCCGGCGGCGGCCTCCGGGTCGAACAGACCGCGCTCGTAGCGGGCGGCCATCGCCATGCCCACGGCGTTGGCGATGCCCTGGCCCAGCGGCCCGGTCGTGGTCTCGACCCCGGTCGTGTGCCCGTGCTCGGGGTGACCCGGCGTGAGGCTGCCCCAGGTGCGGAACGCCTTCAGGTCGTCCAGCTCCAGGCCGTAGCCGGCCATGTAGAGCTGGATGTAGAGCGTCAGGCTGGTGTGACCGGGAGAGAGAACGAACCGGTCGCGGCCGGTCCAGTTCGCGTCATTGGGGTCGTGCCGCATCAGCTTCTGGAACAGCACATACGCGGCCGGGGCCAGGCTCATGGCCGTACCAGGGTGGCCGTTGCCGACCTTCTGTACGGAATCCATGGCCAGGACGCGGGCGGTATCGACAGCCCGCTGGTCCAATTCGGTCCACTCGAGATCTGTGGTGGTCGGCTTGGTGCTCACCCTGAGTCAGGGCTCCTCTCCACATGTCGAATCCCGGTACTGGATAGGCGCACCGGGCGATGTCGAGCCTACCCCCGCAAGAACCCGCTCATTTCGGCCGTGCGTCCTCCAAAAGAGCGGGTACGGCCCAGGGTGCAGGGCGTTCCCGGTCCTCGCCTCCCGGCGGGCCGGGCAGCCCGCAGGGAGGCCGGTGGGGACCGCACCCAACACGACCCACCCCGGCGGAGAACGACGTATGGGCAACGTCTAGAGTGGCGTGGTACGCGCAAGTCTTTACCGGGCCTTCACGTCCGGAGCTTGCTGGGATTTCTCTGTCAGGGGTGTGCGTGACGGCCGTCGAGTCCCGACCCGCAGGGGTCGCCTTGACTCCCAGCCCGGGAGGCCACCGGCCGTTCGGAGCCCGGGTCAAGGCGTTCGTGGCACTGACCAAGCCTCGGATCATCGAACTGCTGCTGATCACCACCGTCCCGGTCATGTTCCTGGCCGAGCAGGGTGTGCCCGACCTGTGGCTGGTCCTGGTGACCTGCCTCGGCGGTTACCTGTCGGCCGGCGGTGCCAACGCGCTGAACATGTACATCGACCGCGACATCGACGCGCTGATGGACCGCACCTCGCAGCGGCCTCTGGTCACCGGCATCGTCAGCCCGCGCGAATGCCTCGTCTTCGGCATCGGCCTCGGCGTGGTCTCGACCCTCTGGTTCGGTCTCCTCGTCAACTGGCTGTCCGCCGCGCTGTCGCTCGGCGCTCTCCTCTTCTACGTGGTCGTCTACACGATGATCCTCAAGCGCCGTACCGCGCAGAACATCGTCTGGGGCGGCATCGCCGGCTGCCTGCCGGTCCTCATCGGCTGGTCCGCGGTCACCAACTCGATGTCCTGGGCCGCCGTCATCCTGTTCATGGTCATCTTCTTCTGGACGCCGCCGCACTACTGGCCGCTGTCGATGAAGGTGAAGGCGGACTACGCGCGGGTGGGCGTCCCGATGCTCCCCGTCGTCGCCTCCAACAGGGTCGTGGCCCGCCAGATCGTCGCCTACAGCTGGGTGATGGTCGCCGTCTCGCTGCTGCTGACCCCGCTGGGCTACACCGGCTGGTTCTACACCGCGGTCGCCCTGGTGGCCGGCGGCTGGTGGCTCAAGGAGGCGCACGGGCTCCAGTCCCGCGCGAAGTCCGGGGTGACCGGCGGCAAGCTCAAGGAGATGCGGCTGTTCCACTGGTCCATCACCTATGTCTCGCTGCTCTTCGTCGCCGTCGCGGTGGACCCCTTCCTGCGCTAGAGAACCTGCCCTGGACCCCCGATCTACCCGTCGGTAGCATCGTGGGCATGGCAGACACGAAGCAGGCAGAGCGCAAGGCGGCGAAGCTCGCCAAGGAGATCACCGCCTTCGCCAAGCAGCACGGCGGCGCCGAGGGCCAGCTCGCGTACCTCGGACAGATGGGCACCCGCATCGTGCTCGTCGGCGAGGACGGCGGCTGGGGCGACCTGGTGGCCCCCTCCCACGCCGTCGCGCGGAGCGCCGCCGAGAAGGCCGGGATCACGCTCCACGAGTCCTTCGACGGCGACTTCGCGGCCAAGGTGCGCACGGGACCGTACGAGTGGAGCCGGATGGCCGGCATCCAGGTCGGCGGCCCGTCCAACGACCTGCCGCGCAGCGCCTAGCAACACCTGACGCGGGGGTCACCCGTTAGAGCCTGTGGAAGTACGTCCACCACAGGAGCCCCGGATGATCGAAACGCCTTCCCTGGTGGACCAGTACTGCCACGGAGTGCTCCGTACGGAGCTGGGCCTCGGCACCTTCGAGACCCACCTCGCCACGACCCCCGCGCCACCCGCGCCCGGCACCACCTTCTTCGACACCCAGACGGGCTTCGCCGTACGCCGCTGGTGCCCGCCGCTCCTCGGCCTCGAACCGCACTGCCCGCCCGCGCGCTATCTCGCGCGCCGCCGGGAGCTGGGCGTACCGGAGAGCGGAAGGCGGCTGCTCAGGGGCACCGGGATCACCACCTATCTGGTGGACACCGGGCTGCCGGGAGACCTCACGGGGCCCGCCGAGATAGCGGCGGCCGGCGCCGCCCAGGCCCGGGAGATCGTCCGCCTGGAACTGCTCGCCGAGCAGGTCGCCGACACGTCCGGAACCGTCGGGAACTTCCTCGCCAACCTCGCCGAGGGCGTGCACAGCGCGGCGGGAACCGCCGTGGCCTTCACCTCCGTGGCAGGCGTACGGCACGGACTCGCCCTCGGGCCGCATCCGCCGGGCCCCGGCGAGGTGCGCGGGGCGGCGGGGCGCTGGCTGGCCGGACGCCGGGCCGGGGACCGGCTGGCCGACCCCGTGGTCCTGCGGCACCTGCTGTGGATCGCCGTCACCTCCGGGCTCCCCCTGCAGCTGCACGCCGGTGCCGCGGATCCCGGTCTGCGCATCGACCGCACGGACCCGGTACTGCTCACCGACTTCGCGGCCGCCACCGCGGGCCTCGGCACCGACCTGGTGCTGCTGCACGGCTATCCGTACCACCGGCACGCCGCCCACCTGGCGAGTGCCTTCCCGCATGTGTACGCCGGTCTCGGGCCCGCACTCGCCCACACCGGGGCGCGGGCCGCGGGCGTACTCGCGGAGATCCTGGAGCTGGCGCCCTTCGGCAAGCTGCTCTTCTCCAGCGGCGCGCGGGGGCTGCCGGAGCTGCACGTCGTCGGCGCCCGGCTGTTCCGCGAGGCGCTGGGCAGGGTGCTCGGCGGCTGGGTCGGCGACGGCGCGTGGTCGCGGACGGACGCCGAGCGGGTGGCGGGGATGATCGCGGCGGGCAATGCCCGCCGCGTCTACCGGCTGGCCTGACCGGGGCTGGCCTGACGGAAGCTGGCCTGACCGGAGGGCGGCCGTCAGACGGCGGCGGTCACCGAGGAGCCGGGCTGAGCGGCGGCGGGCAGCGGAACCGCGCCTTCGAGCGGGCGCTCGCGCAGGCTCAGCGCCAGCCGCAGTACCGCGATCCACATCAGCGACGAGCCGAGCATGTGGATGCCGACCAGGATCTCGGGGACCTCGGCGAAGAACTGGACGTAGCCGACGGCGCCCTGGGCCACCAGGACGACCAGCAGGTCGCGGGCGCGCGCCCGGGTGTCGTCCGGGGCGTCCACCACGCGCAGGACGAACCACATGGCGATGGCCAGCGCGCAGACGACCCAGGCGGCCACCGCGTGCACATGAGCGGCGTCGATCCAGTCCCACGGCATGCGCGGTACGTCGCTGCTGTCGCCGGCGTGCTTGCCCGAACCGGTCACCGTCGTCCCCAGGGCGATCAGCAGCCCCGAGGTGACGAGGAGCGCCCAGGAGAGCTTGCGGACGGGGCGCGGGACGCGCGGCCGGGGGGCGGTGTCGCCCTCGCGGGTGCGCTGCCAGGTGATCACGGCGACCGTGAGCAGGGCGTTGGCCAGGAGGAAGTGACCGGCGACGGACCACGGGTTGAGACCCGCCCAGACCGTGATGCCGCCGATGACGGCGTTGCCCATCACGATCCAGAACTGGAGCCAGCCGAGGCGGGTGAGACCGCGCCGCCAGGGCTTCGTGGACCGGGCCGCGATGATCGCCCAGCCGACCGCGGCCGACAGGACGTACGTCAGCATGCGGTTGCCGAACTCGATCGCGCCGTGGATGCCCTGGGCGGGCGTCGCGAAGAGACTGTCGTCGGTGCACTTGGGCCAGGTGTCGCAGCCGAGGCCGGAACCGGTCAGCCGTACCGCGCCGCCCGTGACGATGATGACGACGGTCATCACGACGGCGGCGAGCGCGGCGCGCCGGAGCGTGCGGGGGGTGGGCGTCCAGCGCCGCGCGATGAGGGCGAGGGGGGTCAACACGGCAACCATCGTAGGACGGGGCTTGTGCAGGAATTCACGAGGGGTGCCGAAACGGGCGTTTCTCACCCCGGGCGAAAGTCACTCCCCCGCGGGTCTCACTCCCAGCGGAAGAAACGGGCGGCCGCGCCCAGCCCCAGGACCGCCCACACCGCGAGGATGCCGAGGCCGCCCCACGGAACGGCCGCGCCGTGCTGGAGCACGTCGCGCAGGCCGTCCGACAGTGCCGAGATCGGCAGCAGCCCGAGGACCGATCGGACCGCGTCCGGGAACTTGTCGAGCGGAACGATCACGCCGCCGCCCACCAGCAGCAGCAGGAAGACCAGGTTGGCGGCGGCCAGCGTCGCCTCGGCCCTGAGCGTGCCGGCCATCAGCAGGCCGAGACCGGAGAAGGCCGCCGTGCCGAGGACGAGGAGGAGGAACACGGCGAACGGGCCGCCGTGCGGGGACCAGCCGAGGCCGAAGGCGATCGCGGTGAGAAGGACCACCTGGAGGACCTCGGTGACGAGTACCGACAGGGTCTTCGCCGTCATCAGCGCCCAGCGGGGCAGCGGAGAGGCGCCCAGCAGCTTGAGCACGCCGTACCGGCGCTCGAAGCCGGTCGCGATCGCCTGCCCGGTGAAGGCGGTGGACATGACGGCGAGCGCGAGGACGCCGGGGGCCAGGAAGTCGACGGCCTTGCCCGTACCCGTGTCGATGATGTCGACGGACGAGAACAGCACCAGCAGCAGCGCCGGGATGACCACCGTCAGCAGCAGCTGTTCGCCGTTGCGCAGCAGCATCTTCGTCTCGAAGACGGTCTGCGCCGCGATCATCCGGGGCAGCGGGGCCGCTCCGGGGCGCGGTGTGTACGTACCGATGCTCATGAGCGGAGGTCCTTACCGGTCAGCTCGAGAAAGACGTCCTCCAGGGAGTGCCGCTCGACGGAGATGCCGCTGGGCATCACGCCGTGCTGGGCGCACCAGGAGGTGACGGTGGCCAGCAGCTGGGGGTCGACCTTGCCGGTGATCCGGTACGTCCCGGGCGTCAGCTCGGCCGCCAGGGTGTCCACGGGCAGCGCCTTGAGCAGGGACGCGACGTCGAGCCCGGGGCGTCCGGTGAAGCGCAGGGTGTTCTCCGCGCCGCCGCGGCACAGCTCCTCGGGACTGCCCTGGGCGATGACCCGGCCCGCGTCGATGATCGCGACGTCGTCGGCGAGCTGCTCGGCCTCGTCCATGAAGTGGGTGGTGAGGACGGTACTGACGCCGTCCTCGCGGAGCTCGCCGACGAGGTCCCAGGTGGACCGGCGGGCCTGCGGGTCCAGGCCGGCGGTCGGCTCGTCGAGGAAGACCAGTTCGGGGCGGCCGACGACGGCCATCGCCAGGGCGAGCCGCTGCTGCTGTCCGCCGGAGAGCCGCCGGTACGTCGTACGGCCGCAGCCGTCGAGCCCGAGGCGCTCGATCAGCGCGCCGACGTCCAGCGGATGGGCGTGCAGGGCGGCCATGTGGCGCAGCATCTCGTCGGCCCTGGCACCCGAGTAGACACCGCCGGACTGGAGCATCACCCCGATCCGGGGACGCAGCCGCGCCGCGTCGGCGACCGGGTCGAGCCCGAGGACGCGTACGGTTCCGGCGTCCGGCCTGCGGTAGCCCTCGCAGGTCTCGACCGTGGTGGTCTTTCCGGCTCCGTTGGGACCGAGGACGGCGGTGACGGTGCCCGCGCGCACCTCCAGATCGAGGCCGTCGACCGCGGTCTTGGTTCCGTACCGCTTGACCAGTCCTGTGACCTGGACGACGGGCTCGCTTCTCATGCCATGAAGTCTAAGGAGGGGGCGCGGTCCCGCCGCGAGGGGCTCCGGAGCACCCGCGCTGACCAGGCGTTCAGCGCCCGGTGCCACCGCGTCGCCGGGGCCGGACTGATCATTTTCGCAGGTCAGGTTAGGTGTACCTAAGTGATGCACCCCACCGGAGCTTGATCAGGACGCGGGTTGTCACCCTCCTCCGAATTACGCAACAATGGCGTTGTGAAAAACGTGGGCGAGGCTCCGCAGGAGGAACTCGCGACCGGTGAGCGCTCCACGCGCAACCGGATCGCGCGGTCCGTCCTGGACCACGGCCCGTCCACCGCCGCCGATCTCGCGAAGCGCCTCGGTCTCACCCAGGCAGCCGTCCGCCGCCACCTCGATTCGCTCGTCGCCGAGAACATCGTCGAGCCCCGCGAGCAGCGCGTGTACGGCGCCAGGACCCGTGGCAGGCCCGCAAAGGTGTTCGCGCTGACCGACTGCGGCAGGGACGCCTTCGACCAGTCCTACGACAAGCTCGCCGCCGACGCGCTGCACTGGATCTCCCAGGCGGCGGGCGGCGGCGAAAAGGGCGAGGCGGCGGTCACCGCCTTCGCCCGCGCGCGGTTCGCCGCCCAGGCCGGGGCGTACCGCGAGGCGGTCGGGGCGGCTGCCCCCGAGGAGCGGACCGAGGCGCTTGCCAGGGCCTTGTCGGCCGACGGGTACGCTGCCACGGCGCGCAGCGCACCGGTCGGAGAGCAGCTCTGCCAGCACCACTGCCCGGTCGCCCATGTCGCCGAGCAGTATCCGCAGCTGTGCGAGGCGGAGACCGAGTTCTTCTCCGAACTGCTCGGGACGCATGTGCAGCGTCTGGCCACCATCGCCCACGGCGACGGGGTGTGCACGACGTTCATTCCGCGCAGCGGCACAGCACAGACCACTCATTCAGCATCTGCAAGTACGGCCGGGAGGAACCCCGCATGACTCTCCCCACGGAGACTGCCCACCCCGAACTCGAGGGCCTGGGTACGTACGAATTCGGCTGGGCCGACTCCGACGCGGCCGGCGCCGCTGCCAAGCGCGGCCTCTCCGAGGACGTCGTACGCGACATCTCGGCGAAGAAGAACGAGCCGGAGTGGATGCTGAAGCTGCGGCTCAAGGGCCTCAAGCTGTTCGGCAAGAAGCCCATGCCGAGCTGGGGCTCCGACCTGTCGGGCATCGACTTCGACAACATCAAGTACTTCGTGCGGTCCACCGAGAAGCAGGCCGAGTCCTGGGAGGACCTGCCGGAGGACATCAAGAACACGTACGACAAGCTCGGCATCCCCGAGGCGGAGAAGCAGCGCCTGGTCGCCGGTGTCGCCGCGCAGTACGAGTCCGAGGTGGTCTACCACCAGATCAACGAGGAGCTCGAGAAGCAGGGTGTCATCTTCATGGACACCGACACCGCGCTGAAGGAGCACCCGGAGCTCTTCCAGGAGTACTTCGGCACGATCATCCCGGTCGGCGACAACAAGTTCGCGTCGCTGAACTCGGCCGTGTGGTCCGGCGGATCGTTCATCTACGTACCCAAGGGTGTGCACGTCGACATCCCGCTCCAGGCCTACTTCCGCATCAACACGGAGAACATGGGCCAGTTCGAGCGGACGCTGATCATCGTCGACGAGGACGCCTACGTCCACTACGTCGAGGGCTGCACCGCCCCGATCTACTCCTCCGACTCGCTGCACAGCGCGGTCGTCGAGATCATCGTGAAGAAGGGCGGCCGCTGCCGCTACACGACGATCCAGAACTGGTCGAACAACGTCTACAACCTGGTCACCAAGCGCGCCGTGGCGTACGAGGGCGCGACCATGGAGTGGGTCGACGGCAACATCGGCTCCAAGGTGACGATGAAGTACCCGGCCGTCTACCTGATGGGCGAGCACGCCAAGGGCGAGACCCTGTCGATCGCCTTCGCGGGCGAGGGCCAGCACCAGGACGCCGGCGCCAAGATGGTCCACATGGCACCGAACACCTCCTCCAACATCGTCTCCAAGTCGGTGGCGCGAGGCGGTGGCCGCACCTCCTACCGCGGCCTGATCGAGATCGGCGAGGGGGCCCCCGGCTCCAAGTCGAACGTGCTCTGCGACGCGCTGCTCGTCGACACGATCTCCCGCTCGGACACGTACCCGTACGTCGACGTGCGCGAGGACGACGTGTCCATGGGCCACGAGGCGACCGTCTCCAAGGTCTCCGAGGACCAGCTCTTCTACCTGATGAGCCGAGGCATGACCGAGTTCGAGGCCATGGCGATGATCGTGCGCGGCTTCGTCGAGCCGATCGCCAAGGAGCTGCCCATGGAGTACGCCCTGGAGCTCAACCGGCTGATCGAGCTGCAGATGGAGGGTTCGGTCGGCTAAGGCCCCGTACCCCCGCAGCGACTTACCTCACGACCCAGAGAGAGAGCACTACGACAGCCATGGCTGAGGCTCAGAACGCCCCCAAGGACCTTCGGCAAGCTACGGTCCAGGGGGGACCCCCACCGGTGGGCTCCACCACCGCCGGCTCGATCGCGGTGGCCGCCGAGTCCACCGTCGCCACGCGCATGAGCGCGCCTCCGTCGTACGACGTGGCGGCCTTCCCCGTCCCGCACGGCCGCGAGGAGGAGTGGCGGTTCACCCCGCTGGCCCGCCTGCGCGGACTGCACGACGGGACCGCGGTCGCCGACGGCGGCATCCGCGTCGAGGTGACCACCCCCGCGGGCGTCACCCAGGAGACGGTGGACCGTGACGACCCGCGTCTGGGCAGGGCCGGCAAGCCGGTGGACCGGGTCGCCGCCCAGGCGTACTCGTCGTTCGAGAAGGCCTCGGTCGTGACCGTCCCCAAGGAGACGGTCCTCGACGAGCCGATCCGCATCGCCGTGCAGGGCGAGGGCGGGACCGTCTTCGCCCACCAGGTCGTGGAGCTGGGCGCCTTCGCCGAGGCTGTCGTCGTCATCGACCACACCGGTGACGCCGTGCTCGCCGCCAACGTCGACTACGTCCTCGGCGACGGCGCGAAGCTGACCGTCGTGACCGTCCAGGACTGGGACGACACGGCCGTGCACGTCGCGCAGCACAACGCGCTGATCGGCCGCGACGCCTCGTTCAAGTCGGTCGTGGTGACCTTCGGCGGCGACGTCGTACGTCTCCACCCGCGCGTGAGCTACGCCGGCACCGGCGGCGAGGCCGAGCTGTTCGGCCTGTACTTCACCGACCGGGGCCAGCACCAGGAGCACCGCCTCCTCGTCGACCACAACATGCCGCACTGCAAGTCGAACGTCGTCTACAAGGGCGCGCTCCAGGGCGACGGCGCACATGCCGTGTGGATCGGTGACGTCCTCATCGAGGCCGCAGCCGAGGGCACCGACACGTACGAGATGAACCGCAACCTCGTCCTCACGGACGGCGCGCGCGTCGACTCGGTCCCCAACCTGGAGATCGAGACCGGTGAGATCGTCGGCGCCGGCCACGCCTCGGCGACCGGCCGCTTCGACGACGAGCAGCTCTTCTACCTCATGTCGCGCGGTATCCCGGCCGACGAGGCCCGCCGTCTCGTCGTCCGCGGCTTCTTCGCGGAGCTCGTCCAGCAGATCGGTCTGCCCGACGTCGAGGAGCGCCTCCTCGCCAAGATCGACGCGGAGCTGGAGGCGTCCGTCTGATGGCCTTCGTCAAAGCCTGTGCGCTGAGTGAGCTGGAGGGCGACACCCCGAAACGGGTGGAGCTCGACGGCACGCCGGTGTCCGTCGTCCGCACCGAGGGCGAGGTGTTCGCGATCCACGACATCTGCTCGCACGCGAACGTCTCCCTCTCGGAGGGCGAGGTGGAGGACTGCATGATCGAGTGCTGGCTGCACGGATCGAGCTTCGACCTCCGCACCGGCAAGCCCTCCGGCCTTCCCGCGACGCGCCCCGTCCCCGTATACCCCGTCAAGATCGAAGGGGACGATGTGCTCGTCTCCGTCACCCAGGAGTCCTGAGACACCCATGGCAACGCTTGAAATCCGCGACCTGCACGTTTCCGTCGAGGCCGACAACTCCTCCAAGGAGATCCTCAAGGGCGTCGACCTGACCGTGAAGCAGGGCGAGACCCACGCCATCATGGGCCCCAACGGCTCCGGCAAGTCCACCCTCGCGTACTCGATCGCCGGTCACCCCAAGTACACGATCACCAGCGGCACCGTCACGCTCGACGGTGAGGACGTCCTGGAGATGTCCGTCGACGAGCGCGCCCGCGCCGGCATGTTCCTCGCCATGCAGTACCCGGTCGAGGTCCCCGGCGTCTCGGTCTCCAACTTCCTGCGTACGTCGGCGACGGCGATCCGCGGCGAGGCCCCCAAGCTGCGCACCTGGGTGAAGGAGGTCAAGTCCGCGATGGAGCAGCTCCAGATGGACCCGGCCTTCGCCGAGCGCAACGTCAACGAGGGCTTCTCCGGCGGTGAGAAGAAGCGCCACGAGATCCTCCAGCTGGAGCTCCTCAAGCCGAAGATCGCAATCCTCGACGAGACCGACTCCGGCCTCGACGTCGACGCCCTGCGCCAGGTCTCCGAGGGCGTCAACCGCGTCCACGCGAGCGGCGAGGTCGGCACGCTGCTGATCACGCACTACACGCGCATCCTGCGCTACATCAAGCCGGACTTCGTGCACGTCTTCGCCAAGGGCAGGATCGTCGCGTCCGGCGGCCCGGAGCTCGCCGACGAGCTCGAGGCCGAGGGCTACGAGAAGTACACGAAGGGTGGCCCCGTGAGCGGAGCGAACTCAGAGGAGGACGTCGCGTGACACAGCTGCCGGGCCTTCTCGACACCGAGGCGATCCGCAAGGACTTCCCGATCCTGGATCGCACGATCCACGACGGCAAGAAGATCGTTTACCTGGACAACGCGGCGACTTCGCAGAAGCCGCGCCAGGTCCTCGACGCGCTGAACGCGTACTACGAGCAGAGCAACGCCAACGTCCACCGCGGCGTCCACGTGCTCGCCGAGGAGGCCACGGCGCTGTACGAGGGCGCCCGCGACAAGGTCGCCGCCTTCATCAACGCGCCGAGCCGCGACGAGGTCATCTTCACCAAGAACGCCTCGGAGTCGCTCAACCTCGTGGCGAACATGCTGGGCTGGGCCGACGAGCCCTACCGCGTGGACGCCGAGACCGAGATCGTCATCACGGAGATGGAGCACCACTCCAACATCGTCCCGTGGCAGCTGCTCTCGCAGCGCACGGGCGCGAAGCTGAAGTGGTTCGGCATCACCGACGACGGCCGCCTCGACCTGTCCGACATCGACGAGATCATCACCGAGAAGACGAAGATCGTCTCCTTCACGCTGGTCTCGAACATCATGGGCACGATCAACCCGGTCGAGGCGATCATCCGCCGCGCCCAGGAGGTCGGCGCGCTGGTCTGCATCGACGCCTCGCAGGCCGCGCCGCACATGGTGCTCGACGTACAGGCGCTCCAGGCCGACTTCGTGGCCTTCACCGGACACAAGATGGTCGGCCCGACCGGTATCGGCGTGCTCTGGGGCCGCCAGGAGCTCCTCGAGGACCTTCCGCCGTTCCTCGGCGGCGGTGAGATGATCGAGACCGTGTCGATGAGCTCGTCGACGTACGCTCCGGCTCCGCACAAGTTCGAGGCGGGTACGCCCCCGATCGCCCAGGCCGTCGGCCTCGGCGCGGCCGTGGACTACCTCACCGCGATCGGCATGGACAAGATCGCCGCGCACGAGCACGCGATCACCGAGTACGCGATCAAGCGGCTCAAGGAGGTCGAGGGCCTGCGGATCATCGGCCCGACGACGGCCGAGGACCGCGGGGCGGCGATCTCCTTCACGCTCGGCGACATCCATCCGCACGACGTGGGCCAGGTACTCGACGAGCTGGGCATCGCGGTCCGGGTCGGACACCACTGCGCGCGGCCCGTCTGCCTGCGGTACGGAATTCCTGCGACCACGCGAGCGTCGTTCTATCTGTACTCCACGCCGGCCGAGGTCGATGCCCTCGTCGAAGGCCTGGAGCACGTCCGGAACTTCTTCGGCTGAGGGCTGGGACCGTGAAGCTTGATTCGATGTACCAGGAAGTCATCCTGGACCACTACAAGCACCCGCACGGGCGGGGCTTGCGGGACGGCGACGCCGAGGTGCACCACGTCAACCCGACGTGCGGCGACGAGATCACGCTCCGCGTGAAGTACGCCGGTGACACCGTCGAGGACGTCTCGTACGAGGGCCAGGGCTGCTCCATCAGCCAGGCCAGCGCCTCCGTGCTGAACGATCTGCTGGTCGGCAAGGAGCTGGCCGACGCGCAGAAGATCCAGGAGGCCTTCCTGGAGCTGATGCAGTCCAAGGGCCAGATCGAGCCGGACGACGCGATGGAGGAGGTGCTGGAGGACGCGGTCGCGTTCGCCGGTGTCTCCAAGTACCCGGCGCGTGTGAAGTGTGCTCTGCTGAGCTGGATGGCATGGAAGGACGCGACGGCCCAGGCACTGGGCGAGAGCGCCGAGAGGAAGACCGCATGAGCGAGAACGCGACACCCGCCGCTGCGACATCCGCCGAGGCCGGGACCGAGGCCGGGACCGAGGTCGTGACCGAGGTCGTGACCGAGGTCGTGACGACCAAGCCGGCCACCGAGGAGGAGGTCCGCGAGGCGTTGTACGACGTGGTCGACCCGGAGCTGGGCATCGACGTCGTCAACCTCGGCCTGATCTACGGCGTCCACATCGACGACTCGAACATCGCCACGCTCGACATGACGCTGACGTCCGCGGCCTGCCCGCTGACCGACGTCATCGAGGACCAGGCGAAGTCGGCGACCGAGGGTATCGTCAGCGAGCTGAAGATCAACTGGGTCTGGATGCCGCCGTGGGGCCCGGACAAGATCACGGACGACGGCCGCGAGCAGCTTCGCGCGCTCGGCTTCAACGTCTGAGAGCAGTACAGCAGCAGCACACAGGGCGAGAGGCCCCCGGCGGAGTCTGCCGGGGGCCTCTCGCCGTGCTGTCGGAAGCGGCCGGGGCGGTTGGCGGAGCCCGGATCCCGCGAGCCGCCACCCACGGGCGCCCCGGAGCCATCGGCGCCCGGCATCCGGGACCGGTTCGCCTCGACACGCCGGTGCCGGTTAGCGTTCGGGCATGACCGATACGACTGCTACTCGCACCACCGGCGCTGTCGCCGCCGGCCTCGCCACCCTCGCCGCGGACGGCACCGTCCTCGACACCTGGTTCCCCGCCCCCGAGCTCGCCGCCGAGCCGGGCCCCGCCGGCACCGAGCGCCTCACCGCCGAGCGCGCCGCCGAACTGCTCGGCGCCGCCGCGCCGAAGGCCGTCGGCCCGGACGCCCGCCGTGGCGTCGAGGTCGTCGCCGTCCGTACGGTCATCGCCTCGCTCGACGACAAGCCGCTGGACGCCCACGACGCGTACCTGCGCCTCCACCTCCTCTCGCACCGCCTGGTCCAGCCGCACGGCCAGAACCTGGACGGCGTCTTCGGCCTCCTCGCCAACGTCGCCTGGACCTCGCTCGGCCCGGTCGCCGTCGACCAGCTGGAGACGGTACGGCTGAACGCCCGCGCCGAGGGCCTGCACCTCCAGGTCACCTCGGTCGACAAGTTCCCGCGCATGACGGACTACGTCGCCCCCAAGGGCGTCCGCATCGCCGACGCCGACCGCGTCCGCCTCGGCGCGCACCTCGCCGAGGGCACCACCGTGATGCACGAGGGCTTCGTCAACTTCAACGCCGGCACGCTCGGCACCTCCATGGTCGAGGGCCGCATCTCGGCCGGCGTGGTCGTCGGCGACGGCTCCGACATCGGCGGCGGCGCGTCCACCATGGGCACCCTCTCGGGCGGCGGCAACGTCCGCATCACCATCGGTGAGCGCTGCCTGGTCGGCGCCGAGGCGGGCGTCGGCATCGCGCTCGGCGACGAGTGCGTCGTCGAGGCGGGCCTGTACGTGACGGCGGGCACCCGCGTCACGATGCCCGACGGCCAGGTCGTCAAGGCCCGCGAGCTGTCCGGCGCGAGCAACATCCTCTTCCGCCGCAACTCGGTGACCGGCACCGTCGAGGCCCGCCCGAACAACGCGGTCTGGGGCGGCCTGAACGACGTACTGCACAGCCACAACTGATCTACCTGAGGCTTGAGCCGAGCGCCCTTCCACGGTCCGTACGCGGCCTGGGAGGGCGCTCAGGCTTTGGTGCGAGGGGCGGGTGGCGGTGTCGTACCGACCTGCCCGGGCGGAAGAGCACCGAGTGCTTCTGGGCAGATGACTTACCCGGGAAGGCGAGGACTGTGCACTGTGCTCTCCCGCAGAGGCAGGAGGTAAGTCATCACCACCTCGCTTTCGGTTTCTCCGGCATCCACACCGCCCGCGAGACCGTCGAGCGCTGCGACCGCCTGCCGGTCCACCCCCGCCACCCCTACGCCGGAGACCTCACTTGCACCGCCTGCTCCGGCACCCGCCAGGACGCCGTCAGCAAGGGTCCGGCCCACCACGCCCGTACCGGATCCGACCGGTGGGAATCCCCCTGTCCCCCATCGCCCCCGCCGGCGCCGGACGCGGCTGTGAGGCGCTCATCCGCGTCAACAGCCAGTCGGGCAAGGGCGGCATCGCCCACCTGCTCCAGGAGCACCACGGCCTCGACCTGCCGCAGGGGCTGCGCCCCGGCTTCTCGCGCGTCGTGCGGACGGCCACCGACGACAGCGGCCGGGAGGCCACGCCCGGGGACCTGTGGGAACCGTTCCGTACGGAGTGCCTCGCGCCGGGGCACGAAGGGCCGCCGGCGCTGTCCTCCTGGGCCACGCCCGAACCCGCCCCGGGTCAGCGCGAGTTCACCTGCGAGCTGCGCAGGGACGGCGGCCCCGGACGCCACCGCACAGGGTTCCGGCAGCCCGGCCTGCCGGGACGCGGGCCGGGACACCTCCGTGCTGACCGCGTCCGTGTACGCCGTACCCGCCGCCGTGAACCGCACTCTGACGGGTGACCTCGCGTGACCTTTGGGCCGTTCGGGTGGATAAGCAGGTCGGCACATTGGACGAAGAGTCACAAGAGTTACGGCGAAGGAGCGGCATGAAGGAGCAGCAGGTACGGGCGCTGGCCCGGTGGATCACCGGATGCGGTGCGGTACTCATGGCGGTGGGGCTGCCCGCCGGGACGGCGCACGCCGACGAGACGCACAACAACTCGCACAACGCGCCCCGCGTGATGCTCTTCTCCACCGGTCAGATCGACGACCCGGCGGAGGACGTGCTGGAACACGCCGCGATCCTCGGACGGACCTACGTCTGGGACTGACCTACGTCCGGGACCGGCCGGGTTCCGCCGGTCCCGCCGGTCCCGCCGGTCCCGCCGGTCCCGTGAATTCCGAGAGTTCTCCGTACGCCTTGAGCAGCCCGTCGACCGTGGTCAGGTCGGCGGGCTGCAGCGGTTCCCTGACCGGGCCCGCCGGCAGGCCGAGCGCGCCGAGCAGCCCCTTCGTGGTGACCGTACCGGGCAGGCCCGACGCCATCGTCAGCGTGACGAGGGGCAGCGCGCGCAGGTGGGCGCGGGCGGCTCCCGCCGTGTCCCCGGCGTCGTACGCGTCGAGGACCGCCCGCAGCGCGCGGGGCGCGGAGTTGGCGACCGTACTGACATAACCGGCGCCGCCGATCGCGTAGAGCGGCAGGTTGAGCTCCTCGGACCCCGAGTAGTACGCGAGGTCCGTCCGGGAGAGGACGGTGGCGCTGCCCAGCAGGTCGTGCGCACAGTCCTTCACCGCGGTGATGCGCGGATGGCCGGCGAGCCGCAGCACCGTCTCTACCTCGATGCGGGTGCCGGTGCGGCCGGGGATGTCGTACAGCATCAGCGGGACGCCGACCGAGTCCGCGATCCGCAGGAAGTGTGCCTCCCCGGCCTCCTGGGGCGGCCGGCTGTAGTACGGCGTGACGACCAGCAGCCCGTCGGCGCCTGCCCGCTCGGCCGCCCGCGCCAGCTCGACGGTGTGCCGGGTGTCGGCGCTTCCCACCCCGGCGAGGACCGCGGCCCGGTCGCCGACCGCCTCGCACACGGCCCGTACGAGTGCGCTCTTCTCGGCGTCGGTGGTGGTCGGGGACTCCCCGGTGGTGCCGTTCAGTACGAGACCTTCGCAGCCGCCGTCGGACACCAGGCGGTCGGCGAGCGACTGGGCGCCGCCCAGATCCAGTGCGCCCGCGGAGGTGAAGGGCGTGATCATTGCGCACAGGGCGCGGCCGAAGGGGCCTGATGCTGTCATGCGGTGAGTCTCAGCCGTCGAACGGTGAAGGTCCACTTAGATTTTCTTTGCGTGAACGGCAAGCATTGCTGAACAGTTGGAGGGGCGCCGCATGGTGTCCGGCATGATCGCCACCCCGTGGTCCGACGGGATCGACGGTGGCGGACACGTGGGGTGCGGACACGTGTGGTGACATCGAGACGGGGGAGCAGACGCATGGGCGTACGGAGAGCCGGGGCCGCGTCCGTACTGGCGTTCACCGGAGCGCTGGTCCTGGCGGGATGCGCCGGCGTTCTCGTACCGGACGGCGAGGGCGAACCGGAACCGACGCCCACGGCGAAGCCGGCCCCGGCGCACAGCGCCACCCCCTCGGCGCCGTCCTCGCCCGGACCGTCCTCGCCCGGACCGTCCTCGCACGGTCCCGCCGCGCGCGGGCCGGAGGAGTGGCCCCCGGTGGCCTCGGCGCCCCCGGCCTCCCCGGCGGGGACCCCGCCGGGCCGATGCTCGTCCGGGCGCCCCGAAGTGTCCATGGGCGAGGTGCAGGCGGCCCTCGGACACCGGGCCGTCGGTCTCACCCTGACCAACTGCGGCGAGGAACCCCACCAGGTCTACGGATATCCCACCGTCCAGGCGCTGGGCACCGACGGCAAGGTCCTCGACATCTGGGTGAACCGGGGTTCCTCGTACATGGGCCAGGACAAGGGCCCCGCCTCGGTGATTCTCGACCCGGGCGAGAGCGTGCGGTCGCTGCTCTCCTGGACGAGCAACCCCTCGGCCGGACGGCTGCGCCAGGCGGCCGCCCTCGCGATCGCCGCGGCACCCGGCGAGAAAGCGCGGAAGTTTCCGCTGGAGGGCGAGATGCGCACCGTGGACGAACTCACTCTGACCGCCTGGCGCACCGGCCCCGCCGGCTGACCGCCTGGCCTCCGGCTCCCCTCGGCCTGACATCCGACTTCCCCGGCCTCAGAGGGCGAGCTTGAACCCCTCGTGGCTGCGCGCGAATCCGAGCGAGGTGTAGAAGCGGTGCGCGTCGCCGCGCCGCTTGTTGCTGGTCAGCTGGACCAGCGTGCAGCCACGCTCGCGGGCCCGCTCGACGGCCCGCGTGACGAGTTCATGCCCGAGCCCCTCCCCGCGCCGGTCCGCCCTGATCCGTACCGCCTCGACGAGGGCCCGCTCGCCGCCGTGCCGGCCGAGGCCCGGTATGTACGTCGACTGGAGGCAGCCCAGCACCGTGCCGGACTCGTCGGTCAGCACCAGCATTTCGTTGCGGCTGTCGCTGTCGATCGTCGCGAAAGCCTGCTCGTGCGCCGCGTCGACGACGACGGACGCCGGGTCGACGGCCTTCTCCTCGTCGGCGAGGAGGGCCAGGACGGCAGGCAGGTCCTGGCGGGTGGCGGTACGGAAGATCATGGCCCGGATTCTGGCACAGCCGCGGTGGGCGGTTCGCTTGACCTCAACCAAACTTCACGTTTCAGCATGGTGGACACGAGGACGCGCCCCGGTGGTGCGTCGGACGAGGAGGAGCCATCATGTCCGTGCGGAACACGCGGAACACGCGGAACGTGCAGGTCGGCACGCTTCCCCGGGTGGGGCGTCCGGACGCCGGCGTCGTCCTGTCCAGTACCTGGCGGGTCGGTACGCCCGAGCGGCAGCGGGCCGCCGTCGAGGCCATCGCCGAGGCGTGGCAGAGCCGGCCCTGGCCGGACGCCGGGCTGCTCTCGTACAACGTCTACGTCGGAGAGGACGGCGACACGCTGCTGCACTACTCGCAGTGGCGCGGCATGGAGGACTACCGGGAGTTCTTCCGTACCTCCAGGGACGACCGCAACGCCGCGGTCGACGCGGCCGTGCCCGGGATCGAGCGGGCCGGGCTCCACGCGTACGAGCTGTACCGGAGCACGCCGCTCGCGCCCGGCGCGGGGGAGCGCGAGCCGGGAGCCGTCGTGATCGTCGGCGTCGAGTTCGACGGGCCCGACGAGGCCCGGCAACGGGACTGGATCGACACCGTCTTCGAGGCGCTCCGTACCGATCAGGGCCTCCACCCCGGCGGGATCGCCGGTCACTTCCATGTGAGTACGGACGGGACGCGCGTGCTCAACTACGCGGAGTGGGAGAGCGCCGAGGCGCACATCGAGGCGCTGGGCGGGCCCGTCGGAGTGGGTTCGGCGACGCCGCAGTGGCAGAAGGTGCACGGCTACCCGGGTGTGACGGGCGGCGGGGTGAAGCGGTACACGCCCGCGCTCAGCCTGAGCGCGGGCGTGTAGGAGGCGTCCTGGGGGCTACGGGCGGAAGCGGATGACCTGGGGGTCGTGGTCGCTGTTCTGCTCCGCGAACTCCGCGTTGATGTGCACGCTGTCGTACGCGAAGTTCCTGATCGACGGGCTGGTCAGGATCTGGTCCAGCACCTGGCTGTTGCCCTGGAAGACGTACGAGTAACGCTCCGGGCGGGGCAGGGACTCGACCGCCGGGTAGAGCGCGCCGTCCGCCGTCAGCGCCTTCGTCGTCGCCGAGAACTCGAAGTCGTTGATGTCGCCCAGGACCAGCACGTCCGCGTCGCGCTGCGCCTTGAGGACGTCCTTGACGAACGCGTTCACCGACTTGGCCTGCTCCAGCCGCTTGACCTCCGACCCCCGCACCGGCGGCTGGTGGTGCGAGGGCAGGCCCTCGTCGCCGCCCTTCGAGCCGAAGTGGTTGGCGATCACGAAGACCGTACGGCCGCGGAAGGTGAACTCGCCGGCGAGCGGCTTGCGACTGTTCTCCCAGGCCGCGTTCGCCGGGTCGATCCGGCCGGGGGAGTGGGTCAGGGCCGCGCGGCCCTTCTCCCGTACGACACCGGTCGCGGTGGTGGCGTCGCCCGCCCCGCGGTCGGTGAAGGAGACCCGCTCGGGGTTGAAGAGGAAGACCTGGCGGATGTTGCCGCCGGGCTCGCCGCCGTCCTTGTTGTTGACGGGGTCGATGGTGCGCCAGGCGTAGGACGGGCCGCCGGCCGCCGCGATCGCCGCCGTGAACTTCTTCAGCGTCTCCCCGGCGGAGACCGTGCCGTCGTTCTTCGCGCCGTTGTCGTCCTGGATCTCCTCCAGGGCGAGGATGTCGGGCGAGGCGAGGTTGTCCACGACCGCCGCCGCCAGCGCGTCGAACTTCGTCTGCGGGTCGCCGGGGTCCAGGTTCTCGACGTTGTACGTCGCCACCGCCAGCTCGCCGCGGCGCTGCGGCCGGGTCGACTCGCGCTCCAGGCCGCGGTCGGTGACCGTGCCGAGGGTGCGGGCCGTGAGCGTGTAGCCGCCGTACTGGTTGAAGTCCAGGGGCCCTTCGGTCGTACCCGACAGCACGTCCCCGACGTTCGCCTCGGGGAACGGCTGCTGGGAGACCGGGGCGAGCTGCTGGATCTGGAGCCGGCCGGTGTTCTGGGAGGTGTACGAGCCGTACACGGCGCCGCCGCGCCGGTTGTCGTTCTCCTCGGGCTTCACCGTGACCCACAGCTCCGCGTGCGGGTCGGTCGCGCCGACCACGCGCGACGATCCGATGCGGATGTTGGTGCCCTCCAGCGACTCGTAGTGGTCGAGGGCGTACGCCGACGGGTCCAGCGGCAGCGCGTTGATGCTGCCGCCCGCCGCCGGGTCGCCTTCGGGGGCGTACGCGGAAGGTACGGACTTCGCGGAGACGGTGACCGGCGCGGGCAGCGCGTTGCCCGAGGAGACCACGGTCACGGCCGGCTTGGAGATCTGGGTGAGCGACTGGTTGCCGGACGAGGTGCCGCCGGGGACGTACTCGCCGACCGTGCCCGACACCTTGACGGCGTCGCCGACGGCGACGGTCGGCGCGGAGCTGGTGAAGACGAAGATCCCCTCGCTGGTGGCGGCGTCGGCGTCGGCCTGCGGGTCCTGGAACCAGAAGCCCTTCGAACCGTACGTCCGCACACCCGTGACGATGCCGGACACGTCGGTGACCCGCTGCCCCACGAGCGGGGATATCCGGGTGGTGCCCTGGATGTCGTGGATCCGTACCTCCGCGGTGGCGGACGCGGATGCGGAGGTCGAGCCTGCCAGCAGTCCGCCTGCCAGTGCGGTGGCTACGACGGCCGCGACTGCGGCGGATCTCGGGAGGGAGGAGGAACGGACTGTCATCAGGTGGCTCCGGGTGCGAGGGAGGAGGGGGGCCGAACGAAGTTCTACGCGCGTCAATCTCTTGCGTGGGCCCGGGGGTTGTCAAGGGGCTCAGGATGTACGGATCTTGACGGGTACATGAACCCGGTGGCATGGGGGCGAATACGTCTACGCTGGGGGCCGCCCGACCCGCATGCGCCCAAGGAGAACCCCCAGATGTCCGGAGAACGCCCCACCCTGCCGCCGGCGCGGCTCCACTCCGACGCAGAGCTGGCGCGTGAGGCGCTCACCTCGCCCCTGCTCGCGCGTGCCGTACGGCTCGCCCGGTGGGCGGGGCCCGCGACCCGGGTCGGCGCGGGCGGTGAACTCGCCGACGAGCAGCTGCCCGGGGCCGCCGAGCACCTCGGGCTCGCCGCCGACGAGGACGGTGCGGCCGAGGCGAGCGAGGCCTGGCGGCTCGCCGTCGACACGGGACTTGTCGATGTGACAGATCCCGGTGAGGGCGCCGAGAGCGCTGATGGCACCGGTGGCTCCGAGGGCGGCCCCGGGGCCACCGGGACCGCCACGGCCGGCGAGAACCTGGCGCTGCTCACCTCCGGGAGCCCCCAGGGCGTACTCGCCATCTGGCTCGACGCCTTCGACGCCGTCTTCGCCGACGCCACCGCGCCCGTCCTGGACGACCTCGCCGGGGTCGTCGACGAGGACGGGCAGATCGACTTCGAGGCGCTGGAGTGGGACCCGGAGGCGGAGGCCGAGTTCCTGGAGGGCGTACTCGGCAATCTGTATCTGCTGACCGTCTCCGAGGGCGCGGCGGACGGGCCGGTGCCGCTGCCCGCGCTCGCCGCCTCGATGATCGTGCCCGACGACATGGGCGAGCCCACCGACGACGTACTGGAGCAGGTGTCGGACGCGATGATGCGCCTCGACGACCAGTTCAGGGTGCTGGAGCCGATCGGGCTCGTCGCCTACCAGCCGGTCGACGAGGCGCTGATGGCGGAGGAGGGCGCGGAGCCCGAGCCGCCCGCCGACGACGAGGACGTCTCCCGGTACGGAATGGTCGCGCTCACTCCGCTCGGTCTGTACGGGGTACGGGCCCGCATGCTCGAAGCGGGCGTCGACGCGCCCGCCGTCGGCGATCTCGCCGAAAAGGGCGCGGAGGCGCTGCTCGACGGCATCGCGTACTTCCCCGAGGCCGCGGCCGGCGCCGAGACCCAGCTGTGGCTCGTCCGCCGCGAACCGGCTGCTGCCGCACGGGAGTTGCTCGCCGCCGCGCGCGGCGCCGACGCCGGCGCGCCGCTGCGCAGGCTCCGCAGCCAGCAGGCGCTGTCGCTGGTCGGCCCGGAGGCGGAGGGCGCGGTCCGCGAGGTGCTCGACGACGCGGAACTGGGCGGCCTGGCCCGGGTCTGGCTCGCCGAGCACGGCGCTTCGGACGTGCCGCCGCCGCCCGAGACGATGATCTTCTGGCTCGCGATCGACACCATCGCCGCGCAGTTGGACGCGGACGGCGAACCGGACGAGCTCCAGGGGCTGGTGGCGGGTCTGACCGGCCGGCACAGCGGCTTCTTCGACGCGGCCTGGCGGGTGGAGCACCCGGCGACGGCGGACGTCCTGGAGGCGATGGGGCGGCTGCACCCGGACAAGAAGGCGGCGAAGGAAGCGCGGAAGGCGGCGTTCAAGGCGAGGTCGCGCCGGGCGGGTTGAGGGGGCGCGGGCGCGGGTGAGTGGGGCGGCTGCGGGGCCCTGTCCCTACTCCCCTTCCCGTAAGTGGGGGGGCAAGACCCCAGGCCCCCCGGGACGCCCCCGGGCGTGTCCTCAACCGCCGGACGGGCTGGAAGATCCAGCCTCTCCGGCGATTGGGGAGCGGGGTCTGGGGCAGCGCCCCAGTTCGGGAAGGGGCGGGGTGGGGAACAGGCCCCGCAGGGCCACCCGTCGCTCGCCCCCGCCGGCCTCAAGTCCGCAGATGCGAGGCCCCGTTGAGATCCAGCACCGCCCCCGAAGACCACTCCGCGCCCGGCGACGCCAGCCACACCACCGCGCCCGCGATCTCCTCCGCCGACGCGACCCGCCCGAACGGGCTCTGCGCCCGGATCGCCTCGCCCTCCGTGCCGCTCAATCGGTCCGCCACCCGCTCCGTCTCGAAGAACCCCGGTGCGACGGACGCCACCCCGATGCCGTACGGCGCGAGGGAGACCGCCAGCGACTGGCCGAGCGCGTGGACCGCCGCCTTCGTCGCCCCGTACGCCGGGTGGTCCGGCTCCCCGCGGAAGGCGCCGCGCGAGCCGATGTTGACGATCCGGCCCCCCGTGCCCCGGTCGATCATGCGGCGGGCCGCGAGGTGGCTGAGGTTGGCCGTGGCGAGCAGGTTGACGGCCACGTGACGCTGCCACACCGCCGCCCACTCGTCGTACGGCGTCTCGGCGAGGGGGTGGCGTTCGTTGACGGCGGCGTTGTTCACCAGGACGTCGATGCCGCCGAGCCCCTCCGCCGCCAGGTCCGCCACGGCGGCCGCGCCCGCCGGGTCGGACAGGTCGCCGCCGACCAGCACGTGGCCCGTACCGGCGAGTCCTTCAAGGGTCCGCTCGGCGTCCTCGCGCCGGGAGCCGTAGTGGACCGCGACGCGGTCGCCGCCCGCCGCGAAGGCGTGGGCGACGGCGCGGCCGAGACCGCGCGACGCGCCGCTGACGAGTACGCGGCGGCCGGAAGGGGGAGGTTGCGGGGGCACGTGCATGGCGGTGGCCTCTCGGACGTCGGACGCTGTTCAGCCCTCGTTTATACGCGCGCGGAAGTCTGGGGCCGAAAGCACGTGCCCCTCACGGGCCTCAGGAGGTACGCATGACGATCACCCGCAGGGACTTCGCCAGACGCTCCGCGCTCACGGGCGCCTCGGTCGCGCTCGTCGGCAGCGTCGGCGCGCTCGCCACCGCTCCCGGGGCCCTCGCCGCCGACGACCCGGCGGAGAGCGAGGACGCCGGCGACGAGGCCGGAAAGGGCGAGCACGGCCCCGGCTACGGGCCGCTCGTCCCCGACCCCGAGGGCGTCGTCGCCCTGCCCGCGGGTTTCTCGTACCGGATCATCACGCACTCCGGTGTCACCAGGCTGGAGTCCGGTGAGTACACGCCGTCGAACCACGACGGCACCGCGGCCTTCGAGGGGCCGCGCGGTGTGACGCTCCTGGTCAACAACCACGAGCTCAAGGGCGTGCGCTCCCAGTGGAAGCACCCGGTGCCGCTCGCCGAGGGCCTGGTGTACGACCCGGCCGCGTCCGGCGGCTGCACGGTCGTCGAGGTGCACCGCGGCGGCGAGGTCGCCGAGTGGGTCGGCATCGCGGGGACCTCGACCAACTGCGCCGGCGGGCGCACCGATTGGGGCACCTGGCTGACCTGTGAGGAGAACTCCGACCGGGCCGGCGAGAACGGCATGACCAAGGACCACGGCTACGTCTTCGAGGTCGACCCCCACGACCGCCGCGCGAACCTCGACCCCCGGCCCGTCAAGGCCTTCGGCCGCTTCGACCACGAGGCCGTCGTCATCGACCCCAAGCGCGGCCACGCCTACCTCACCGAGGACGACTCGACCCCCAACGGGCTGCTCTTCCGCTGGGTCCCGCCGCACGGCTTCAAGCACGGCCGCGGGCAGCTCCGCAAGCTCGCCGACGACGCGGGCACCCTCCAGGCCACCAGGTGCTTCGACTCCGGCGGCCGGTTCGTCGACGACCTGTCGCGCGCCACGCGCATCGGCACGGTCTACGGCGTCGACTGGATCGACGTGCCCGACCGGGACGGCAGGACGGCCCCGGTGCGCGAGCAGTTCGACGACGGGGACATCACGCGAGCCCGGAAGCTGGAGGGCATGTGGTGGGCCGACGGCGGCGCGTACATCGTGTCGTCGTACGCCCGTGAGGAGAGCCCGGGGGAGCCGCACGACGGGCAGGTGTGGTTCTACGACCCCAGGCGCCGCACGCTCACGCTGAAGGTGCTGCTCGGTACGGGCGGACGGTTCGACGGCCCCGACAACATCACCGTCTCGCCGTACGGCGGCCTGGTCATCGCCGAGGACGGCGACGGCGGCCAGCACCTCTTCGGCGCCACGGAGAGCGGCCGTACGTACCCGGTCGCCCGCAACGAGCTCAACGTGGGGAGCGAGGCCGAGCCCGAGTTCAGCGAGTTCGCCGGGGTCGTCTTCTCGCCCGACGGGAAGACGCTCTACGCCAATATCCAGAAGCCGGGCATCCTGCTCGCCATCACCGGTCCCTGGCGCCGCCGTCGCCCTCGCTGACCGCGAGGAGCCCGGCCAGGTCCTCCTCGTGCTCGCGGATCAGACCGGCCGCCGGTTCCTGCTCCCACCACGGCACGGGGGCGGCCCGCTCCGCGCACCAGGCGAGGGCCTCGGGCATGCTCGGCCGGTCCGCGGGGGCGGCGGCCAGGCAGCGGGCGAGGAAGCCGGGCCACTCGGGCCCCGGCACGCCGAGGAGGTCGGGGGCGTCGTGCAGGGTCCGGTGGGTCACCTGCTCGGCACTGCCCGACCCGAACGGGTTGCGCCCCGTGCTGGACAGCGCGAGGAGCGCCCCCAGCGCGAACACGTCGGCGGGCGTGTCCGCCCGGCTGCCCGGCGTCAGCTCCTCGGGGGCGACGAACCCGAGGAAACCGGAGTCGGCCGGGTTCAGCCCGGCGGAGCGGCCGACCGTACCGAAGTCGACGATCTTCGGACCCCGGCGGGTGATCAGGACGTGGGCGGGCTTGAGGTCGAGCAGGGCGGGACCCGCGCCGTGGACGGCGGACAGGGCCACGGCGAGCGCCGAGCCGAACGTGCCGAGGTCCGCGGGGCCCAGGGGCCCGGCCGTGGTGATGGCCTCGACGATCGGCGGCCCCACGCAGAACTCGGCGGCCAGCCAGGGCCGCCGGTCCTCCGGGCCGGCGTCGAGCACCGTCGCGGTGAAGGGGCCTTTGACGCGGAGAGCGGCGGCGGCCTCGCGGCGCAGCCGCTCGCGAAAGCGCGGGGCGGCGGTCAGATGCTCGTGGACGGTCTTGAGGGCGACCAGCCGCCCGACGGGGTCCCGCGCCAGGTGGACACGGCCCGTACCGCCCTCTCCGATCAGGGAGACGGTGCGGTACTCCGCGCGCTCGGCCATGCCGTGGTCCCTCCCGGTCGTACGGTCCCGGTCGTCCGGCCCGTCCAGTGTCCCGTGTGACGATCGCGGCCGTGATCGCCACCTCGGTCGTGACCAGTGTCCCGGACGTCATCTGCGACGCGTACGGGGGCCGGTCGGTTGCCGCGGCTCCGCGGCCGGCCCCGTCGGGGCTGCTCGTCGCCGGTGCGGCCGCCGCGGACGGCAGGGCGTGCAGCCCGGCACCGGGCGCGCAGCCCGCCTACGGGGCCCGGTTGGCGGAGAACATTCCGGCCCACTCCCGGAATCTCGCTGGGTGCCGGGCCGGTCACCCTACGTCCGGAACACCAGGTCGGCACGTGTCCGCCGACCCGGTGCCGGATGTCCTCGGGTGAAGTGATCATGGACGGGCATGGCGTGGCGGCCTCCCGGGGCGCATACTCTCAACTAATGACAAAGTCAGCCGGAGCCCGGCGCTACCTGCCGTCCAGTCCCTTCAACGTCCCGGCCGCGGACGCCCCCCCGATCGAGGTTTTCGAGGTGGGCGACCGGGTCTCGCATGATCAGTTCGGACTCGGGAGGGTCATTGCAGTCGAAGGTGATGCAGCTGTTCTCATCGACTTCGCGGGGCGGCAAGGCCGCATCCTGAGTCCCTTCACCAAACTGACCAAGCTCTAGTCCCTCCGGCGCGCGAGCGCTAGAGGGCCTGGGCTGCCGGCTTGACCATGCCGCGAACGGTGCGACTCTTCACGAAGTCGCCCATCGCGGTCATTTCCCATTCTCCCGAGAACTGCTTGATCAGCTTCGCCATCATCACCCCCGTCTGCGGCTCGGCGCCCGTCAGGTCGAAGCGGACCAGTTCCTCACCGGTCGCCGCGTCCAGCAGCCGGCAGTAGGCCTTGGCCACCTCGGTGAACTTCTGTCCCGTGAAGGAGTTCACCGTGAACACCAGGCCCGTCGCCTCCGCGGGAATGCGGCCGAGGTCCACGGTGATCACCTCGTCGTCGCCCGCGCCCTCGCCGGTGAGGTTGTCCCCGGAGTGCTTGACGGCGCCGTGCAGGATCGACAGCTTGCCGAAGTAGCAGCTGTCCAGGTGCTTGCGGTTCCCGTCGTAGGCGATGACGGACGCGTCGAGGTCGATGTCCTTGCCCCGGAACGCCGGCTCCCAGCCGAGGCCCATCTTGACCTGGGACAGCAGCGGCTTGCCGGCCTTGACCAGGGAGACCGTCTGATTCTTCTGGAGGCTGACCCGGCCCTTGTCGAGGTTGACCTTGCCGCTCGCGGCGGGGGCCGGGGCGGCGGGCGGAGCGGGGGGAGCCTGGGCGGGGGCGGGAGCGGCCGCCGCGGGCTCCTCCACCGAGACGCCGAAGTCCGTGGCGATGCCGGCGAGTCCGTTCGCGTATCCCTGGCCGACCGCGCGCACCTTCCACGCGCCGTTGCGGAGGTAGATCTCGACGATCACCAGTGCCGTCTCGGAGCCGAGCTGCGGCGGGGTGAACGTGGCGATCACGGCGCCGTCGTCGGCGCCCCGCACGGTGGCGGTGGGCTCGATGCCCTGGAAGGTCTGGCCCGCGGCGTCGGGGCTCGCCGTGACCACGATCTTCTCGATGCCCGGCGGGACCGCCGAGGTGTCCACCACGATCGCGCCGGGGGCGGCGGGGCCGCCGGAGCGGTAGGTGACACCGGGGCCCGTCGGCTGGTTGTAGAAGATGAAGTCGTCGTCGGAGCGCACCTTGCCGTCGGCGGTGAGCAGCAGGCCCGATACGTCGAGCCGCACCGGGGCGGCAACGTCCACCGCCACACGGGCGGTGGGAAGCGGAATGTTCGAGCCGGGTGTCATTGCGGTCATGACAGGGCTAACGACCGACACGTCTTCGCCGTTCCCCCACCCGTCCCCCGTCACCCGTCGCGCGGGTGATTCTCCGCCGCCCGCCCGTTGCCGTGCCGGTGCGCCGCCGGCCGGCGGGCCATGACCGGCCGCCCGCCGTCCCGCCGCCCCGCCACCGCCTCGGCCGGGAGCTTCCCGCGCGCTCGCGTGGAGCTCAGTACGGCCACTGGGGCGGGCTGGTGCAGAAGTGGCCGCCCAGGTGCGCGTGGTCGGGGTTGCCGGGGTCGAGTTCGCCCTGGTCCGCGAGGAGCTTCTCGGCGTACTGCTCGGAGTCGTCCTGCGGCTCGTAACCGAGGGCCCGCGCGGACGACAGGTCCCACCACAGGCGGGTGTTGGCGGAGGACCCGTAGACGACGGTGTGGCCCACGTCCTCGGCGGTGAGCGCGGCGTGGAGGAGGCGGGCGCCGTCGCCGGGGCTCATCCAGACCGACAGCATCCGTACCGAGGTGGGCTCCATGAAGCAGGAGCCGATCCGCACCGAGACGGTTTCGAGGCCGTGCCGGTCCCAGTAGAGCTGCGCCAGGTCCTCGCCGAAGGCCTTGGAGAGGCCGTAGAAGGTGTCGGGGCGGTGCGGGGTGTCGACCGGGATGAGCGGTGCGCCCCCGGCGGGGACGGGGGTGAAGCCGACCGCGTGGTTCGAGGAGGCGAAGACGATCCGGCCGACGCCCTCCGCGCGGGCCGCCTCGTAGAGGTTGTACGTCCCCTCGATGTTGGAGCGCATGATCTTCTCGAAGGGCGCCTCCAACGAGATGCCCGCCAGATGGATGACCGCGTCGACCCCGCGCACGGCCTCGCGCAGCGCCTCCTTGTCCGCCAGATCGGCGGTGATCGCGTCCGGCTCGCCCTCTATGGGGGTGGCGTCGAAGAGGCGCAGTGTGCAGCCGTACGCCGGAAGGAGTCCGCGCATCAGGGTGCCGAGGCCTCCGGCGGCGCCGGTCAGCAGGACGGTGCGGGGTGCGGGCATCGGCGGGTCTCCTCGGTGCGCGGTACGCAGGGGGCGGCATGGGCCGCGGAGGGCACGGCAAACGGACGCGTCCGTGGACCGTATTCACATGCGTGGACACGCTAAGGAGTGGCGCCGAACGCGTCAAGTGTGGCGTGGAGGCGCCCGATCCGCTCCTGCCTTGCGGCTTTTCGTCTTGACCGGCTCCGGGCGGCTGCCCTAGCGTGACGGCGTTCAGGGATATAGACGCGGATCATAATTGTGCACGCACAGGGAGCGCCCGTGACCTCAGCCCCGCTCGCCGGCCGACTCGACGGCCTGCTCTTCTTCCCCGTCACCGCGTACGGGCCGGGCGACGGCCTGGGCCGCCTCGACCTCGGCGCGTTCCGCGCACACGTACGCGCCGGCATCGACGCCGGCGCCGCCGCGGTCTTCGCCTGCTGCGGCACCGGAGAGTTCCATGCCCTGACGCCGGAGGAATTCCGGGCGTGCGTGGCCGCCGCCGTGGAAGAGGCGGCCGGCCGGGTGCCCGTCGTCGCCGGAGCCGGATACGGCACGGCGCTCGCCGTCCAGTACGCGAAGGCCGCCGAGGAAGCGGGCGCCGACGGGCTGCTCGCCCTGCCCCCGTACCTCGTCGCCGCCGACCAGCAGGGGCTGCTGCGCCACTACACCGAACTGGCCGCCGCCACCTCCCTCGACGTCATCGTCTACCAGCGCGACAACGCCGTCTTCACCCCCGAGACCGTCGTCGCGCTCGCACGGGTGCCGGGCATCATCGGGCTCAAGGACGGGTACGGCGACCTGGACCTGATGCAGCGCATCGTCGGCGCCGTACGCCGCGACCTGCCCGGCCACCCCTTCCTCTACTTCAACGGCCTGCCCACCGCCGAACTCACCGGCCTCGCCTACCGGGGCATCGGCGTCACCCTCTACTCCTCCGCCGTCTTCTGCTTCGCCCCCGACATCGCGCTCGCCTTCCACCGGGCCCTGAACACCGGCGACGACGACACCGTCAACCGCCTGCTCGACGGCTTCTACGCCCCGCTCGTCGAACTGCGCAACCTCGGCCGCGGGTACGCCGTCTCGCTCGTCAAGGCGGGCGTGCGGCTCGGCGGCCTGGAGGTCGGCACCGTACGGCCGCCGCTCAGCGAACCCGACCCCGTGCACGTCACGATGCTGGCCGAGCTGGTCGAGCGCGGCCGGACCCTGATCGGCGCCGACGCCGGCATCGGCGGTGAGCGCGCATGACGCGCGTGACGCGCATGAAGACCGGGGCCTTCCTCTATCCCTGGGACGTCGTCGGCGACCCGGACGCCGCCGCCCGCGTCGCGGACCTCGGCGTCCAGCAGGTCACCCTCGCCTCCGCCTACCACTCGACCCGCGCCCTGACCCCGCGCCACCCCCGCCACCGGATCGTCACCGCCGGACACGCCGCCGTGCTCTACCCCGTCGACGAGGACCGCTGGTCGGGGCGGAGCCTGCGGCCGTACGCCGCCGGGGACTGGGCGCCCACCGCCGATCCGTACGGCGAGGCGGCCGAAGCGCTCGCGGCCGCCGGGCTCGACGTGCACTCCTGGGTCGTCCTCGCCCACAACTCCCGCCTCGGCGCCGACCACCCGGACACCTCCGTCGTCAACGCGTACGGCGACCGCTACCCCTGGGCGCCCTGCATCGGCCGGCCGGCCGTCCGGGCGTACCTGACCGATCTGGCGGCGGAGGCGGCCGTACGGCCCGGCGCGCGCGGCACCGAACTGGAGTCCTGCGGCTGGTACGGGCTCGCCCACCTGCACGCCCACGACAAGATCTCCGGGGTGGCGCTCGGGGACGCGGCCCAGTACCTGATGTCGCTCTGCTTCTGCCCGGACTGCCGTACGGGGTACGCGGAGGCCGGGGCGGACGCGGACGAGCTGGGGGAAGCCGTACGCCGCGCCCTGGAGCCCGTCTGGGGTGCGGGGTCCGCCGGGGCCTTCGGCGCCGGGTGGTCCGCCGTCGAGAAGCTCATCGGTGCCGGGCTCGCCGCCGCGACCCTCGCGTGGCGCACCCGGGCCGCCCGTACGCTCCAGGAATCGGCCGTCGCGGCGGTACGGGCCGCCGCGCCCCCCGGCTTCCGCGTGCTGCTGCACGCCGACCCGTCGGCGTACCACTGCGGGGCGAACGCGGGTGTCGATCCCCGGCACGTCCTCGAGGTCGCGGACGGCGTGGTCGTGCCGTGCGCGGGCGGCCCGGAGCTGCTCGCGCCCTTCGTGGAGCACCGCGCCGGCCCCGGGACCGTCGTCGCCGCCAACCTCACCGTCGTCTCCGGGATGGGCGGCAGCCCCGGCACGCTCGCCGAGGACGCCGCCCGCGCCGCCGCGCTCGGCGCGACCGAACTGCGGCTGTACCACGCGGGGCTGGCCTCCGACGACGATCTCGGGCTCGTACGCGCCGCCCTGCGGCCATGAGGGCGCAGGGCGGCGGCAGTCCCGCCGCGCCGGCCGCCGGCACCACCCGGTGGTCCACGGCCGCGATCAGGCCGGCGCCTAGGGTGAGGGCCTGATCGCGGTCGGCGGGTGGAGGAGGGTGCCGGCGGTGGCGTGGACCCGCTCCGGCTGCCGCCGCGGCAGCGGGCCCGCCGGCAGCCCGGTGAGCACGGAACCGGCGCCCCGCACCGTGTGGACCACGCCGACGGGGGCGGGGGAGCGGCCGAGGCCGCGGCCGGCGGCGGCGAAGACCGCCGCGCCGTCGAGTCCGGCGAGCAGCAGGGTGGCCGAGTGCGGCGCCTGTGCGGTTCCCTGCGGGGACCCCGGATTGTTTCCCGGACGGGCGTCGATTAGGTTAGGTCAGCCTTACCTAAAAGCCTAGCGGGATCTGGATGGGAACAGAGTGAGCACCGAGGTCTTCCGGGACGCCTGGGGAATCCCCCATCTCCGCGCCGACAGCGCGCACGAACTCGCTTTCGCGCAGGGCCGCAACGCCGCCACCGACCGCGCCTGGCAGATCGAGGTCGAGCGGCACAGGTCGCAGGGCACCACCGCCTCCTTCCTCGGTCCCGACGCCGTCGACTGGGACGTCTTCGCCCGGAGGTCCCGGCTGGACGACACCGCCCGGCGCTGTTTCCGCGCCCTCGACGCGGACACGGCCGCCTGGATCACGCGGTACGTCGACGGGGTCAACGACGGCCTCGCCCAAGGGGCGGCCCGCGCGCCGGAGTTCGCCGCCACCGGGCTGGTCCCGGGGGAGTGGCAGCCGTGGACGCCGCTGGGGATCTGGCTGTCCACGCACATCCTCTTCGCCGGCTTCCCGACCAAGCTGTGGCGCGACGAGGTAGCCCGCAGGCTCGGTGACGAGGCGATCACCCTGTTCGCCACGGACGGGCCCGGCACCTCCGGCAGCAACGGCTGGCTCGTCGCCGGGGAGCGCACCGCCACCGGGTCGCCGCTCATCGCGGGCGACCCGCACCGGTTCATCGAGGACCCGGGGGTCTACCAGCAGGTCCGCCTGGCCTGTCCGGAGTTCGACGTGGTGGGCCTGGCCGTCCCCGGCGTCCCCGGCACGGCCCACTTCGGCCACACCTCCACCGTGGCCTGGGCGATCACCAACGCCATGGCCGACTACCAGGACCTCTACCGGGAAGAGCTGCGGCGCGGGCCCGGCGGCGCGGGCGTGGAGGCGCTCGGCCCGGACGGCTGGCGGCCCGCCACCGCCCACACCGAGACCATCGAGGTGGCGGGCGGCGACCCGGTCGAGACCGAGGTCGTCGAGACCGAGCGCGGGCCCGTCGTCATCGGCGGCCCCGGCGAAGCCGTGACGATCAGCCTCCGCTGCCCGACGCGGGTGTACGAGGACCTCGGCTTCGCCGCGCTGCCCGCACTGCTCAGGGCGCGCACCGTCGCCGACGTGGACCGGGCGTTCGAGCGCTGGGTCGAGCCCGTCAACGTCGTACAGGCCGCCGACACCGGGGGCGGGCTGCTGCACCGGGTCGCGGGCCGGGTGCCGCTGCGCCACCGGGACAACGGGCTGCGTGTCGTACCGGCCCGGGAGGCGGCGTACGCCTGGAGCGGTGAGGACCGGCCGCTGCCCCGCGCGGAGGTCGACGGTGTCGCGGTGATGGCCAACCAGCGCGGCCTGGCCGGGCCGCTGGGCGTGGAGTTCGCACCGCCGTACCGGGCCGACCGCATCGGGCAGCTGCTCGACGGGTCGAAGGCGTGGACCGCCGGGGACATGGCGGCCGTCCACACCGACACCCACCTCGCGTCGGCCCGCCCCCTGCTGGAGATGATCGCCGGGCTCGAAGGGCTCGGCGAGCGGGGCGCGCGGCTGCGGGAGCGGCTCCTGGGCTGGGACCGGCGGATGGAGGCCGACAGTACCGATGCGACGGTGTACGCCGCCGTACGGACGGAGGTGGTGCGGCGGTTCGCGGCCCACCCGGAACTGGCCGCCCTGACCGAACCGGTGGCGGACCCGGCGTACCCCCCGGTCTTCCTGCCCTGGCTCGCCCTCACACCGCGCGTCGGCTTCGCGCTGGAGACCCTGCTGACCACGGACCTGCTGCCCGGCATCGACCGGCCCGCCGTCGTGGCGGCGGCGGTCGAGGCGGTCGCCGCCGCCACGGAACCGGCTCCGCCGGCCGCCTGGGGCGACGTACACCGCCTCGCGCCGTGGCAGGCGCTGCCCTCCGCCCCGCCCGGGGGGTGGCCGGGGGTGGCCGGGGACCACGACTGCGTGCTCTCCACCTCCAGCGTCCCCGGCGTCACCGACCGCTGCGCGCGCGGGCCGGCCGCCCGCTACGTCTGGGACCTCGCACGGCGCGAGGACAGCCTCTGGGTGGTGCCGCTCGGCGCGTCCGGCGTCCCGGGCGACACCCACCACCATGACCAACTGCCGGTGTGGCTGCGGGGCGAACTCGTCCCCGTGGTCACGGACTGGAACCGTCTGACCAAGGAGTCCGCATGACCGTGACCGCTGAGCCCGTGTACGAGGAGAAGATCGACGGCTTCGGGACGGTCCGGCTCGTCCCCGTGGACCCGGCGCGCGACGCCGGGCTGCTGCACGGCTGGGTCACCGAGGAGCGGGCCCGGTTCTGGGGCATGGGCGACGCGACGCGCGAGCAGGTCCAGGAGGTCTACGCGCATCTGGACTCCCTCACCACCCACCACGGTTACCTGGTCCTGCGGGACGGCGAACCCGCCGCGCTCTTCCAGACGTACGACCCCGAGGCGGACCGGGTCAGCGAGTGCTACGACGCCCGGCCGGGGGACTTCGGGGTGCACCTGCTGATCGGGCCCGCCGACGGCGCGGCCCCGGAGCACGGGTTCACCGCGAACCTGCTCGCCGCGATGCTCGGCTTCGTGTTCGCGGACCCGGACCACCAGCGGGTCGTGGCGGAACCGGACGCGCTCAACACGAAGGCGGTGGCGCGGCTGGAGCGGGCGGGGTTCGTGATCGGGCCGGAGATCGTCCTGCCGGAGATCGACCTGCCGGAGGTCTTCCTGCCGGAGAAGCGGGCCCGGCTGGCGTTCCTGACCCGCGCCGCGTTCGAGGCGTCCCGCACGGTGTGACCCCCCCTGCCCGTTCCTTCCCGAGGGCCCGCCCCTTTCCGCGGGCCCGTCCGGCACACCGATGAGTTCCGGGGCGGCCGGCGGTCATCACTGCGCAGACATCGTCGGCTCACCGGAGACCGGAGGCAGTGCCATGACCGCCAGCGCCCCCCTGCTCGACTTCGAACCGGCCGTCCGGCAGGTGGCCCGGCTGCTCGACGGGATCACGGACGAGCAGCTTTCCGCCCCCACCCCCTGCGAGAAGTACGCGGTGCACCACCTCCTGGCGCACCTCGTCGGCCTCACCGCCGCCTTCCGTGACGCGGCGAAGAAGGAGCTGGGGCCGTCGACCGACACCGACCCCGGCGCCGCCCTGCCCGTACTCGACGACGACTGGCGCACCCGCCTTCCGCGACAGCTCGACGAGCTCGCCGCCGCCTGGCGCAGCCCCGGCGCCTGGCAGGACACGACGCGGGCGGGCGGGGTCACGCTGCCCGGCGGCATCGCCGGGAAGGTCGCCCTGAACGAGGTCGTCGTGCACGGCTGGGACCTGGCCCGCGCCACCGGCCAGGCGTACGCGCCCGACGCCGCGGCCCTGCGGTCGTCGTACGAGCTGCTGGAGCCGACGGGCGACACCCCGGGCGACGACGGGATCTTCGGGACCCCCGTCGAGGTGCCCGGGGACGCGCCGCTCCTGGATCGGGTGGTCGCGCGCGCGGGCCGCAGTCCGTCCTGGCCGGAAAAGTAATGGACCAAGCGTTCCAAAACCTGCTGGCGTCCTCGCCGTGGCCCGGCCGAGGGAATTCGACGAGGAGCGGGCGGTCGACGCCGCGATGCGGGCGTTCTGGGCCGCCGGCTACGAGGGGACGTCCACCCAGGACCTGTGCGAGGCCACCGGCCTGGGGCGCAGCAGCATTGACAACACCTTCAAGAGCAAGCGCGACCTCTTCGGCCGGGCGCTCGCCCGTTACATGGAGACCAGGAACGCCGGACTGGGCGAGCTGATGGAGGGCGGCCTCCCGTCCGGCAGAAGATCCGCGCGCAGTTCCAGCGCGTCATCGACGAGGAGTCCGAGCGCGGCCCCGGGGGCGGTGGCTGCCTCGTCGTCAGTACCGCCGTCGAGGTGGCCGCCCGCGACCGGGAGGTCGCGGGCGGCCTGGCCCGTGACCACCGGGTGCGCCTCGCGGTGATCCGTACCGCGATCGAGGCGGGACAGCGGGACGGCGACATCGCCCGCGACAAGGACCCCGCCGCGCTCGCCCACTTCGTCATCGCCACCATCGCCGGCCTCAGGGTCTCGGCGCGCGTCACCCCGCCCTCGGCGGGCCTCGCGCTCGCCGCGCCGAACCCGGTACTCACCGTCGTGCTGGTCCTCGTCCTCGGCGTGGCCGGCTACGTCACCCATCCCGTACTCCGGTCACGGGTGTTCACCCTCGCGCCCGACGCGCCGACGCTGGTCCCCGCCTTCTCCACCTCGGCCTTCAACGTGGGCATCACGCTCACCCCCATGCTGGGCGGCGCGGCCATCGACGCGGGCCTCGGCCACGCCTCCGTCGCGTGGGTCGGCGCCGGGGTCGGCACGCTCGCCGTCGCGGCGACCGCCTGGGCGGCGGCGCTCGCGCGGCGCGCGTCCCGGGCGGCCGCGGACGCCGCGCCCGTACCGGCGCTCACCGCCGTCAGTCCGCCCGGCGTCCCGACAGGAAGGCGACGGTGAGGACCGCCGCCACCGGCGCGACGCCGCACAGGCAGGCGCTCCGCGCCCAGGAGCGGCGCAGGCCCCACACGGCGGGCAGGACCCGCATCGGCCACCACAGGAGGGTGGCGCGGGGGATCGGCATGTACCAGTCCGAGGCGCCCGGGGCCCGGCGGGCCGGCCCGGCGCACACGGCCTCCGGCCACCGCCGCCGTTCCGGCAGCAGCCCAGGAGGACCAGGCCGACGGCCAGGGCGAGCAGTTCGGCCCGGAACGTGACGGCGCAACCGGTGGACCGGATGTGCGAGAAGTTCTCCCAGACCGTCGGCACGCCCGGGTGCCGGGCCGCCCTGAACGCCGTGCGGCGCGAAATGCCGGTGCGGCGCGAGGTGACGCTGCCGCGCTGCGAGGCCACGTCCACGGAGCAGGGCCGCGCTTTCGCGCACCTCGGCCCGGCCGGCCGCGCCTTCGAGTTCCCGGTGCTCGACCAGGTGGGGAACTTCCGGCAGAAGCAGCCGGGTCCCCCCGAGGGGGGCAGGGCCGGGCCGGGACTTTCGGGCCGGCCCTGCACCGCCCCGTCACCGGCTGAGCGCCGCCCGCATCATCTTCTGGGCGACCGGGGCCGCCAGGCCGTTGCCGCTGACCTCCGAGCGCTCCGCGCCCGAGTCCTCCACGACGACCGCGACCGCCACCTCCTTGCCGGTCGACGCGTCCTTCGCGTACGACGTGAACCAGGCGTACGGCGTCTCGCTGTTGTCGACGCCGTGCTGCGCGGTGCCCGTCTTGCCGCCCACCTCGGCGCCGCCGATCCGCGCGTTCGTGCCCGTGCCGTCCTCGACGACCGTGACCATCGCGCTCCGCAACTGCCCGGCGGTGGAGGACGAGACGATCCGTTCACCGTCCGCGTCCCCGAAGTCCTCCAGGGTGTCGCCGTCCGCGTCCGTCACCTTCGAGACCATGTGCGGCGACGCGAGCTCACCGCCGTTGGCGAGGGCCGCCGAGACCATGGCCATCTGGAGCGGGGTGGCCGTCACGTCGAACTGGCCGATGCCCGTCAGCGCCGTCTGCGCCTCGTCCATGCCGGACGGGTACACGCTCTTCGACGCCCGCACCGGCACATCGAGCTTCTCGGTATTGAAGCCGAACTTCTCCGCCATCGCCTTCACCCTGTCCTGGCCGAGGTCGACGGCCAGCTTCGCGAAGACGTTGTTGCAGGAGTACTTGAGCGCGGTGCGCAGCGTGGCGTCCTCGCAGGGCGCCGACCTGTTCTCGTTCTCCAGGACCGTCCGCGTGCCGGGCAGCGTGTACGGGTCCGGGCTGTCCGTCCGCTCGTCGACCGACCCGTGGAGCCCGTCCTCCAGCGCCGCCGCGGCGACCACCAGCTTGAACGTCGAACCCGGCGGCAGCGGCTGCCGCAGCGCCCGGTTGACCATCGGCTTGTCCTCGTCGCCGGTCAGCCGCTGCCAGGCGTCGCCGTCGCGCGTACCACTGATCTCCGACGGATCGTACGAAGGCGTGGAGACCATGCCCAGGATCCGCCCGGTCTCCGGGTCCATCGCGACGGCCGCGCCCTTCTTCTCGCCCAGCGCCTCGTACGCCGCCTTCTGCACGGCGGGGTCGATGGTCGTCACGACGTCACCGGGGTCGCTCCGCCCGCCGGTGAGGAGACCGGCCGGGCTCTTCAGCCGGGTGTCGGTCCCGTCGAGGACGTCGCTGTAGACGCCTTCGAGCTGGGTGGCTCCGTACGCCTGCGAGCTGTAGCCGGTGACGGCCGCGTAGAGCCCGCCGTCCGGGTAGGTCCGCTTGTACGCGAGGTCGCCCCCCTCCGTCCTCTTCGATCCGGTGACCGGCGAGCCGGCCACGATGATGTTCCCGAGCGGCTGCGCGTACTGCGCGATGACGTCCCGCCGGTTGTGCTTGTCGTCCGCGAGGGCCTGGCCCTGGTACGCCTGCACCCAGGTGATCCGCACCAGCAGGGCGAGCACCATCAGCAGGCAGGACACCGAGGCGTGCCTGATCGTTCTGTTCATCTCGTACGGAGACGAACGAAACGGGCGGTCACGTTCCCCGGTGGGCTGTTTCTCAGACGATCCTCATCCCGGCCGCCCGGCTCAGCGCGGTGTGATGAACCCCGACTCGTACGCCGCGATCACCGCCTGGGTCCGGTCGCGTGCGCCCGTCTTCGCCAGCACGGCCGCCACGTGGCTCTTCGCCGTCGCCGGGCCGACCCGCAGCCGGTCCGCGATCTCCGCGTTCGCCAGGCCCGTCGCCATCAGCCGCAGCACCTCCGCCTCGCGCTCGGTCAGCCGCGCCGCCCAGGGCGGCGCGGCGGGCTGCCGCCTGGCGTGTTCGGCGGCCAGCGTGCGCACGGCGGACGGGAAGAGGAGCGAGTCGCTGCGGGCGACCAGCCGGACCGCCTGGACCAGGTCCTCGGCCGCGGCGCGCTTGAGCAGGAACCCCGCGGCGCCGGCGCGCAGCGCGTCGTACACGTACGAGTCGTTCTCGAAGGTGGTGACGACGACGATGCGCGGTGGCGTCTCCATGCCGCCGAGGATCCGCTCGGTGGCGCGGATGCCGTCGATCCCCGGCATGCGCACGTCCATCAGCACCACGTCCGGCCGCAGCTCCCGCACCACCGACACCGCCTCGGCGCCGGTCGCCGCCTCGCCGACGACCTCCAGGCCGGGCTCGGCGTCGAGGATGACGCGCAGGGCGGTGCGGACCATGTGCTCGTCGTCGGCGAGCACGACCCTGACCGGCGCGTTCACCGCCGCCCTCCCGCGCCGCCGACGGGCAGCCGGGCCGTGAGCCGCCACACGTCGCCGTGCGGGCCCGCCTCGGCGCGGCCGCCGAGCAGGGTGGCCCGTTCGGCTGTGCCGGGCAGACCCCGGCCGCCGCCGGGCCGTACCACCGGGGCCCTGCCGGGGGCGGGCAGCGGGTTCTCCATCACGATCTCCAACTCCTCGCCGCGCAGGGCGATCCGTAGCGACACCGGGGCGGCGCCGCCGTGCCTCAGGGCGTTGCTCAGTCCTTCCTGGACGATGCGGTACGCCTCGCGGGACACCGGTTCGGGGGCACGAGCGGCCGGATCGCCGTCCTGCGTGTACGCGACCCGCACGCCGCTGCGGGCCAGCAGACCGTCCAAGGCGTCCAGCGTGGGCCCCGGCAGGTCGCCGCCGGCGTCCTCCCCCTGGCGCAACAGGCCCAGTACGGCGTCCAGTTCGCCCACCGTACGCCGCGTGGTCTCCTCGATCGCGGTCAGCGCCTCCCGTACGAACCCCACATCGCTGTCCAGCACCCTGCGCGCCGCGCCCGCCTGGAGCGTGACCGCGCTCAGCGCGTGCCCCACCGAGTCGTGCAGCTCGCGGGCCAGCCGGTTGCGTACGGCGAGGTCCGCGGCCCGCCGCTCCGCCGCCGCGAGCCGGTCGGCCGGTGCCGGCCCGAGCAGCACCGGGGCGCAGCGGGCCAGCAGCGCCCCGGCCGCCGCCGCGCACGCCGCCAGCGCCACCAGCATCGCGGCCCCGGCGACCGGGGCGAGCGCCATCGCCCAGGTGTGGTCGAGGACTTCGGGCAGCCCGGCGGGGGCGCCGCGCACCGAGGTGAGCAGGGGCAGGAGGATCAGCGCGCCCGCGAACGGCGGCACCGCGAGCGTCATGCCGCTGATGATGCCGCCGACCCCGAGATGCAGCGTGAACCAGCCCGCGGTCCGCACCCGCGCCGCCCCGGACCGGGCGGGCCCGTCGGCCAGCTGTCCGTCGGGCACCCCGCACAACGCCCGTACGGCGCCCGCCGACAGGGGCCTGACCAGGGGGAAGAACGCGGTGAGGGCGGCGACCGGCAGCGCGATGCCGAAGGCGGCGAACTGCAGGGACGTCGAGGTGAAGACGTCCCCGTTGCCGATGAACGGGCCGACGAACACGCTGCCGAGGAGGAAGTACGGCATCGACAGCGCGCCACCGAGGATCAGATGGACCCACCGCAGCCGGGCCCGCGCCCCGAACAGGTGCCTCACGCGTGGCGCCCGCGCCGTCGCAGGAAGGCGGCACCCGTGGCGAGGACGGACAGGCCGGCGATCATCTGGCCAGCGTAGGTCAGCAGCATCAGCGCGGTGGCCTGTTCGGCTCCGTCCGTCACGGGCAGCGCCGAGGCGACGAGCAGCCAGCCGCCCCAGCAGCCGAGCGCGCCCGAACCGGTCCAGGCGAGCGCCAGCGGCGTCCGCAGGGCCAGGCTCCGGCCGCGGCGCAGGGCGAGCGCCAGTACGGCGGCGGCGGTGACGGCCGCGAACAGGGCGTAGGTCCCTTCGAGGAGGTGGAAGTCCGGCGTACGCCCGTCGGCCCGGGTCCCGCTGAGACCCGTGGCCGAGCCCGCGGCCCACATCAGGTGCGGGACGCCGGCGAGGGCCGCGAGTACGGACGCGGCCACGGCGGCCGCCCGCAGGCGGGGACCGACGGCGGAGTCCGGCAGGTCCCCGACCGTGCCCCGCCACAGGTGGCCCCAGCGTTCGCGGGTGTACAGCGCGAAGAGGGTGCCCAGCGCGAGGCCCTGGACGACGAAGCCGGTGTAGACGACGCCGAAGACCCACGCGTCCAGGAACGGTTCGCTGCCGCCCGGCGCGCTCCGCGTATCCGCGAACGTCTCCGTGAACGCCTTCGCCAGCAGCTGGAGCGGGAACCCGGTCACGATCGGCGTCAGCAGCCCGGTCGCCGCCCACATGGGCAGGACGAGCAGCCACGCGGGGACGCGCCGGCCCCACTCCTGGGTGAGCAGCAGGGCCAGTACGACGACGCTGGCGTCCATCAGGAGCGTGACGCTGTTGGCGGCCGCCGTCAGGCCGGGGTGGTCGAGGAGCGTGCTGCCGTCGGGGATGCCGACGCCGCTGCCGGCGATCCAGGCGGCCTTGAGCGCCACGTAGGGGACGCAGGAGACGACGGCGGCTGCGCGCGCCGCCGCGCGCAGCCGGCCGGCGGGGGCGGGGCGAGGGCCCCGGGGGGTGGGGACGGAAGCGGTCCGGGTCATGACACCCACGTTCCGGGACCGGCCGCCGCCGCGCCTCCTGCACGGTGGTGAACCGCCTCCCCCGTCCGGGGGAGGCGGCTATCGGCCGGTGAGGGTGAGGACCACCTCGTCGACCTCCGTCCCGCGGGCGTTCGCGAATCCCCGGTCGTGTCCGGTGACGGTGAACCCACACTTCTCCAGGACCCGGACCGACCCGGCGTTGTCCGCGGCGGCGCGCGCGAACAGCGGCCGCTGGGGGACGAGCGCGAGCAGCGCGCGCAGGGCGGCGGTGGCCACGCCCCGGCCCCAGTGCGCGCGCTCGATCCAGTACGTCACCTGGAGATCGCCCGGCTCTCCGTACACGCAGACGCTGCCCACGACCTCGCCGTCGGCGAGCACGGTCCGTACGGCGTACTCGGCGATGCTGCGCTCCCAGTGCGCGTCGAACCGGGCCCGGTCCACGGGATCCGCCGGGCCGAAAGCCGCCATGCGCTTCGCCTCGGGGTCCTGGAACTGCTGGTGGAACAGGTCGAGGTCGGACGGCTCCACCTCGCGCAGGGTCACCGCCATCAGAGCCTGCGGGTGGCGAGCGTGAGGCGGTCCCGGGCGTCGAACAGCGCGTCCTTGACCAGCTGTTCGTGCGCCGGGGTGAGGCGGGCGACGGGCACCGAGCAGCTGATGGCGTCGCGGGCGGGGGTCCGGTAGGGGATGGCGACACCGAAGCAGCGCAGGCCCAGCGTGTTCTCCTCGCGGTCCACCGCGTAGCCCTGTTCGCGGACGAGACGCAGCTCGTCGATGAGCTTCTCGCGGTCGGTGATGGTGTGCTCGGTCAGCGCGGGCAGGGTCTCCGGCAGCAGCTTGCGGACCTGCTCGTCGGTGTGCGTCGCGAGCAGCGCCTTGCCGAGGGACGTCGAGTGCGCGGGCAGCCGGCGCCCGACGCGGGTGAAGGGGCGCAGGTAGTGCTGGGACTGGCGGGTCGCGAGATACACGACGTTCGTACCGTCGAGGCGGGCCAGGTGGATCGTCTCCGTCGTGTCGTCGGAGAGCCGGTCGAGGGTGGGGCGGGCGGAGGCCACGACCTCGTCGCCGTCGATGTACGACGTGCCGACGAGCAGGGCCCGCACGCCGATGCCGTACCGCGTGCCCGTCGCGTCCGTCTCCACCCAGCCGAGCTCGACGAGCGTGCGCAGCAGCATGTAGAGGCTGGACTTGGGATACCCCACCGCCTCCTGGACGGCGGCGAGCGAGTGCATGCCGGGGCGGCCGGCGAAATATTCGAGCAACTCCACGGTCCGCACCGCGGATTTGACCTGCGCACCACCCGTATCGGCAGTCGACATCGCGTCTCGCCCCTTCTTGACCCCACAGAACGCCCGTTATTAGAGTCCCAGCATATTCAGAAACAGGAACTCTGTTCAGAATACCGAACAGCTGGAAGGACGCCACGGTGGCAGCAGCACCAGTCTGGAGTGTCGACCCCCGAACCGGGAACCCGCGCGAGCGGGTCGCGGTGGAGGCCACGGCGGAAGACGTCGACCGCGCGGTACGGGCCGCGCACGCCGCTCGTCCCGCCCTCGCCGACCGTGCGGTACGGGCCGCCCTGCTCCGTACCGCGGCCGGCCTCCTCGACGAGGCGGAGCAGCAGGTCGTCGAGGCCGCCGACGCGGAGACCGCGCTCGGCCCGGTCCGGCTGACCGGCGAACTCGCCCGTACGACCGCCCAGCTCAGGGCGTTCGCGGACGTCGTCGACGAGGGCGCGTTCCTCGACATCAGGATCGACCACGAGGACGGCGCCAGGACGCCGCCCTGGCCCGACCTGCGCCGCTACAAGATCCCGCTGGGCGTCGTCGCCGTCTACGCCGCCAGCAACTTCCCGCTCGCCTTCTCGGTGCCCGGCGGCGACACCGCGAGCGCGCTCGCCGCGGGCTGCCCGGTCGTCGTCAAGGCGCACCCCGACCACCCCGCCACCTCCGAGCTCTGCGTGTCCGTGCTGCGCAGGGCGGCGGCTCACATCGGCCTGCCGGAGGACGTGGTGATCCTGCTCCACGGCTTCGACGCGGGCGTCGAGCTGGTGAAGCACCCGCTGGTGGCGGCCGCGGGCTTCACCGGTTCGGTGCGCGGCGGACGGGCGCTCTTCGACGCCGCGGCGGCCCGCCCCGCCCCGATCCCCTTCCACGGCGAACTCGGCTCCCTCAACCCGGTCGTGGTCACGCCGGCGGCCGCCGAGGAGCGGGCCGAACAGATCGGCACCGGCCTCGCGGGCTCCCTGACGCTGGGCACGGGGCAGTTCTGCACCAAGCCCGGTTTCGTCCTGGCCCCGGCCGGCGAGGCCGGCGACCGGATGCTGAAGTCCCTGGCCGAGGCCGTCGGCGCCGCCGGTCCCGGCGTGATGCTCGACCACCGGATGCGGGACGCGTTCGTCTCCGGCGTACGGGAGCGGGCCGCGCTGGCGGACACCGAAGCCCCGGTGGCCCCGGGCGAGGGCGGCGAGCACGCGGTGAGCGCGGGGTTCCTGACCGTACCGGCCCGGCTGCTGGCCACCGGGGGCGCGCACGACCTGCTCCTGGAGGAGTGCTTCGGGCCGGTCACCGTCGTCGCGCGCTACGACGACCCCGCCGAGATCACCGCCGTACTCTCCCGGCTGCCCGGCAACCTCACCGCCACCCTCCAGCTCTCCACGCGGGAACTGGCGGGTGACGGGGACACCGGGGCGGGTCTGCTCGCGGAGCTGACCCCGCTCGCGGGCCGGGTGCTGGTCAACGGGTGGCCGACGGGGGTCGCGGTCGCCCCCGCCCAGCACCACGGCGGCCCGTACCCGGCGACGACGTCCACGTCCACGTCGGTGGGCGCGACGGCCGTGGAGCGCTGGCTGCGGCCGGTCACCTACCAGTCGACGCCGCAGGCGCTGCTCCCGCCGGAGCTGCGCGACGACAACCCGCAGGGTCTGCCGCGCCGGGTGGACGGCCGTCAGGAGTAACTTCCGGGCGGGCGTGAACCACCGGCCGTCCCATCGACGATTCGCTCGCCTCTTCGCCTGAAACCCACTGTTGAGCACACGCCCCACCGGTCATACTGATGAGCCCGGGCGAATTCCTATTCGCCCGGTTCATGCATCTCAGGGGGAGTGTTGTCAAGACAAGTGAAAAAGGTGTGCGCGACGACTGTTGCCGCGGCCGCGGCCGTGGCGCTGACGGCGGGCCTGACCAGCCCGGCGTCGGCTGCGGGGGAGCGCACGGCGGCCACGGCCGCGTCGGGCACGGGCAAGGGCACGGCCCTCGTGCCCAAGCACCGCATCACGCTGATCACGGGGGACCGCGTCCTGGCCGACGCGGAGGGCCGCGTCGTCGGCTTCGAGCGCGCCAAGGGCCGCGAGCACATACCCGTGTCCGTGAAGCGCGCCGACGGCCACACCACGGTGATCCCCGTCGACGCACAGCGGCTGGTCGACTCGGGCAGGCTCGACCGGCGTCTGTTCGACGTCACCGAGCTCAGCAGGGCGACCAGCCGCAAGGCCCAGAAGAAGGGCCTGAAGGTCATCGTCGGCTACCGCGGCGCCGCCGCGCAGGCGAAGTCGGACGTACGCGACGCCGGTGACACCACGGTCCGCAGGACCCTCGAGTCGCTGAACGCCGACGCCGTCACGACGCCCCGGCAGGACGCGTCCGAGCTGTGGAACGCCCTGACCCGCGAGCAGGACGGCGGCGTCCGCACCAACGCGTCGGGCATCGCCCACGTCTGGCTCGACGGCGTCCGCAGGGCAAGCCTGGACAGGAGCGTCCCGCGGATCGGAGCGCCCAAGGCGTGGGCGGCCGGATACGACGGCAAGGGCGTCAAGATCGCCGTCCTGGACACGGGTGTCGACGCCACCCACGCGGACCTGAAGAACCAGGTCGTCGCGGAGAGGAACTTCTCGACGTCCCCCGACGCCAAGGACCGCTACGGCCACGGCACGCACGTCGCGTCCATCGCGGCCGGCGCGGGCGCCGTCCACAAGGGTGTCGCGCCCGGCGCGAAGCTGCTCAACGGCAAGGTGCTCAGCGACGACGGTTACGGCGACGACTCCGGCATCATCGCGGGCATGGACTGGGCCGTCGAGCAGGGCGCCGACGTCGTCAACCTGTCGCTCGGCGGCCAGGACACCCCCGCGGTGGACCCGCTGGAGGCCCAGGTCAACAAGTTGTCCGCCGAGAAGGGCATCCTGTTCGCCATCGCGGCGGGCAACGAAGGCCCCCGGACGGTCGGCTCGCCCGGCAGCGCGGACGCCGCGCTCACCGTCGGAGCGGTCGACGACAACGACAAGCTGGCCGACTTCTCCAGCACCGGGCCGCGGGTCGGTGACGGCGCCGTCAAGCCCGACGTGACCGCGCCCGGCGTGGACATCACCGCCGCCTCGGCGAAGGGCAGCGTCATCGCCAAGGAGGTCGGCGAGAAGCCGCCGGGCTACCTGACGATCTCCGGTACGTCGATGGCGACCCCGCATGTCGCCGGCGCCGCCGCGATCCTCAAGCAGCAGCACCCGAAGTGGACGTACGCCGAGATCAAGGGCGCGCTGACCGCGTCCGCGAAGGGCGGGGCGTACACGCCGTTCGAGCAGGGTTCGGGACGGATAGCCGTCGACAAGGCGGTCCAGCAGACCGTCGTCGCCGAGCCGGTGTCGCTGAACCTCGGCACGCAGCAGTGGCCGCACACCGACGACAAGCCGGTGACCAAGCAGGTCACCTACCGCAACCTCGGCACGACGGACCTCACCCTCGACCTGACGGTGGCCGGCACCGACCCGAAGGGCCGGCCCGCCCCGGCCGGATTCTTCACCCTCGGGACGAAGAGCCTGACCGTGCCCGCGGGCGGAACGGCCTCCGCCGACCTGATCACCGACACGAAGCCGGGCGGTTCCACCCACGGCGCGTACTCCGCGTACGTCGTCGCCACGGGCGGCGGCCAGTCCGTCCGCACGGGGGCGGCGGTGCAGCGCGAGTCCGAGGCGTACGACGTGACGCTCAAGCACATCGGGCGTGACGGAAAGCCCGCGGCGCTCTTCTCCACCGACCTCATGCCGTACAGCGACGAGGCCGAGCAGGGCTTCGAGGTGTACGACCCGTCCGGCACGGTGACGGTCCGGGTGCCCAAGGGCGCGTACCTGCTGAACTCCCTCGTCCTTGACGGCGCGAGCGACAGCAGCGCCGCCAACCTGCTGGTCCAGCCGAAGCTGGACGTCACGAAGAACACGTCCGTGACGATCGACGCGCGCACCACCAGGGCGCTCGACGTCACCGTGCCGGACAGCGCGGCGAAGCAGCGACTGGCAGCCGTGTCCTACTGGTCCGAACCGGTGGGCGTGGAGTGGGGCCTGTTCGCCGACTCGTTCCAGCAGCTCCGCACCGCGTCGGTCGGCGCGGCGTCCGCCGGTCCGCTGTCCTTCACGCTGAACGGGGCGTGGTCCAAGGGCGCGGCCACCGACTACCACGTGGCGACCGGCCGCGAGGTGAACCGGTTCCCCACCGGTTACACCAAGCACTTCAAGTCGAGCGAGCTCGCCAGGGTGAAGGCCGGCATGGGCGCCTCGGCGTCCGGCAAGACCGGTGGCGTGACCGTGATCGGCTTCATCGGTGACAGCGGCGGTGTCGCGGTGATGCCCCAAGGACAGAAGCTGCCGGGGACCCGCACGGTGTATGTGTCCACGGTCGACAACGCCAAGTGGACCATGGACTTCGAGCAGTACGCCGGCCGGGACGCCGACGGCTTCCCGATCACCGAGGCCGCGTACGCGCTGGGAGCCCCTCAGACGTTCAAGGGGGGTCGGAAGTACGAGAAGACCTTCAACGTCGGCGTCTTCGGGCCGCGTATCAGCTCCGACTTCGGGGTCTTCCGCGACGGCAACACCCTCTCCGGAATGCTGCCGGTCTTCGCCGACGGCAAGAACCACGCGGGCGCTTCGGTCTACTCCTCGGTGAAGACGACCCTGTACCGCAACGGCACCAGGATCGCCCAGACGGCCGACCCCCTCGACGGCAGCGAAGAGTTCACCGTCCCGGCCGGCGACGCCGAGTACAAGCTGTCGACGTCGATCAGCCGGAGCAAGAAGGTCGCGGCGGCCTCGACCCGCGTCGACGCGAGCTTCACGTTCCGGTCCAAGAAGTCCGCGGACACGGTGAAGGCGCCGATCTCCACGGCGCGCTTCGGCGCGAAGCTCGGTCCGGACAGCACGGCGCCGGCCGGCACGACCCAGTCGGTCCCGGTCTCCGTCCAGGGCGCGGCCGCGGGCAGCAACCTCAAGTCGCTGACCGTGTACGTGTCGTACGACGGGGGCCGTACGTGGAAGAAGAAGGACGTCAGGAGCGGCAGGATCTCCGTGAAGAACCCGGCGAAGGGGAAGGGCGTCTCCTTCCGCGCCGCCATCGCGGACAAGAAGGGCAACAAGTCGGCGGTGTCGGTCTACAACGCGTACTACGGCAAGTGACCCCGTAGGCACGCGGGCACTGCTGCCCACGGCAACAGCGGCCCGCCGGGACCTCGGTCCCGGCGGGCCGTCCGTGTGCCGTTCAAGCGGGAGTGCGGAGCCGCTCCGGGGCAGTACCGGCGCGGTCGGACCGCGGCCGGGTGAGCGTCGCCGGCGCGGTCGCCGTCCAAAGCCCGACACTGACCAGCAGGGACGTACGGAGACCGGCCGCGAAGCCGACGGCGACCAGCGCGCCGAACGCCGCGACGCCGAGCCCGCCCGCGACCTGGCGGGCGGCGTTGAGCACACCCGCCGCGAGCCCCGGCCGCCCGGCGGGGACCGCCTCCATCATGGCGGCGGTCAGCGGCGGCAGGGCGAGGCCGACGCCCAGGCCCACCGGAACCAGCAGCACCGCCGTCACCGGCAGCGGAGTGTCCGGGCCGACGAACAGCAGGGGCAGCAGCCCCGCGGCCGCGGCGCTCTGGCCGATGAGCAGCGGACGGCGCGGGCCGCAGCGGTTCGCGAGCCTCCCCGAGGCCATGTCCACCACGGGGGATCAGCCCGGTCAGGGGCAGGAACATCAGGCCGGTGTCCGGCGCCGACAGGTGGTGGACCTGCTGGAAGTACAGGCTGAGGACGAAGGCCATCCCGTGGAAGGCGGCGCTGCACGCCGAACCCGCCGCCACCGCCACCGCGACGACCGGGTCGCGGAACAGGCCGAGCGGCAGGCACCACGGGATGCGGCTGCCGCGCCTCCACGGCTACGAACACCGCCCCGGACAACGCCGCGGCCGCCGACGCCACGAGGGCGACCGCCCCGCCCTCGATCACCGCGAAAGCCGGCGCGGCCGGCCTGACGCCCAGCGCCTACCGGCCGGCCTTCAGCCGCCCGACCGCGACCGCCGCTCCCTGAACCCCTGCGGTCTCCCGCGCGGTCTCTGGCGGTCTCCCGCGAGGAATGAGCGGTTTTCCGGCCGCGCCCTCTGCTCATCGGTCAGGTCACGCCGGCCCGTCACCGCCAGGAGTGGCCACGGGGTTCCCGGTGTCCAGGTTCTTCCCGGCCGATGAACCCCCTGCCGGAGACCGCACTCACTCCACGCTCACGACACGCCCGTCACACCGGACTTCGGGGCAGACCCTGGGTGCCTGGTGCCGAGGCGTGACCGATGAGCATCAGAGTGGGTTGAGGCGGGTCTTGAGCAGGCAGAACTCATTGCCTTCGGGGTCGGACAGGACATGCCACTGCTCCTCCCCCGTCTGGCCGATGTCGGCCGGGCGCGCACCGAGCTTCAGAAGGCGTTCGAGCTCGGCGTCCTGATCGCGGTCGGTGGCGTTGACGTCGATGTGCAGCCGGGATTTCCCCTTCTCCGGCTCGTCCCGGCGACTGAGGATGATCGTCGGCTGCGGACCACCGAACCCTTCGCGCGGTCCGATCTCCAGCGTGCCGTCGTCCTCGCGATCGAGCACGACGAAGTCCAGGACCTCGCACCAGAACCGTGCCAGCACCTCAGGGTCGCGGCAACCGAGCACGAGCTCACTGATACGGCATGCCATAACGAAACCTGCTTTCAGCCCGGGAACTGCCGGAGAGGCCCCACGCGAACCTCATGGGCTCCCAGCAGTGAAAACACTTCCGCGACCGTATCGGACGAGGCGAGCACGGGCGACATGATTCCAGGGCCGGCCCTGTCCGGGCAGCCGGGCAAGGCCGTCGGCCATGCGGTAGGGAAGCCGCCTTCGGGGCACGGCCCGGAGAGCCCTGGAGGGCGTTGCTCAGGCGCCGGAACAGGCGTGGGCGAGCCGCCTCGACGGCAGCGGGAGCAACACATAAGCATTGCTTGGGGTACGGGGTCAAACATATGCAATGGACGAGGAGTTGGTGAGGCAGCAGAGTAGAGGACATGGAGCCCCTCACCCTCACCGAAACCGTAGGCGCCGAGTTCGCGCCTGAGACGACGTACCTCAACACCTCCACCTGCGGGCTGCTGCCCCGTCGCGGCGTCGAGGCCGTCAAGGCCGCGGCCGAGCTGAACGCGACCGGCAGTCCCGACGGCGGGAACAGCTTCGACGCCCCGATCGCCGCCCGCGCGTCCTTCGCGCGGCTCGTCGGGGTTCCCGGCGAGCGGGTCGCCCTCGGCAGCGCGGTGGCCGTCCATGTCGGGCTGATCGCGGCCTCGCTGCCCGCCGGTTCCGAAGTCCTGTGCGCCGAGGGGGACTTCGCCTCGGTGGTCAACCCGTTCGTGGTCCGCGGGGACCTCAAGGTGCGGTACGTGCCGCTGGACGCCCTGGCCGGGTCGGTGCGCCCGGGAACCGCCCTGGTGGCCTTCTCCGCGGTGCAGTCCGCCGACGGGCGCGTCGCCGATCTGGCCGCCGTACGGGCCGCCGCCGCCGCCCACGGCGCCCGCACGCTCGTCGACGCGTCCCAGGCGGCGGGCTGGCTGCCCTTCGACGCGGGGAGCTTCGACTACACCGTCACCGGTGGCTACAAGTACCTGATGGCGCCGCGCGGCGCGTCGTTCCTCACCGTCACCGAAGAGGCGCAGGAATCCCTCATACCGTTCCACGCGGGATGGATCGCCGGCGAGGACGTCTGGAGCAGTACGTACGGCCCCGTCGCGGAGCTCGCCCGCAGCGCCCGCCGGTTCGACGAGCCGCCGCCCTTCCTGCCGTACGTCGGCGCCGAGCAGTCCCTCGCGCTCCTGGAGGAGATCGGCGTCGAGAACGTACGGGCCCACACCACCGCGCTCGCCGCCCGCTTCCGGGAGGGGCTCGTCTCCCTCGGCCACGAACCGGTTCCCGCCGACTCCGTGGTCGTCGCCACCCCGGGGCTCGCCCACCGGCTCGACGCGCTGACGGAGGCGGACATCGTCGTCTCCGTGCGCGCGGGGAACCTGCGCGCGTCCTTCCACCTCTACAACACCGGCGCCGATGTGGACCGGGCGCTGGACGTGCTCGCCGGCTGAAGCGTCGCCGGCGCGCTGCCCCGGAGCCCGGGGGCCAGGTGTCCGGACTCGGTGGCCTCGGGCCCGGGGTCCGAGGCCCGGGGGTTCGGTGCTCGGGCCCGGTGGCCCGTTGCTCGGACCCCGTTGCTCGGACCCCGGTGCTCAGGCCCCGGACTCCGCTCCTCGTCCACCGGGCGGGGCGAAGCCGCCAGGAGCGGAGTCCGCCGTGCACGCCTGCGCCGCGGACTGTGCCTCCTCGCGCGCCTGCGGGCAGAGATTGGCCTCCACGCGGCCCAGCAGCCGCAGCAGTTCCTTGCGCTCGGGCTCGTCGAGTCCCGCCAGGGTGATCTCCTCCAGCCGTTGCCAGGCCTGCTCCACCTGCGCCTTCAGGCCGCAGCTCCGGCCGGTCGCCTCGACGAGGGCGGCCCGCCGGTCCGCGGGGTCGGGGCGACGGCGTACATGGCCCGACTGCTCCAGGCGCTGGAGCATCTTCGTCACCGTCGACGGGTCCAGGCCGACCGCCTTGATCAGCTCCGACTGGCGCACCGGCCCCACGTCCCACAGGTGCATCATCACGAACTCCTGGCCGGGGTAGAGGCCGAGACCGCGCAGGAGCCGGCCCGCGGCGATGCGGTGGAGCCGGGCGGTCTGGGAGATGGAGTGGCTGACCGGACCGCCGCTCGCGGTGCTCGGGGGCTCGGGACAGGCGGGCTCGGCGCTCATGGGAACTCCTTCTCGGAACTGTGGGGACAACTTTACCTTGGTCGGCCAAGTAATGCGTTACAGTGGCTCCGGCCGGGATTCATTGGTCGACCACATATTCGCGTATCTCCTCTGGGGGCTTCTGCCGTGACCACCGCATTCGATCCGTTCGACCTGTCGGGCACCCCGCTCGCCAACCGCATCGTGATGGCCCCGATGACCCGCAGCCGCGCCGCCGAGGGCGGCGTACCGACCGAGCTCACCGCCGAGTACTACACCCAGCGTGCCTCCGCCGGTCTGATCGTCACCGAAGGAGTCCAGCCCTCCGTCGTCGGCCAGGGCTACCCGTTCACCCCCGGCCTGCACAGCAGGGAGCAGACCGCGGGCTGGCGCAAGGTCACCGACGCCGTGCACGCCGCGGGCGGCCGGATCTACGCCCAGCTCATGCACGCGGGCCGCATCGGCCACCCCGTCCTCCTCCCCGACGGGCTGGTCCCGGTCGCCCCCTCCGCGGTGGCCGCCGCCGGGCAGCTCTACACCTCCGAGGGCATGAAGGACTTCGTCACCCCGCGCGAGCTGACCGGCGCCGAGGTGCTGGACACCATCGCCGACTTCGAGACCGCCGCCCGCAACGCCATCGACGCCGGCTTCGACGGCGTCGAACTGCACGGCGCCAACGGCTACCTCATCCAGCAGTTCCTCGCGACCAACACCAACCTGCGCACCGACGAGTGGGGCGGCTCCGTCGAGAACCGCATCCGCTTCGCCGTCGAGGTCGCCAAGGCGGTCGCGGCGGCCGTCGGCGCCGACCGGACCGGCCTGCGGATCTCGCCCGCCAACCCGTACAACGACATCGCCGAGACCGACACCGACGCCGTGTACCCGGCGCTCGTCGAGGCCGTGGCGCCGCTCGGCCTCGCCTACCTGCACGCCGTCGAGGTCTCCCCCGAGCAGCGTGGACTGCTGCTGGAACTGCGCGCGAAGTTCTCCGGCACCTTCGTCCTCAACCCGGCGACCGAGGGCCCCACGGACCACGGTTCGCTCGGGCTCGTCGAGGAGGGCGTCGCCGACCTCGTCGCGTACGGAGCGCTCTTCCTCGCCAACCCGGACCTCCCGGCCCGGCTGAAGACCGGGGGACCGTACAACACCCCGGACCCGGCCACCTTCTTCGCCGGCGAGGCCAAGGGCTACACCGACTATCCGGCGCTGACCGCCTCAAGCGCCTGAAGTACTTGAAGCGCCTGGGGCGAGCACGAGGCGGGCGGGACCGGTTCCACCGAACCGGTCCCGCCCGCCTGTCCGGGGGCTCGCGCCACCCGGCCGCCTGCCTACTTCACCGGCGTGAAGTCCCTCGCCCCGATGAACTCCGGCCGCGGCACGGGCGCCGCGAACGGTTCGACCGCCGTGTTCTCCACGCTGTTGAAGACGATGAAGACGTTGCTGCGCGCGTACGGCGTGATGTTGTCGCCCGAGCCGTGCATGCAGTTGCAGTCGAACCAGGTCGCCGAACCGGCCTTGCCCGTGAAGAGCCTGATGCCGTGCCGGTCCGCCATGCGCGTCAGCGCGGCGTCCGACGGCGTGCCGGCGTCCTGCATCTGGAGCGACTTCTTGTAGTTGTCCTTCGGCGTCTCGCCCGCGCAGCCCAGGAACTCCTTGTGCGACCCCGGCATGATCATCAGGCCGCCGTTGGTGTCGTAGTTCTCGGTCAGCGCGATCGAGACGGACACGGTCCGCATGTTCGGCAGGCCGTCCTCGGCGTGCCAGGTCTCGAAGTCCGAGTGCCAGTAGAAGCCCGAGGCCCCGAAGCCCGGCTTGACGTTGATCCGCGACTGGTGGACGTACACGTCCGAGCCGAGGATCTGGCGGGCCCTGCCGACCACCCGCGGGTCGCGCACCAGCTGCGCGAAGACCTCGCTGATGCGGTGCACCTCGAAGACCGACCGTACGTCCCCCGACTTGGGCTCGATGATCGAGCGCTCGTCCGCCCGCACCTGCGGGTCGGTGATCAGCCGGTCCAGCTCGGCCCGGTAGAGCGACACCTCGTCCGGGGTGATGAGCTGGTCGACGGTGAGGAAGCCGTCCCGCTCGAAGCTCATGAGTTCGGCGGGCTCGACGGGTCCCGGCGCGCCGGGCGCGGACCAGACGACCGGGTCCTGGCGGGGGGTGGTCACCTCGGCGGCGCCGCGCGTCGGGTAGAGGTCGGCGCGGGGGGTCTCGATGCGCGGGGTCAGTACGTCGGTCATGGTTCAGACCTCCTCGGTCAGCAGCGGGTAGACACCGTTCTCGTCGTGGTCCTCCCGTCCGGTGACGGGAGGGTTGAAGACGCATACGCAGCGGAAGTCGGTCTTGGGGCGCATGGTGTGGCGCTCGTGGCCGTCCAGCAGGTACATCGTGCCCGGCGTGATCCAGTGGGTCTCGCCGGTCTCGTCGTTGGTGAGTTCGGCCTCGCCCTCCGTGCACAGGACGGCTTCGATGTGGTTCGCGTACCACATCGACGTCTCCGTACCCGCGTACAGCACGGTCTCGTGGAGCGAGAAGCCGACCTTCTCCTTGGCGAGCACGATGCGCTTGCTCTCCCAGGTTCCGGAGGCGGCCTTCACATGGCGGTCGGTGCCTTCAATGTCCTTGAACGATCGGACGATCACGGTCAGTCGAGCCCTTCTGTGTTACTGCGGTGAGACGGTGAAGCGGTCGGGCGGCCCCGCCGTCAGGCGGTCTCGCGGACGGAACGGGCCAGGATGCGCAGCCCCTCGTCCAGTTCGTCGGGGGAGATGGTGAGCGCCGGCAGCAGCTTCACGACCTCGCTCTGGGGACCCGAGGTCTCCAGCAGCATGCCGAGCTCGAAGGCGCGGCGGCAGACCGCCGTGGCGCGCTCCTTGTCGGCGAACCCCAGGCCCCAGACCAGGCCCCGGCCCCGGAAGCCGACCCCGGCCCCGTCGTTCTCGTCGGCGATGGCCAGCAGCGCGCGCTCGACCTGCTCGCCGCGGGCGATGGTCTGCTTCTCCATCTGGCCGTCGGCCCAGTAGGTGTTGAGCGCGGCGGTGGCGGTGACGAACGCGGGGTTGTTGCCGCGGAAGGTGCCGTTGTGCTCGCCCGGCTCCCAGACGTCCAGCTCGGGCTTGAACAGGCACAGCGACATCGGCAGGCCGTACCCGCTGATGGACTTCGACAGGGTGACGATGTCCGGCGTGATGCCGGCCTCCTCGAAGGAGAAGAAACCGCCGGTGCGGCCGCAGCCCATCTGGATGTCGTCGACGATCAGCAGCATGTCCTGGCGGTGGCACAGGTCCTGGAGCGCGCGCAGCCACTCGGCGCGGGCGACGTTGATGCCGCCCTCGCCCTGCACCGTCTCGACGATCACCGCGGCGGGCTTGTTGAGGCCGGACCCCTGGTCCTCGAGCAGCCGCTCGAACCACAGGAAGTCCGGGACCGTGCCGTCGAAGTAGTTGTCGAACGGCATCGGCGTGCCGTGCACCAGCGGTATACCGGCACCGGCCCGCTTGAACGCGTTGCCGGTGACGGCGAGCGAGCCCAGCGACATGCCGTGGAAGGCGTTGGTGAAGGACACGACCGACTCGCGGCCCTTGACCTTGCGGGCGAGCTTCAGCGCTGCCTCGACGGCGTTGGTGCCGGTCGGGCCCGGGAACATCACCTTGTACGGCAGGTCGCGCGGCCGCAGCACCACGTTCTGGAAGGTCTCCAGGAAGGCACGTTTCGCGGTCGTCGCCATGTCGAGGCCGTGGGTGATGCCGTCGCGCTCGATGTAGTCGATCAGCGCCCGTTTCAGTACCGGGTTGTTGTGACCGTAGTTGAGTGACCCGGCGCCGGCGAAGAAGTCGAGGTAGGTGTGGCCGTCCTCGTCGTGGAGGTGGCTGCCCTGCGCGCGGTCGAACACGGCCGGCCAGCCGCGGCAGTAGCTGCGTACCTCGGATTCCAGGGTCTCGAAGACGCTCAGGGCGGGAGGGGTGATGGTCACGGCGCTCTCCTGGGGAAAGAAGGGGGAAGGAAGTCGGCAGGGGGCGGATCAGGCGGCGAGAGGGCCGATGCGGTACAGCACCTCGGGCAGGTGCGTGTCCTCGGGGAACAGCTCGCCCTCGAAGAGCACTTCGCGCTCCAGGGGCGCACCGTGGCGCTCGGCGTACGAGGTGAACAGCCGGTTGGAGGCGGTGTTGTCCGGGGTCACGGTCGTCTCGATCACCTTCACCCCCTGGCGCGCGGCGACCTTCTCGGTCAGCGCCTCCAGGAGCGTGCCGGCCAGCCCGCGCCCGCGGTGGGCGTGGTCGACGGCGACCTGCCAGACGACGAGGGTCTCGGGGCGCTCGGGGCGGATGTAGCCCGTGATGAACGCGATCGGCTCGCCTCCGGGGCTGTCCCGGGCCACGACCGAAGTCGCCGCGAAGTCGCGGCACCACAGCAGATAGCTGTACGAGGAGTTGAGGTCCAGGACCTTGGAGTCGCGGGCAATGCGCCAGATCGCGGCTCCGTCCTCTGCTCGCGGAGCTTCGATCTGCAGGAATTCGCTTCGGGTCCGTGCAAGGTCTGCTTGTGCGGCGGTCATGCGGATGCAATTTACCCAGCGAATTCAAAAAATGCATCGCGGGAAGGGGTTGGGTGGAAGGGGAATCTGTGTTATCGCGCGGGCACACACTTCACGCGAGCAGACTGCAAATCTGGGCGATTTGGCGGGAAATTACCAGCCAAATCACCCGCGATGTGGGGTCGGTCACACCCCCGAAACCGCCCCGATCTTTGCTTGAAACCTCCACGTTTGAGCTCGGGAGGAGCGGGCATAAGAAAACGGGAAGCTGCACTGATAAAAGCAGCTTCCCGTTTTCCGGAGTTCATTGAATTCAGAGAATTTATTCGCCGGGCCAGGTTTCCGCAACGGCCTTTCGGGCAGCTTCGAAGTCGACCTGCCTTCCCGATTCGCTCAGCGCCGCGCCCAGCGCGCCGAGCGACGACTGGACCACGCCCCGTGTGGCATCGATGCCGTAGTGATTGACCCGGATCATCTCCTTGGACAGCGACCCGCCGCCCGCGATCAACGGCAGCGACGGGTCGGCGGCCAGCGCCTTCGCGACCACCTCGGACGCGTCCACCCCGGCGGGAACGCGCAGCGTCGTGGCCACCGGCGCGGCGTCGCGCGCCGCGTGGACGTACGGCTCCAGGCCGCCGCCCAGCGCGATCGCACCCGCGCGCGTGGCCGAGGCCGCGGCCCGGTGCCTGGCCATCAGCACGTCGAGCCCTTCCGCCTCGATGCGCTCCACACACGCCTCCAGCGCCAGCATCTCCAGCTGCGCGGGCGCGTGCAGCAGCGCCTTGCGGCCGCCGTCGATCCACCGTTCCTTCCAGTCCAGGAGGGAGAGGTACGAGCGGCGCGGGGCGGCCGGATTGGCGGCCATCCGCTCCCAGGCGCGCTCGCTCACCGACACCGCGGAGACGCCGGCCGGGCCGCCCATCGCCTTCTGCGCGCCGATCACGCACAGGTCCACGCCCCACGCGTCGGGCAGCAGCGGCTCGGCGCCCACCGAGGCGACCGCGTCGAGCATGAAGAGGGCGCCGTGGGCCCGTACGACCTCACCGATCCCGGCCACCGGGTTGGTGTTGCCGGTCGCCGCCTCCGCGTGCACCAGCGAGACGAAGTCGATCTCCGGGTGCTCGTCGAGGGCCTGGCCGATCTGCTCGGCGGTGACCGCCGTGTGGAACGGGACGGTCAGGTCGAAGACCGCCGCGCCGCAGTCGCGCAGCCAGTTCCCGAAGGTCTGCCCGTACGGCCCGGTCACCACGTTCAGCGCGGTCGAGCCGGGGCGGGCGCCGCCGCGGATGCAGCCTTCGAGGGGAAGCAGCGCCTCGCCCTGCATGATGACCACGTCCTGCTCGGTGGAGAGCAGCGAGGCGACCCGGCGTTCGACGGCCGCGAAGTGCGCGGCGGTCAGCGGGGCCAGGTCCAGAAGCGGGTGTGTCACGGCGGAGCTCTCTTCGGATCAGTGTTCGGTCTCTCCGGGCCGAGCGTAGTCGCCCCCTCGTAGAGTGCTGCGCATGAGTGATCACACGGTGCTGCGGGTGAGGGGACGGGTGCTCGCGGGGCCCGACGACGTACGGGACGGGCTGTGGGCCGTGGACGGCAGGGTCACGTACGAACGGCCCGCCGGCGTACGCGACGCGCAGGTCGTCGAGGGATGGGCGCTGCCCGGACTGGTCGACGCGCACTGTCATGTCGGGCTCGACCGGCACGGCCCGGTGGACGAGGACACCAGCGAGAAGCAGGCGATCACCGACCGGGATGCGGGCACGCTGCTGATCCGCGACGCCGGGTCGCCGTCCGACACCCGCTGGATCGACGACCGCGCCGACCTGCCGAAGATCATCAGGGCGGGCCGGCACATCGCCCGTACCCGTCGCTACATCCGTAACTTCGCCCATGAGATCGAGCCCGGCGACCTCGTCGCGTACGTCGCGCGGGAGGCCCGGCGCAGCGACGGCTGGGTCAAGCTCGTCGGCGACTGGATCGACCGGGAGACCGGGGACCTGGGGGCGTGCTGGCCACGCGGCGAGGTCGAGGCGGCCATCGCCGAGGCGCACCGGCTCGGGGCCCGGGTCACCGCGCACTGCTTCGCCGAGGACTCGCTGCGCGACCTCGTCGAGGCGGGCATCGACTGCATCGAGCACGCCACGGGGCTGACCGAGGACACCATTCCGCTCTTCGCCGAACGCGGGGTCGCGATCGTGCCGACCCTGGTCAACATCGCGACGTTTCCGATCCTCGCCTACGGCGGCGAGGCGAAGTTCCCGCGCTGGTCGGCGCACATGCGGCAGCTGTACGAGCGCCGGTACGACACGGTGCGCGCGGCGTACGACGCGGGCGTGCCCGTCTTCGTCGGCACGGACGCGGGCGGCTCGCTCGCCCACGGCCTGGTGGCGGACGAGGTCGCCGAACTCATGAAGGCGGGCATCCCGGCCCTGGACGCGCTGTCGGCGACGACGTGGAGGGCGCGCGAATGGCTCGGGCGCCCCCTGCTGGAGGAGGGCGCCCCCGCCGACCTGGTGGTGTACGACGAGGACCCGCGCGCGGACGTGCGCGTGCTGGCGGCGCCGCGGCGGATCGTCCTGAACGGGCGGATCGTCGGCTGACGGGATCGGACGGGATCGGGCGGGATCGGGCGGGTACTGACGGGCGCTGACGGGAACGTCCGTGCCCGGAGACTCGGCGGATTCGAATGCGGGATCGGAAACCCCTCTTTGGAGTGAAATGACTCCGGGTAGCTGACCGTTCACTCGAAGTGCGTAAGGATTCCCGTGTCTCAGCCGCCGGCGCCCGCGTGTCCCCGTGGAGTGCGCCGGGCGGCGCCGTGTCACTTGTGGGGGTTCCACCACCTTGAACAGCACCATCTTCAGCATGCCCGTACGCCGGTCCGCGGCCCGGCCCGTACGCCGGTCCGCGGCCCGGCCCGAGCGCCGGTCCACGCGCCGGTCCGCAGCCACCGCGGCCGCCCTCGCGCTGGCCGCGGGCCCCGCCGCCCTGCTCGCCGCCGCTCCGGCGGCGCACGCCACCGAGGGCGGCGGCGAGGGGAAGGCGAGCGCCGTCGTGCTCCGTACCGGACTCGACGTGTCCCTGCTCAACAAGAGCGTCCACGTGCCGCTCAGGACCACCCTCAACGAGGTGAACGCCCCGGCGAGCGCGGAGAAGACCGCCCTGACGGTCCAGTTGGACGGCGTGGAACAGGGCAGGCCGGTCAGTGTGCTGCGCGCCGACGTGGCCACGGCGAAGGCGACGGCCGACGCGCACAAGGCCGAGGGCCACACCCACCTCGCGCACGCCGAGGTGCATGTGCCGGGGCTGCCGCTGCTCTCGCTCATCGAGGTCGAGAAGGTCACGTCGAAGGCGCTGTGCGAGGCGGGCAAGCAGCCCGTGGCCGAGTCGAACGTGCTCGGTGCGGTGACCGTGCTCGGCAGGAGGGTCACGCTGTCGGCGGGCGGGCGGACGCGGGTCGACGTGCCCGCGGTGGGCGTGGTGACGCTCGACCTGTCGAAGACGCACACCACCTCGCGTACGGCCGCGGCCACGGCGCTCGAGCTGAAGGTGTCGGTGAATCCGCTGAAGCTGAACGTCGCCGAGGTCGAGGGCACGGTGACGCTGGCGGGAGCGACGTGCCAGTCACCGAAGCCGCCGAAGACACCGGTGGCGGTGGAGAACCCGGCGCAGGAGAAGCCGGCGGTGGAGAAGCCTGCGGAGGAGCCGAAGGAGGCTCCGGCCCCGGACGTGAAGCCCCGGACGGCGGCCGGGGCGAGCCTCGCCGAGACCGGCGGCAACTCCACGACACCGTACCTGGCGGGTGGTGCGGGCCTGCTGCTGGTGGCCGGCGCCGGAGCCCTGGCGGTGGCCCGTACCCGCCGCGCCCGTAACCGGGCCTGACGGCAGGGGCCTTCGCCCCTGACCTCTGCACCTGACCCCGGATCCCTGCCCCTTGCTTCCCGGCACTCGTCCGCAGGACGGGCTGAGAGCCGCCGCCGGCGGCACCACGCCCGTCCGGCGGACAGGGACACGTCCGCGGGGCGCCGGGCCCCGGAGGGCCGGGGGGCCGGGCCCCGGGGAACGGGGAAGGCCGGTCAGCGCGCGACCAGCGTCAGTGCCTGGTCCAGCGCCTGGAGGAACCGGCCGGTCGTGACCCGGTCGCGCACCGCGAGCCGCAGCCACTGCGGCCCGAGCCCCGGAAACGTGTCCCCCCGCCGCACCGCGAAGCCCAGCCCCCGCAGGCGCACCCGTACCTCGTCGGCCCGTTCCATCCGTACGAGGACGAAGGGGCCCTCGGCCGCCCCCACCACCCGCACCTCGTCGAACTCCGCCAGCCCGGCCAGCAGATGCGCCCGGTCGGCGGCCACCTGCCGCGCCGCCCGCGTCGCCTCCGCGAGCGCCGCCGGCGCCATGCACGCCTCCGCGGCGGCCAGCGCCGGCGTCGACACCGGCCACAGCGGCTGCGCCCGCTCCAGCGCCGCGACCGTCTCCGGGCCGGCCAGGACGTATCCGATGCGCAGTCCGGCGAGGCCCCACGTCTTGGTGAGGCTGCGCAGCACCACCAGACCGGGTACGTCCGTACGCCCCGCCAGCGCCTGCGGCTCGCCCGGCACCGCGTCCATGAACGCCTCGTCGACCACCAGCGTCCGCCCCGGGCGCGCGAGCCGGGCGACGGTCTCCGCGGGGTGGAGCACGGACGTGGGGTTGGTCGGGTTGCCGATCACCACCAGATCGGCGTCCTCGGGAACGGCCGCCGGATCCAGCCGGAAGCCGTCCTCCTCGCGCAGCAGCACCCGCCCGACCTCGTGCCCCGCGTCCCGCAGCGCCGCCTCGGGCTCCGTGAACTGCGGGTGTACGACGACGGGCCGGCGCACCGCGAGCGCGCGCGCGAGCAGCACGAACGCCTCCGCGGAGCCCGCCGTCAGCAGTACCCGCTCCACCGGCAGCCCGTGCCGCCGCGCCACCGCCGCGCGTGCGGCCCGCCCGTCCGGGTAGGCCGCGAGCGTGTCCAGGGACGCGGCGACGCGGGCCTTGAGCCAGGCCGGGGGAGTGTCCGCCCGTACGTTGACCGCGAGGTCGGTCAGACCGCCCTCGCGGACCTCGGCGTCTCCGTGGTGGCGCAGATCGTGAGCGGTGTCAGTGGGCGTGCGCATGGTGGTGCCCGTGTCCGTGTCCGTGCCCGTGTCCATGTCCGTGCCCGTCGTCGTCGGGGTGGAAGTGCGGCTGCTGCGGCGCCCCCACCTTGTCCTCGAAGCCGGGCAGGGCGATGCGGTAGACGCAGGAGTCGCAGTTCATGCGCAGGTCGCCCTTGACGGCTTCCTGGTAACGCTCCATCACGAGGGCCATCAACTCCTCGGTGGGGCCGATCACATCGGCCGGACGCACCCCGGTCTCCGGGTGCGCATCGGCCCAGTCCCGCGTCTGCCGCCGCACCCGGTCCGGCAGGATCCCGGTGAAGAGGAAGTACGGCAGGACCACGATGTGCTTGGCTCCCAGCTTCGTGCAGCGGTCGAGCCCGCTCGGCACGTCGGGCGCGGCGAGCGAGACGAACGCGGTTTCCACACCCGCATACCCACGTCCCTCCCAGAACAGTCGTGCCGCCTTGTGCACCTCGGCGTTGGCGTCCGGGTCGGTGGAGCCGCGCCCCACGAGCAGCACGGTCACCTCGGACCGGTCCAGGTCGCCGAGCACCTCGTCGACCCGCCGCTCCAGCACGGCCAGCAGACCCGGGTGCGGGCCGAGCGGACGGCCGTAGGTGTACGAGATCCCGGGGTGGCGCTCCTTCTCGCGGGTCAGCGCCGCCGGTATGTCGCCCTTGGCGTGACCGGCGGACACCAGCATCAGGGGAACGGCCGCGAAGCGCGTGACGCCCCGCTCGACCAGGCCGGCGACGGCGTCGCCGAGCGGCGGCGGGGACAGCTCGATGAAGCCGCCCGCGACGGGAAGTTCGGGGTGGCGCCTGCCCAGTTCCTCGACGAAGTCGCGGAACGCTCCGGCTCCGGCGTCGTCGCGGGTGCCGTGGCCGGCGATGAGCAGTGCGGGCGCGGTGGTCACGCTTTCTCCTTGGTGAGGGGGGTGTAGAGCAGGGCGTTCAGCGCGGCCGCTGCGACCGCCGAACCGCCCTTCTCCGAAACATTGCTGACGGCCGGCAGCCCGCTCTCGCGCAGCGCCGCCTTGGACTCGGCCGCCCCGACGAAGCCGACGGGCAGCCCGATGACGAGCGCGGGCTCGGCGTCCAGGAGCAGCAGTTCCTCCAGCGCGGTGGGCGCACAGCCGATCACCCACAGGGCGCCGGGCCCGACCTGCTCGTACGCCAGCCTGATCGCGTGGGCGCTGCGGGTCAGTTCCGGTCCGGCCTGGGCTTCCTTCAGCCGGCACACGGTCTCGCGCCGGGTGATCCCCGCCGCGACCATCTCCACGTCCACGACGACCGGCGCACCGGCGTGCAGCGCGGCGTGCGCGGTTTCGAGCGTGCGCTCGTCGCAGACCAGGTCGGTGGCGTACTCCAGATCCGCCGCGGAGTGGATGACCCGCTCCACGACGGCCCGCGTCAGCGGCGCGAAGTGCGACGTGTCGAGGCGGGAGCGCAGGCGCCGGAAGGACTCCTGCTCGATGGGGTGGACGATCCTGTCCGTGGTCTTCGCCGCGTTCGTCGTGTCCGTGGTGCCTGTCGTGTCCGTCGTCATCACGAACCCTCCGTCTGCCAGCGGTAGCCGCGCGGCGTCACCATGCGGCCCGCGATCTCGCGGGCGGCGGTGTTGCCGACGACCACGACGGTCATCATGTCGACGGTCGCCGGGTCGAGCGCGGCGAGCGTGGTGAGGCGGCTCGTGCCGTCCGGGCGCGAGGCGTTGCGTACGACACCGACGGGCGTCGTGGGCTCGCGGTGCTCCGCGAGGATCGACAGCGCCTCGGGGAGCTGCCAGTCACGGCCCCGGCTGCGGGGGTTGTAGAACGTCACGACGAGGTCGGCCTCCGCCGCGGCCCGTACGCGCCGCTCGATGACCTCCCACGGCGTGTGCAGGTCGGAGAGGCTGATCGAGACGTGGTCGTGGCCGAGCGGGGCGCCCAGGATCGCGGCGGCGGCGAGCGCCGCCGTCACCCCCGGTACGCCGACGACGTCGATGTCGTCGCTCGCCTCGGCCAGCGCGGGCGAGGCCATGGCGTACACGCCCGCGTCCCCCGACCCGATCAGTGCGACCGCGTGCCCGGCGCGGGCCTCGGCGACGGCGGTACGGGCCCGCTCCTCCTCGGCGCCCAGCCCCGACTCGAGGACGCGGGTGCCCGGCCGCAGCAGGTCGCGGATCTGGTCGACGTACTGGTCGAGCCCGACGAGCACCGAGGCCCGCCGGATCTCCTCGCGGGCGCGCGGTGTCAGCAGATCGCGGGCGCCGGGCCCGAGCCCGACGACGGCGAGCCGCCCGCGCGGCTGCCTGCGCACGACGGCGCAGGTGGCCATCGCCGCCCGCCCCTCGGGGGCCGACTTCCGCTTCGGTACGAGGAGTTCGCCCCCGCCGGCGAGCGCCGCGGCCTCCGCCACGGACGGCGTCCCGACGGCGGCGAGCGGAGCCCCCGAGGGGTTCGGCACGTCGATACGGGCCAGCTCCTCGGCGGCGTACGTCTCCAGCGGCACTCCGAGCCGGGCCGCCGCCTCCACGATCCCGGCCTCGTCGGCCTTGGCGTCGACGGTCGCGAGCGCGGCGACGGACCGCACCGAGAGCCCGGCGTCCGCCAGCGCCTCCTCGATCAGCCCGGACACCTCGTCGGCGCAGGCGCCCCTGCTGGCTCCCACGCCGACCACCAGCGACGGCGGCCGCAGCACGGCCTCCCGGTCCCCGATGCCGACGAGCCGGTCGGTGACGCGCAGCACGGCGGGCCCGGCCGGCACCCGCTCTTCCGCGGGCCCGGCAGCGGCCGAGGCCGCCTCCGCGAGGACACCGGCCGCGACGGTCGCGGCCATGGCACCGGGCAGCCCTCCCACGGGCACGGCGGCGGCAGCGACCGCCTCGGCCAGGCCGGCCTTCGCCCCGGCCTCTGCGCGCTCCGCATCGCCGGCCCGCTCCGTGTCCCCGGCGGTCCGCCGCGCGTCGTCCGCGCCCGGCGCCCGGACGTCACCCACCGCCGCGTCCGCCGGTGCCACATTCGCCGGCAGCGGCGGCAGCGGCCACACCGCGTCCGCCGCCAGCGTGACCGGGTCGCCGTCCAGGACCGCGCGGGTCACGGCGGCCGTCGCGCCCTCGACGGGCCAGCCCAGCGTGTCCAGGCCCGGTACGTCCGTGGCGTCCGTCGCCGTCGTGATCACCGGGGCGCAGCCCAGCACCCCCGACACCGCGAGCGCCAGCTCGTTCGCGCCGCCGCCGTGGCCGCCCAGGAGCGACACCGCGTGGCGCTGCGCCTCGTCGACGCAGACGACGCCCGGGTCGGACGCCTTGTCCGCGAGGAGCGGGGCGACCAGCCGTACCACCGCGCCCGTGGCGAGGAAGCACACCAGCTGCTCGCACTCCGCGAAGGCGCGCCCGACCGCCTCCCGCACCGGGCCGTCGTACACCTGCGTACGACCGGGCCAGGCCGCGGCCAGCCGGTCGCGGGCCACGGCGCCTGCCGCCGTGGCGGAGATGAGGCCGATCACTGAACTGCTCCTTCACTTGCCGGTTCCGCGGGGCGGTGGCCCCACAGCAGAAAGACAGGGTTGGCGGCCGCGAGCCGGGTCACGTCCCCGGGCAGCGGCGCGAGCCGCGAGGACTGCAGCAGGACGCCCTCGGGTGCGAACCCGGCGGACGCGAGCGCCGCCCGTACCGCCGGCACCCGGTCCAGGGCCGCCAGCGCGACCACGACCGTGCGCCGCGCGCTGCGCGCACACGCCGCGACGATGCCGGGCAGCTCGCCCCCGCCGCCGCCGACGAACACCGCGTCGGGTTCGGGCAGTTGGGACAGCACGGTCGGCGCGGCTCCGTGGACGGTCTGTACGTCGACCCCGTGCGCGGCGGCGTTGGCCCGCACGCGCTCCACGCCGTCGCAGGTCTTCTCCACCGCGATCGCCGCCGCCCCCAGCCGCGCGCACTCCACGGCCATGGACCCCGACCCCGCCCCGATGTCCCACACCAGGTCGCCCAGGCGCGGACCGAGCCGGGCGAGCGCCAGCGCCCGTACCTCGAACTTCGTGATCATCGAGTCGCGGTGCTCGAACGCGGCCTCGGGCAGCGCCCACTGGGCGGGGCCGTTGCCCCGCCCGGCGACCGTCCGCTGCGCCGGCGCCAGCGCCCGCGACTCGTCCAGGCACACGACGACGCTGACCGCCGCCGGCCAGTCCCGCGCCGCGGCCTCGCCGGGGGAGAGGCGCTCGACGCTCTCGCCCCCGGCGGGGTCGCCGAGCGCGGACGCGACGACGAGGGTGCGCGGAATGCCGGTACGGGCCAGGGCGGCGCCCAGCTCGGCGGGCCCGGCCCCGGGCCCGGTCAGGACGGCCGTCTTCGGGTGCGCACGGCACACGTTCACGGCGGTCCGCAGCGCCCGCCCGTGCGCGCTGACGACGACCGCGTCGTCCCACGGCAGCCCGAGCCGCGCGAACGCGACCGCGACGGAGGGCGCCCCCGGGCGCACGTCCAGCGCGTCCGCCCCGAACCGTTCGGCCAGCGCCCGTACGATCCCGAAGAACCCGGGGTCCCCGGAGGCCAGCACCACGACCCCGGCATCCGTGCGGTCCGCCCGCTCGGCCAGATGCTCCGCGACCGCGTCCAGCGCGGGCGCGAGCGGCCCGAGCACCACCCGGGCCACGCCCTCGGGCAGCCCGGCGCCGTCCAGATGGCGCCGGCCCCCGACGACGAGCCCGGCGGCGTCCAGCGCCGTACGGGCGTCGGGGGTCAGGGGCGCGCCCGTCCCCGTACCGACAACAGTGATCATGACCCGGACTTCTCCGCTCTCACCTCTGCGGAGCCGCGCTCCGCGCGCAGCGCCGCCCGCGCGGTGCGGTCGGCCCGCCGGAACCCGTGGAAGTGGCCGGGGTGGTAGAGGTGCGAGCGCGTACCGGAAGCGGAGAGCGCCGGGCCGACCAGGAAGAGCGTGTGCTTCCAGAGCTTGTGCTCCTTCACCGTCTCCTCCAGCGTCGCGACGGTGCACCGCAGCACCAACTCCTCGGGCCAGGTGACCTGGTACGCGATGACGACCGGCGTGTCCGTCGGGTAACCGCCCTCCAGCAGCTCCGCCGTCAGCTGCCCGGACCTGGCCGCCGACAGGAAGACCGCCATCGTCGTGCCGTGCCGCGCGAACTCCCGCACCTCCTCACCGGGCGGCATCGGCGTCTTGCCGCCGCCGAGCCTGGTCAGGATCACGGACTGCGCGACCTCGGGAATCGTCAGCTCGCGCTGCGCGATCGCGGCGACCGCCGAGAACGACGAGACGCCCGGCACGATCTCGACGTCCAGGCCGAGTTCGTCGCACCGGTCGACCTGTTCCTGCGTGCCGCCCCACAGCGCCGGGTCGCCGGAGTGCACGCGCGCCACCTTCAGCCCGTCCCGCAGCGCCCGCTCGTACACCGCGACGACGTCCTCCAGGGACATCGCGGCGGAGTCGAGGATCTCGGCGCCTTCGCGCGCGTGCTCCAGGACCTCGGCCTGTACCAGGCTCGCCGCCCAGATCACGACGTCGGCCTCGGCGATGGCGCGCGCGGCACGGAAGGTCAGCAGGTCGGCGGCGCCGGGCCCGGCGCCGACGAAGGTCACCTTGCCGGTGGGGGCATCGGCCATGAGTGGGGGTCCTCTCGGGATTCACGGTATTCACGAGTTCGGGGAACTCGGGGAAGTCGGGGAATTCAGGCACTTCAGGGGTGAGCGGGTGCGATCACGGAGGTGCGCGGCAGGGGGCCGATCGACTAGCAAGGGCACATGGCGGTCTTCGTCGCGCTCGGCGCGTTCCTCATGACGCTCTTCGGTGGCTGGGTGGCGCAGCGCGTCACCGACCGCCGCCACCTGGTGCTGGGCCTGGCGGGCGGGCTGATGCTCGGCGTCGTCGGCCTGGAGCTGTTGCCGGAGGCGCTGGAGGCCGCGGGGGACGAACGGTTCGGCGTACCGCAGGCACTCCTGCTGTTCGTCGGCGGCTTTCTGACGGCCCACTTGGTGGAGCGCCTGCTGGCCGTACGCCGGGCGGCGCACGGCGCGAACGAGGGGCGCGTACCCCAGGTCGGGCTGACGGCAGCGGCGGCGATGGTCGGTCACAGCCTGATGGACGGCATCGCGATCGGCGCGGCCTTCCAGGTCGGCGGCGGCATGGGCACGACCGTCGCGCTCGCCGTCGTCACCCATGACTTCGCGGACGGGTTCAACACGTACACGCTCACCAGCCTGTACGGGAACGCGCGCCGCAAGGCCGTGGCGATGCTGTTCGCGGACGCGCTGGCCCCGGTGGCGGGCGCGGCGTCCACTCTCCTCTTCACCCTTCCGGAGGAACTTCTCGGAAGCTATCTGGGCTTCTTCGGCGGCGCCCTGCTCTACCTCGCGGCCGCCGAGATCCTGCCCGAGGCCCACCACGACCACCCGGCGCGCTCCACGCTGCTGTGCACGGTCGCCGGTGTGGCCTTCATCTGGCTGGTGGTGGGCATCGCGCACTGAACCGCGCACCGAACTCACAACTTGCCCCCGCGACCGCCGTCACGCCGCGCGGGCGCGATGAGCGTGGAGAGGTACGGCAGAGCCCCGTCCTCCTCCAGCTCGGCGGCGGGCCGGATCGATTCGCCGGGCAGCCCGAGCGCCGATCCCCACACCGCGTCCCCGGTACGTCCCGTCTCGCGCAGCGCGGTCGCCACCTCGCCCGCCAGCCGCCCGAACTTGTACGCCACGACCGTCCCGGGGCCCTCCAGGGCCTCCTTGAGCACAGCGGCCCCGGCGGTCACGGGAACGAGCGTCAGCGGCTCGGTCCCCTCCGTCAGCACGGCCCCGCTGCGGGCGGCCAGGTCCTGCATGGCGGTGATGCCCGGCACGGTCACCACGTCGGTCCCCGGCACCAGCTCCGCGATCGTCTGCGCGAGGTACGTGAACGTCGAGTAGACGTTGGGATCACCGATCGTCGCGAACGCCACCGAGCCGTGCTCCCGCAGCAGTTCGGCGACCCGCGCCCCGGCCGCGTCCCAGGCGGCTTCGCGCCGTGCCCGGTCCTCGCGCTCGTTGAGCGCGAAGACGACCCGGACGACCTTCGCCGCATCGACGTAATGCAGCACGGTCGCCTCGGCACGCCCGCGTTCGCCGCTGTCCATCACGGGAACGACCACGACCGCCGCGTCCCGCAGGGCGTTGACGCCCTTCACGGTCACCAGCTCGGGATCGCCGGGCCCGACACCGACACCGGTCAGTTTCGTGCGCGTCCCACTCATCCCGCTCGCCCCACTCATCCCGCTCGCCCCGTCCATCCCGCTGGCCCCGCTCATCCCGCACACCTCTCGACGAATCTCCTGGCCATGCCCGGCTCGGCGGCCCAGTGGGTGTGCAGGTAACTCGCGTGCACACCCTGTTGTACGAACCCCTCGACCCGCCGCTCGGGCAGACGCATCCCCCAGGCGGGAGCCGGACCCGCCGCGGGCTCGATCACCGTCCGGTGGAACTCGTGTCCCCGCAGCCGGGTCCCGACGGCGGCCAGCGAGCTTTCGGAGACCGCGACCGCCTCGCGGTACCCGAGCGTCAGCCGCTCCGACATCCGCGCCTCTGCGTCGAGCACGCCGCACATGGGCTGCCCGTCGAGAGACCGCGAGAGGTAGAGCAGCCCGGCGCACTCGGCGGCGACGGGCGCCCCGGACAACGCCAGCTCGGCAACTGCCTTGCGCAACGGCTCATTACCGGACAGCTCGGGCGCGTACACCTCGGGAAACCCACCGCCGATGACGAGACCGCGCGTCCCCTCGGGCAGCCGCTCGTCCCGGAGCGGATCGAACGGCACGACCTCGGCGCCGGCGGCGGAGAGCAGCTCGCCGTGCTCGGCGTACGAGAACGTGAACGCGGCCCCGGACGCGACGGCGACCACCGGCCGCCCGCTCACTTCCCCGGCGACCTGCGCCGCAGCGTCCCCCGCACCCGTGACCTGCGCCACCGCGTCCCACGCGTCCACGCCGAGCTCCGGCGCGCTGCGCGCCAGAGCCAGCAGCGCGTCCAGGTCACAGCCCGCCCGCACCTGCTCCGCCAGCGCCGCCACCGCGTCGACCGCTTCGGCCCGCCGCTCGGCCACCGGTACCAGCCCCAGGTGCCGCGAAGGCGTCCGCACCTGCCGCTCGCGCCGCAGCGCGCCCAGCACCGGCACCCCCGACTCGTCCAGCGCCTCCCGCAGCAACTCCTCGTGCCGCGCGGACCCCACCTTGTTCAGGATCACGCCCCCGATCCGCACCTCGGGATCCCAGGACGCGAACCCGTGCACCAGCGCCGCCACCGACCGCGACTGGGACGACGCGTCGACGACGAGCACCACCGGAGCCCGCAGCAGCTTCGCGATCTGCGCGGTGGACGCCAGCTCGCCGTGCCCGGAAGCCCCGTCGTACATCCCCATCACACCCTCGACGACGGCGACGTCGCACCCGGCCGCACCGTGCGCGAAGAGCGGCGCGATCAGCTCCGTACCGCACAGGTACGCGTCGAGGTTGCGCCCCGGCCGGCCGGTGGCCAGCGCGTGGTACCCGGGATCGATGTAGTCGGGCCCGGCCTTGTGCGGCGAGACGGCGAGCCCGGCCGCCGCGAAGGCGGCCATCAGCCCGGTGGCGACCGTGGTCTTCCCGCTCCCCGAGGACGGCGCGGCGACGACAAGACGTGCTACCACTCGATGCCCCGCTGCCCCTTCTGGCCCGCGTCCATCGGGTGCTTGACCTTGGACATGTCCGTCACCAGATCAGCGGCTTCGACGAGCTTCTCGGGGGCATTGCGCCCAGTGATCACCACATGCTGCGTCCCCGGCCGCTCCCTCAGCACCCGCACCACCTCGTCGGTGTCCACCCACCCCCAGTGCATCGGGTAGGCGAACTCGTCCAGCACGTACAGCTTGTACGTCTCGGCGGCCAGGTCGCGCTTGACCTGCTCCCACCCCTCGCGCGCCGCCGCCTCGTTGTCGAGCTGCGCGTCGCGCTGGACCCAGGACCAGCCCTCGCCCATCTTGTGCCAGGCGACGGACCCGCCCTCGCCGCTCGCGCCCAGCACCTTGAGCGCGTTCTCCTCGCCGACCTTCCACTTCGCCGACTTGACGAACTGGAACACCCCGATCGGCCACCCCTGGTTCCAGGCGCGCAGCGCGAGCCCGAAGGCGGCGGTCGACTTGCCCTTGCCCACCCCCGTGTGCACGACGACGAGCGGCCGGTTGCGCCGCTGACGCGTGGTGAGACCGTCGTCCGGTACGACGCTCGGCTGTCCCTGCGGCATCAGGCTGCCCTCCTGTTGTTCGTTCCCTGTACGTCCTTGACGAGCCCGGCGATGCTGTCGGCCCGCAGCTCCTCGAGCGTGACGGCCGTGCCGCCCAGATCCCGCGCCAGCTCACCGGCCAGCCCGAGCCGCACCGGCCCGGACTCGCAGTCGACGACCACCGAGGCGACGCCCTCCACCTCGTGCAGCCGGGCCGCGCGCGTCGCCAGAGCCAGCGGCTCGGGGCCGCCCGTCGCCCGCCCGTCGGTCACGACCACGAGCAGCGGACGCCGCGAGGGGTCCCGCAGCCGCTCCACCCGCAGCACGTCATGCGCCTTCAGCAGCCCCGCGGACAGCGGCGTACGCCCACCGGTCGGCAGCGTCTCCAGCCGGACGGCGGCCGCGTCGACGGACGACGTGGGCGGAAGCACCAGCTCCGCGTCCTTCCCCCGGAACGTCACCATCCCGACCTTGTCCCGCCGCTGGTAGGCGTCGAGCAGCAGCGACAGCACGGCGCCCTTCACCGCGCTCATCCGCTGCCGGGCCGCCATCGACCCGGAGGCGTCCACGACGAAAAGAACGAGATTCCCCTCGCGCCCCTCCCGCGTCGCCTGCCGCAGATCGTCCCGCCGTACGACCAGCCCACGCCCACTGCGTCCGCGCGCCCGCTGGTGCGGCGCGGCGGCCTGCACGGTCGCCGCCAAGTGCAGTTTGGTGAGCGCCCCGCGCGGCCGCCGGGCCCCGGTCGTACGACCGTGCTCGGTACGCGCACGGGACCGACGCCCCGCAGCCCCCTCGCCAAGACCCGGCACGCTCAGCATCTTGGTGCGGAACGGCTCCCCGGCCCGCGTGGCCGCCTGTTCGCCCCCGGATCCCGCGGGGGCCCGCTGCCCCTCACCGGCCTCGGGCTCGGGCTCGGCCTCACCGGGCCGGTCCTGGTCCGGCGCCTCCGAGGAACCGTCGCCGTCACCCTGCGGCGGCTGCCCGCCCCCACCGGGCCCGTCCGGGCCAGGGTCCGGATCAGGGTCGGGATCGTCGTCGTCGGACCCGCTGTTCTGCTCCAGCGTGTCGTCCAGCTTGTCCTCGTCGAGACCCGGCGCGTCGAAGGGGTTCCGCCGCCGCCGGTGCGGCAGCGCCAGCAGCGCGGCCTGGCGCACGTCCTCGGCCAGTACGTCGGTGCGCCCGGCCCAGGCCGCCAGCGCGGTCGCCGTACGGGCCATCACGATGTCCGCCCGCATCCCGTCGACCTCGAAGGCCGCACAGGTGGCCGCGATCTGCCGCAGCGCCCCGTCGCCGAGCCGCACCTCGGGCAGCAGCGCCCGCGCGGCCACGATCCGGGCCCGCAGCGCCGCCTCCTCGCCGGCCCATTTCGCGGCGAACCCGGCGGGGTCGTCGTCGTACGCGAGCCTGCGCCGCACGACCTCCACCCGCTGATCGGTCTCCCGGGAGGCGGCCACCTCCACCGTCAGCCCGAACCGGTCCAGCAACTGCGGCCGCAGCTCGCCCTCTTCGGGGTTCATGGTCCCGACGAGCAGGAACCGCGCGGCGTGCCGCACGGACACGCCCTCCCGCTCCACGTACGACGCGCCCATCGCGGCGGCGTCCAGCAGCAGGTCGACCAGGTGGTCGTGCAGCAGGTTGACCTCGTCGACGTACAGGATGCCGCGATGGGCGTCGGCCAGCAGACCCGGCTCGAACGCCTTGACGCCCTCGGCCAGCGCCCGCTCGATGTCGAGCGCGCCGACCAGCCGGTCCTCGGAGGCGCCCACGGGCAGCTCGACCGTCCGCGCCGGTCGCGACACACCGCCCCCGGCCTCGTGCGGCCCGTCCGGGCACGCCGGGTCGGGGGAGCCGGGGTCGCAGGAGAACCGGCACCCGGCGACCACCGCCACCTGAGGCATCAGCGCCGCCAGGGCGCGTACGGCGGTCGACTTGGCGGTGCCCTTCTCGCCGCGCACGAGCACACCGCCGACGGCGGGCGAGACGGCGTTCAGCAGCAGTCCGAGCCGCAGGTCGTCCTGGCCGACGATCGCGGTAAAGGGGTACGGCGTACTCACGAGGAAGCCTCCACTTCAAGCTGGTTCAGGGCACCCGGAACGCACTGCGGCCCGCTCACGCGTCGTCCCCTTCCAGGTCGCCTTCGAGCTCCAGGTACGTGGCCCGCAGCCGCTCCAGCGTGTCCGCGTCCGGCTCGGCCCACAGCCCGCGCTCGGCCGCCTCCAGCAGCCGCTCCGTGATGCCCCTGAGCGCCCACGGGTTGGACTTCTTCATGAAGTCCCGGTTCTCCGGGTCGAAGACGTACTCGCTCGACAACTTCTCGTACATCCAGTCGTCGACGACCCCGGCGGTCGCGTCGTACCCGAAGAGGTAGTCCACCGTGGCGGCCATCTCGAAGGCGCCCTTGTAGCCGTGTCTGCGCATGGCCGCCATCCACCGCGGATTGACCACCCGCGCCCGGAAAACGCGATGCGTCTCCTCGCCCAGCGTCCGCGTCTTCACCTGGTCCGGCGTGGCGCTGTCACCCACGTACGCCTCGGGCGACTCACCCGTCAGGTGCCGCACCATGGCGACCATGCCGCCGTGGTACTGGAAGTAGTCGTCGGCATCGACAAGGTCGTGTTCCCGGGTGTCCACGTTCTTCGCGGCCACGGCGATCCGCCGGAACGCCGTCTCCATGTCGCCGCGAGCCGCCTTCCCCTCCAGCCCGCGCCCGTACGCGTATCCGCCCCACACCGCGTACACCTCGGCCAGGTCCGCGTCCGAGCGCCAGTTGCGCGCGTCGATCAGCGGCAGCAGACCGGCGCCGTAGGCCCCGGGCTTGGAGCCGAAGATGCGGGCCGTCGCGCGCCGCCGGTCGCCGTGCTCGGCGGTGTCCTCGTCGGCGTGCGCGCGTACGAAGTTGCGGTCGGCGGGCTCGTCCAGCTCGGCGACGGCCCGTACCGCGTCGTCGATGAGCCCCACCACGTGCGGGAACGCGTCGCGGAAGAACCCGGAGATCCGCACGGTCACGTCGATGCGCGGGCGCCCCAGCTCGTCGAGCGGCACGATCTCGAAGCCGGTCACCCGGCGCGACGCGTCGTCCCACACCGGACGGCAGCCCAGCAGCGCCAGGATCTCCGCGATGTCGTCGCCCTGGGTGCGCATCGCGGACGTACCCCAGACGGTCAGGCCCACCGACTTCGGGTAGTCGCCGGTGTCCGTCAGGTAGCGCGCCACCAGTGAGTCCGCGAGCGCCTGGCCGACCTCCCACGAGAGCCGCGACGGGATCGCCTTCGGATCGACCGAGTAGAAGTTGCGCCCGGTCGGCAGGACGTTGACCAGACCGCGCGTCGGAGACCCGGACGGCCCGGCCGGCACGTAACCGCCGTCCAGCGCGTGCAGGATGTTGTCGATCTCGTCCGTCGTACGGGCCAGCCTCGGCACCACCTCGTCGCACGCGAACCGCAGCACGGCCACGGCGTCCGGCAGTTCGACGCCCAGCACCTCACCCACGAGCCCGGCCGCCTCGGCCGCGTCCCAGCGCCGCTCCTCCATGCCCTCGGCGAGACGCCGGCACAGCTGCTCAAGGAGGTCGATCGCGTCCGCGCCCGTCCGCGCCGGACCGTCGACCAGTGCCGTCAGCCCGTCCGCCACCTTGACCGGTGCGCCCGGCTCGCCCAGCAGCTCCTTCTCGACCAGCCCGAAGTGCTCGGCCAGGCAGGCCCGCAGCCCCGGAAGGGCGTTGGCCTTGCCGCCCCACACCTGCGAGGCGCGCAGCACGGCCAGCACCAGGTTGACCCGGGCCCCGGCCTCCGGACCGCCGCCCAGGATGTGCAGGCCGTCGCGGATCTGCACGTCCTTGATCTCGCACAGGTAGCCGTCGATGTGCATGACGAACTCGTCGAAGTCGTCGTCGTCCGGCTGCTCGTCGAGATGCAGGTCGTGGTGGAGCTGGGCGGCCGTCACCAGCGTCCAGATCTGCGCCCGCACGGCGGGCGCCTTCGCCGGGTCGAGGTCGCTCACCAGCGCGTACTCGTCCAGCAGCTGCTCCAGCTTCGCCAGGTCGCCGTACGTGTCCGCACGCGCCATCGGCGGCACCAGGTGGTCCACGACCGTGGCGTGCCCGCGCCGCTTGGCCTGCGTGCCCTCGCCCGGGTCGTTGACGATGAACGGGTAGATCAGCGGCAGCTCGCCCTGCACGGCGTCCGGCCCGCAGCCCGCCGACAGGCCGAGGCCCTTGCCCGGCAGCCACTCCATCGTCCCGTGCTTGCCCATGTGCACGATCGCGTCCGCGCCGAACGAGTTCTCCAGCCACCGGTACGCCGCCATGTAGTGGTGCGACGGCGGCATGTCGGGGTCGTGGTAGATCGCGATCGGGTTCTCCCCGAAGCCGCGCGGCGGCTGGATCATCACGACGACGTTGCCGAACTGGAGCGACGCCAGCACGATCTCGTCCCCGTCGACGTACAGCTGCCCGGGCGCCTCGCCCCAGTGCTCCAGCATCCCCTCGCGCAGCTCGGGCTCCAGCTGGTCGAACCACGCCCGGTAGTCCGCGAGCGGCACGCGCGCGGGCGCGGCGGCGAGCTGCTCCTCGGTCAGCCACTCCACGTCGTGACCACCGGCGTTGATGAGGCGGTGGATCAGCTCGTCGCCGTTGTCCGGGTGGCCCTCCACCCCGTAACCCGCGTCGCGCAGGGCGTCGAGCACCCGGATCGCGGAAGCGGGCGTGTCGAGGCCCACCGCGTTGCCGACGCGCGAGTGCTTCGTCGGGTACGCCGTGAAGACGAGCGCGAGGCGCTTGTCCTTGTTCGGCTTGTGGGCCAGCCGCGCGTGCCGCACGGCGATACCCGCGACGCGCGCGGCCCGCTCGGGATCGGCGACGTACACCGGCACGTCACCCTCGCCCTGCTCCTTGAAGGAGAACGGCACGGTGATGAGCCGCCCGTCGAACTCGGGGATGGCGACCTGCATCGCCGCGTCCATGGGCGACAGCGCCGCGTCGGACGCCTCCCAGGTGGCCCGCGACGACGTAAGGCACAGTCCTTGCAGTACGGGCACGTCGAGGTCGGCGAGCGCGCCGATGTCCCACGCCTCGTCGTCCCCGCCGGCCGAGGCGTCGCTCGCGCGCGTGCCGCCCGCCGCGAGGACCGTCGCGATCAGCGCGTCGGCCTTCCCGAGCTCCCGGTACAGCTCCGGGTCGGCGCTGCGCAGCGAACCGCAGTACACGGGAAGGGCGTTGGCGCCCTTCGCCTCGATCTGGTCGCACAGTACGTCGACGAAGGACGTGTTCCCGGACAGCTCGTGGGCGCGGTAGAAGAGCACACCGACCGTCGGACGCCCCTCGTCGTACGTACGCGAGCCGTGCACGCCCCACTCGGGCATCTTCTGCGGCTCGGCGAAGCCCACGCCCGTCAGCAGCACCGTGTCGGACAGGAACCTGGCCAGCTCGACGAGGTTCCCGGGCCCGCCCTCGACGAGGTAGCGCAGCGCCTCGGCGACGACGCCGGCCGGTACGGACGACTCGGCCATCAGCTCCGCGTCGGGCACGGTCTCGCCGCCCAGCAGGACGGTCGGTATCCCGGACGCCTTCAGAACGGCGAGCCCGTCCTCCCAGGCGCGCTTGCCGCCGAGCAGCCGTACGACGGCGACGGACGCACCCTCGATCAGTGCCGGCAGTTCGGCCGCCGCGTCGATACGGGTCGGGTTGCCGATGCGGTACGGGGCGCCGGAGGCGCGGGCCGCCAGCAGATCCGTGTCGGCGGTGGACAGCAACAGCACGGTGTTCTCGGTGTTCTCGGCGTTCTCGGCATGCTCAGTGCTCATACGGGCGCTCCAGGTGCGATGAAGGGAAGTCCTGAGGGCGCGCCCGACTCGATGAGCCGCATCAGCGCGTCCGTATCCGCGTGTTCCTCGATCAGGTCGCCGAGGCGTTCGAGCTGCTCCTCGCGCAGCGCCTCGAACGAGGTGTCCGGCGCCGGTACGAAGCGGCGCCCCGCGGCGGCCGCGACCTCGCGCAGGAAGGCGCGCCGGAACGCGTCGCTCTCCAGCGAACCGTGCCAGTGGGTGCCCCAGACCGGCCCCACCCGGCAGCCGTCCAGGAAGGCGTCGCCCCCGAGCACTTCGGCGACCCCGTGGTGGATCTCGTACCCCTCGACGGGTTCGCCCAGCGCGCTGCCGGCCGGCCGCGCCAGCGTCTTCCCGACGGCGAACCGCACGCGCACCGGCAGCAGGCCCAGCCCGTCGACCGTCCCCGCCTTCGACTCGACGTCGTCCTCGATGCGCTCGCCCAGCACCTGGAAGCCGCCGCAGATGCCCAGCACGGGGCGGCCTTCCGCCGCCCGCCGCGCCAGCGCGTCCGCCAGCCCGCGCTCGCGCAGCCACTCCAGTGCCTTCACGGTCCCGCGCGTCCCCGGCACGATGACGAGATCGGCGTCGACGAGCTCCTCCGCCCGGTCCACGAACCGCACCACGACCCCCGGTTCGGCGGCGAGCGCGTCGACGTCCGTGAAGTTCGACATCAGCGGCACGGCGCACACGGCGACCCGCAGCACGTCCTCCCCGACCGGCGGCGCCACCACGGACTCCCGTACGGCTCCCCGCAGGGAGACGCGCAGTCCGTCCTCCTCGTCGATCCCGAGCCCGTGCGAGAAGGGCAGCACACCGTACGTACGCCGCCCGGTCAGCCCTTCCAGCATGTCCAGCCCGGGTTCGAGCAGCGACACGTCCCCCCGGAACTTGTTGACCAGATAGCCCGCCACCAGCTCCTGGTCCTCCCGGCTCAGCAGCGCGGTGGTACCGAAGAAGGACGCGAAGACCCCGCCCCGGTCGATGTCGCCGACGACGACCACCGGGAACCGGGCCGCTCGCGCGATGCCCATGTTCACGATGTCGGTACGCCGCAGGTTGATCTCGGCCGGACTGCCCGCCCCCTCGCAGATCACGGCGTCATACGTGCCCCGCAACTCCCGCAGACAGTCCGTCACGGTCCCGAGCAGCGCTTCCTGTCTCCCCCCGTGGTAGCCGCGGGCGCTCATCTCGCCCACCGGCTTGCCCATCAGCACCACCTGGCTGCTGCGGTCACTGCCGGGCTTGAGCAGCACGGGGTTCATGAGCGCCGTCGGCTCCACCCGCGCCGCCTGCGCCTGCATGGCCTGCGCCCGCCCGATCTCCGCGCCCTCGCGCGTCACGAACGAGTTCAGCGACATGTTCTGCGCCTTGAACGGCGCGACCTTCACACCCTTGCGTACGAGCCACCGGCAGATCCCGGCCGTCACGACGCTCTTGCCGGCGTCGGACGTGGTCCCCGCGACGAGCAGACCGCCGCCCAGTGAACCGCTCATGCGTCTCCCCTTCCTGTACGTGTGCCACCGCGCGCGCCGCGCCGCAGCGCCCCGAGCGCCAGCCGCCCCCCGACTGCCGCCGCCAGCGCGAGTGCCCCGACGCGGCGGGACAGCCGCGCCGCCCGCTCGATGTCCGGTACGCCGACGGGCCGGCCGGCGGCGTTGAGCACGGGCCGGTGCTCGACCCGGCCCGCGTACGAGAGCGTCCCGCCGAGCCGCACGCCGAGCGCACCGGCGAAGGCGGCCTCCACGGGGCCCGCGTTGGGGCTCGGGTGCTTGGCCGCGTCCGTACGCCAGGCCCGCACCGCACCGCGCGGATCGCCGTCCGCGCCGCCCGCCACGACCGCGAGGGCGGCCGTCAGCCGGGCGCCGGGCCAGCCGGCCACGTCGTCGAGGCGGGCCGAAGCCCAGCCGTAGCGCAGATATCTGGCCGATTTGTGCCCCACCATGGCGTCGAGCGTGTTGATCGCGCGGAAGGCCACCAGCCCCGGCACTCCGCCCAGGGCGCCCCACACCAGCGCGCCCACGACCGCGTCCGAGGTGTTCTCGGCGACGGACTCGACGACGGCGCGGGCGATCTGCTGCGCGTCCAGTGCCTGCGGGTCGCGCCCGCACAGGTGGGGGAGGCGCTCGCGGGCGACCTCGACGTCCCCGGCCTCCAGGGCGCTGCCCACGGCACGCGCCTCGCGGCCCAGCGACGTACCTCCGACGACGGCCCAGGTGGCGGCGGCGGTCAGGGCGACAGCGGCGGCGGGGGAGCGGCGTACGGCACGGGAGGCGAGCGCGGCGGCGCCGGCGGCGCCTCCGGCGCACACCAGGGTGTGCACCGCGCCCCACCCGCGGTGGTCACGCCACAGCAGGGACTCGACGGCGCCCGCGGCCCGCCCGAACGCGGCGACCGGATGCCCCCGGCGGGGATCACCGAGGACGAGGTCGCCGATCAGGCCGGCGGTGGCGCCGTACGCGAAGATGCGATCGGCACGCATGGCTCAGCAGGCCGATGCGCCTCGAAGCGAACGGGTCGTACTCACAGGAATGACTGAACGGCAGCCGGGCATGGCGGTATGTCCTCACTCAGGGTCCGCGCCCTGGTTCGACGTGACCGGCGGTGAGAGTTCCTGGCTCCCGGGGACCTCTTCGTCTTCCCCGGTCACAGTGGCGGGACCGCGCCGGATTCGCACCGGGCTTCCTCTCGTGCCGCCGTATTCGGCTCCGGAAGTCCACCACGCTCCGCGAACGCCGTCAACTTGCCGTTGACCTGCGACGGGAGAGTGTGCCGAGACACACAGGGACCGCCCCGCCACCGGCTGTTGAGGGCCGGTGGCGGGGCGGTCTCCGTGACGGTTCGTCCCGATTGGGGACGGTGCGTCAGACGACGATCAGATAGATCCCGTACGTCACGGCCGCCGCGCACAGCGCGAAGCAGGCGTACGCGCCGGTGCGGGCCAGGACGGCGGAGCCGCCACCCTGCGCGGAGGCGCTCTCCTGCTTGGAGAGACCCACGATGCCGAGGGTGAACAGGCCCACCAGTGCGACGGTGGCCACGAGGCTGACGCCGAATACGGAGCCGAGAGCTGCCCAGTCGATGTTCATGCTGCTGTGTCCCTGTCCTTACACCGCGGCCGGGCTGGCCGGCTCGGCGGAGCTGCCGGCCGGGGCCGGGATGGTGGTCTTGAGGTCCTCGGCGGCGATGGCGGCGGCCGTGGGCGGCACGGTGACGGCCGCCATGGCGGTGGTCACGACGCCCGCGGGCTCGTCGGCGTCCACGTCGTTCACGTTGGTGTGGTCGACCACCTGACGGCGGGAGATGAACCAGATCGCGACGCAGGAGGCGACGAGGAAGACCGCGACCGCGGCGACACCCCAGTCGCCCTGCTTGGTGACGAACTCCGAGCCCGCGGCGACCAGGCCGGCGGCCGGCAGGGTCAGACCCCAGGCCACGAACATCCGGGTGGCGGTCGACCAGCGGACGACGCCGCCCTTGCGGCCCAGACCCGCGCCCATCACGGCGCCGGAGCAGGAGTGCGTCGTCGACAGGGAGAACCCGAGGTTGGAGGAGGCGAGGATGACGCTGGCCGCGCTGGTCTGGGCGGCGAAGCCCTGCTGCGGCTGGAGGTCGGTGAGGCCCTTGCCCATGGTGCGGATGATGCGCCAGCCGCCCAGGTAGGTGCCCATCGCGATCGCGAGGCCGGCGGAGATGATGACCCACATCGGGGGGTTGGAGCCGGGGACGAGGACACCGCCGGCGACGAGCGCCAGCGTGATGATGCCCATGGTCTTCTGCGCGTCGTTCGTGCCGTGGGCCAGCGAGACCAGGCCCGCCGAGGTGATCTGTCCCGCGCGGTAGCCCTTCGCGGTGGCCTTCGGATCGGCGTTGCGGCCGATGCGGTACGTCAGCCGGGAGGCGAGGTACGCGGAGAGGCCGGCCACGAGCGGGGCGGCGATCGCCGGGATCAGGACCTTGGTGACGACAGTGCCGCCGTTGACACCGCTGACGCCGACCGAGGCGATGGTGGCGCCGATCAGACCGCCCATGAGGGCGTGGGAGGAACTGGACGGCAGGCCGATCAGCCAGGTCATCAGGTTCCACAGGATGGCGCCGACCAGCGCCGCGAAGATCACTTCGGGCGTGATGCCCTCTTCGGTCACGATGCCGCTGGAGATCGTCTTGGCGACCTCCACGGACAGGAACGCGCCGACCAGGTTGAGCACGGCGGACATGGCCACCGCCGTCTTGGGCTTCAGGGCACCGGTCGAGATGGTGGTCGCCATCGCGTTCGCGGTGTCGTGGAAACCGTTCGTGAAATCGAACACTAGAGCTGTCACGATCACAATCGCGAGCAGCAAGGTGATGTGTTCCATTTACCCAGGCAATCGTTTGACGTCAGTGGCACGTGGAACGTAGGCAACCTGAGTGAACGGAAGGTGAACTGGGTCGGGCGGTGTGGTGACCCAAAGCGGCTTGCCCGCATTCCGTTTGGGCCGGGAACGGCTCCGAACCGGGCAATCCAGGGGCCCGACGGCCCCTCGCGAGCCCCGTGGGCCCGGCCGGATACCCGTGGAAGAGATCCTGGTCACCCGGCAGGCTCCCGCCCCCGCCCGCCGGCCCTGCTGGCAGGATCCCCGCATGACTGAGCAGCGGCAGGACGCGCGGGACGCGATCGAACGGGCATGGGACGACCTGGTGGCCACGGCCCGCAGGACGGTGCGGGAAGGGCTGGTGGTCGGCACCTCCGGCAATGTCTCCGTACGGATCGGGGAGCTCGTCCTCGTCACCCCGAGCGGAGTCCCGTACGACCGGCTGCGGCCCGAGGACGCCGTCGCCGTCGACCTCGACGGGAAACAGGTCCTCGGCGCGCTCGTCCCGACCAGCGAACTCCCGATGCACCTCGCGGTCTACCGCGCCACCGCCGCCGGAGCCGTGGTCCACACCCACGCCGTGCACGCCACGGCCGTCTCCACCCTCGTCGCCGAGCTGCCCCTCGTGCACTACATGGCCGCGGCCCTCGGCGGCCCCGTCCGCACCGCCCCGTACGCCACGTACGGATCGCGGGAGCTGGCCGGGAACGTGCTCGAAGCCCTGCACGACCGCTTCGGCTGCCTGCTGCGCAACCACGGCACCGTGACCTACGGGGACACCCTCGACCAGGCCTACGAGCGCACCGCGCAGCTGGAATGGATGTGCAGGCTCTGGCTCACCGCGAGCTCGGTGCCGGGGCGCGAACCGTCCCTGCTCTCCGCCGGACAGCTGCGCGAAGCGCAGGAGAAACTGAGCGGCTACGGCCGGCCCGGCTGAATCCGACACGCGGCCGTCCGGCCCCGCCCACTGGCCCCGGCCCCCTCCTGTGCGGACACTGGAGCGGTGCGCCCGGCTACAGCGACGGCAGCGGCCGTCACCACACTCCTCGGCGTCGGCGCGGCAGCGGTCGCGGTCGGCCGCTACGCCGGCGACGCCGCACTCAAGGCGTCGTCCGGCAGGCCGCTGCCCCGCGACCCCCGGCTCACCGTGCACGCCACCGCGGCGGGACAGATCACCCTGACCCGCTGCCTGGCGTCGCTGCGCCCCGGCACGTACGGCATCGAGGGCCTCGGCGTCCACGCCGTCGTCGGCCCCGTCCTCGACGACGCGCCGCACACCGCGGACACCGTCGTGCGCCGCCTGGAACGCGTCAGCCACGGCACGCTCGGCCCGGGCACCAGGGTGCGGCTCACCCCGCAGGTGTACGCCGGCGATCCGCGCACCGCACTCGGTCTCGACCACACCGACGTGGACATCCCCGGCGAACTCGGCGCGCTGCCCGCCTGGTTCCTGCCGGGCGCCCGCGACACCTGGATGATCACCGTGCACGGCCTCGGCACGACCCGCGCCCACCCCATGAACATCCTGCCCTTCCTGCTGGGCCAGCAGCTTCCCGTCCTCGACCTCGCCTACCGGGGCGACGCCGGTGCCCCCAGGCCGCCCGGCGGCCTCGGCCACCTCGGCGACTCCGAGTGGCGCGACGTGGACTCCGCGATCCGCTACGCCGTCCGGCGCGGCGCGGAGCACGTCATCCTGCACGGCTGGTCCACCGGCGCGGCCATGGCCGTGCACGCCGCGGTGCGCTCCCCGCTCCGCGACCGCGTCAGCGGCGTCGTACTCGACTCCCCGGTCCTCGACTGGGAGGCCACGGTGCGGGCCCTGGCCGCCGCCCGGCACACGCCGGGCGTGCTCCTCCCGCTCGCCGTCAGGGCCGTGCAGGGCAGCACGGGACTGCGCGGAGACCGCCTGCGCGAAGCGGCCGGCCCCGGGGGGCTGCGCGTGCCCACGCTGATCATCCACGGTCCGGACGACGCCGTGGCCCCGTGGCGCACCTCGCGGGAGCTCGCGCGGCTCCTCCCCGAGCTGGCGGTGCTCCACACCGTCCCGCACGCGCCCCACGCGGCCATGTGGAACGCCGATCCGGCCACCTACGAAGAGGTCCTGCGCCGCTTCCTGACCCCTTTGATGTAGTGCCGGCCCCGTACGCGGCGGGAAGGGGCGGACGGGGGAGGTGTTCCGGCCGGGCGACGCCCACGGACAGGCCACGGACAGGCCGTGAGCAGACCCGCGAACGGGCCCACGAACGGGTCCACGAGCGGTGAGTTCGGTTCCGTTTGGGCTTTCGGGGCGTCAGCGGCGAGACTGCTCCCCGTGACGTCCCGTACACCGCGCGACTCCAGGCTCCGACTTGTCCGCCCGCGACCCCTCGCCGCTGCCCTCCCCCTGGCTTCCCAGGGCGGACCCCAGGCCGTGACGAACCGGCGTACCCGCCCGGCCCCGAGGCCCCCCGAGGGCACTCCGCCCCCCGCGGAACTGGCCCGTCAGGCCAGGACCGTGCTCGCCGACGCCGTACGGGTCGCACGCTGGGCCTCCCCGTCGCCGCGCGGTGGAGAGTCCCACGTCGAGCCCGGCCGGGACGGCGCCCTCTCCGCCGCGGCCGCCCAACGGGCCGCGGCCGACCTGGGCCTGACGCCGGCGCAGGTCCGCGCGGGCTGGGACAGGGCCAGGCTCGCCGGACTGATCGAACTGCACGGCGACCGCGCCCGCCCGGGCTGGCGGCTGAGCGCCTGGGACCGTGACGACGCGGCCGTCCTGCGCGGCTGGGTCGCGCTCTTCGACGCCTGGTCGATCGTCCACCCCGCCCCGGAGGGCATCACCGGCACCTCCGTCGCCGAGGTCGTGGAAGCCCTTCCCCAGGTGCTCTCCCTCCTCCAGCTCTCGGCCGGCCCCGTTCAGGTACCGGCGCTGCTCGACCTGCTCGAACAGCGCGTCGTCGAGCTCCGCGAAGAGCGCTGCGAGGTCCCCTACGACTCCCAGCCGCTCCCCGCCCCCGCCGCCCCGGACGCTCCTCTCTCCCTCCTCCTCGACTGGGCCCTGGAAGGCCAGGCCGCCGTCGGCGCCCTGACCCTGGGGCCCGGACTCGCCACCCTCACCGCGCTCGGCAACTGGGCGGTGTGGGTCAAGCTGGAGCAGATCTGCGTCGCGGCCCAGAGCCCCGCCGGGAACATCGAGCGGTCCGCCGAGGACATGCTGCGCGGCTGCGCCCGCCTGACCCCGGGGCCCGCCCGCGCCGAGTACCGCGCCTGGCTCGCCGCCCGCACCGTCTCCAGCGCCGTCACCGAGCTTCTCGAAGCCGCCCGCGGCGAGGACGCGCTGCTGCGCGGGCTCGCCTTCGACGCGCTGCGGGTGGTCGGCGCCCCGGCGGAGTCCGGCGTACGGGCCGCGGCCGACGACGGTTCGCTGCGCCCCTACGCCCTGCTGTGGCTGGCGGAGTACGAGGGCGCCGACCCCGAGGACGTGCACGAGATCCTCACCCGCGAGGAGTCCACCTGGCTCTGGGTGGACACCGCCGCGGCCGTCGCCGACCACGGCGACATCCAGTTGCTGGTGCGCCATCTCGACGCCGCCGTGCAGTCGACCGTGCCGGCCCTGCTCGACGAGGTCCGCGCCGTCGGCCACCCGCGGACCGTCCAGGTCCTGGTGGCCCTGGCCGCGGCCCACCCGGACCCGGCCCTCGCCAAGGCCATGCGCCGGGCGGCCTTCCAGGTGCACACGGGCGGGGTGTAGCGGGTACGGCAGAACCGCCGGGGGTGTTCCCCCGGACCTCCGTTTCCCCGGCCGCCGACGACGGGAGAGCGCGGAGGCCCGGGAAAGCCCAGGTCGCGGGGACGGAACCCGTGTCCGAAAAGTAGTTGCGCACGACCGTTAGACTGGGTCTATGGCAACTCTCCTTGTGCATTAGACGGCGTCGAAGAAATCCCTCCGCCCGTCCCTTCCGCCGTCCATACCGCCCTGGAGTTTTTCCCTTGATCACCGCCTCCGGCATCGAGCTGCGCGCCGGCGCCCGCCTGCTCATCGAGTCCGCTTCCTTCCGCATCGCCAAGGGCGACCGCATCGGCCTCGTCGGCCGCAACGGCGCGGGCAAGACCACCCTCACCAAGTGCCTCGCGGGTGAGGGCACCCCCGCCGGCGGCACCATCACCCGCTCCGGCGAGGTCGGCTACCTCCCGCAGGACCCCCGCACCGGCGACCTCGACGTCCTCGCCCGCGACCGCATCCTGTCCGCCCGCGACCTCGACTCGGTCCTGCGCAAGATGCGCGAGAACGAGGAGCGCATGGCGAACGGACAGGGCGCCACCCGCGAGAAGGCGATGAAGAAGTACGAGCGCCTGGAGACGGAGTTCCTCACCAAGGGCGGGTACGCCGCCGAGGCCGAGGCCGCCACCATCGCCGCCGCGCTCGGCCTGCCCGACCGGGTGCTCGGCCAGCCCCTCCACACGCTCTCCGGCGGTCAGCGCCGCCGTGTCGAGCTGGCCCGCATCCTCTTCTCGGACGCCGACATCCTGCTCCTCGACGAACCGACGAACCACCTCGACGCCGACTCGATCGCCTGGCTCCGGGACTACCTCAAGACGTACCGCGGCGGCTTCATCGTGATCTCCCACGATGTCGACCTCGTCGAGACGGTCGTCAACAAGGTCTTCTACCTGGACGCGAACCGCTCGCAGATCGACGTCTACAACATGGGCTGGAAGCTGTACCAGCAGCAGCGCGAGGCCGACGAGAAGCGCCGCAAGCGCGAGCGCCAGAATGCCGAGAAGAAGGCGTCCGCCCTCAACTCGCAGGCCGACAAGATGCGCGCCAAGGCCACCAAGACCGTCGCCGCGCAGAACATGGCCAAGCGTGCCGAGCGCCTGCTCTCCGGCCTCGAAGCGGTACGCGTCTCCGACAAGGTCGCCAAGCTGCGCTTCCCGGACCCCGCGCCCTGCGGCAAGACCCCGCTGATGGCGGAGGGCCTGTCCAAGTCGTACGGCTCGCTGGAGATCTTCACCGACGTCAACCTGGCCATCGACAAGGGCTCGCGCGTCGTCATCCTCGGCCTCAACGGCGCGGGCAAGACGACCCTGCTGCGCCTGCTCGGCGGCGCGGAGAAGCCCGACACCGGCGAGGTCATCCCCGGCCACGGCCTCAAGCTCGGCTACTACGCCCAGGAGCACGAGACCCTCGACCCGGAGCGCTCCGTCCTGGAGAACATGCGCTCGGCGGCGCCCGACCTCGACCTCGTCTCGGTCCGCAAGACGCTCGGCTCGTTCCTCTTCACCGGCGACGACGTCGACAAGCCGGCCGGAGTCCTCTCCGGCGGCGAGAAGACCCGTCTCGCGCTGGCCACCCTGGTCGTCTCGTCCGCCAACGTCCTGCTCCTCGACGAGCCGACGAACAACCTCGATCCGGCCAGCCGCGAGGAGATCCTCGGCGCCCTGCGCACCTACAAGGGCGCCGTCATCCTCGTCACCCACGACGAGGGCGCGGTCGACGCCCTGGAGCCGGAGCGGATCATCCTGCTGCCGGACGGCGTGGAGGACCTGTGGGGCCCCGACTACAAGGACCTCGTCGCCCTGGCCTGATCCTGGCCGGATTCCGTCCTGATCCACTCCGGCTGGATCATTCGGCTCACGGGTGATCCTTCATCTGAGTGAGTGGCTCTCGTACCGTGGCGTGTCATGCACCGGATTGCGGCCCGTCCCCCGTGGGGCGGGCCCTTTGCGTTCCACTGATCGTTTGCCCGCGCTGACCTGCCCGTTCCCTCCGCCCCCGTCCGGCCGTACGGCGGCAAGCTCTCGGAATTTCTTATTCCACTTGTGGCGTGCGGTTCCTCCCCGGCAAACCTTGTTGTACGGACCTTGCCGAATGGGTGGCCAGGAAGCCGGGAAGGGGTGATCATGAGAGTTCAGAGCGCACTTCCTTGAGGAGGCACGGGTGGCCGAGACTCTGAAGAAGGGCAGCCGGGTAACCGGCGCCGCGCGCGACAAGCTCGCGGCAGACCTGAAGAAGAAGTACGACTCCGGTGCGAGCATCCGGGCGCTGGCCGAAGAGACCGGTCGCTCCTACGGATTCGTACACCGGATGCTCAGTGAGTCCGGAGTCACGCTGCGGGGACGCGGCGGGGCGACGCGAGGCAAGAAGGCCGCTTCGGCCTGACAGCCCCGGGCGGGCCCGGCTCATCGGTTCTTGGGCGGTGGCCACCCGGTCGATCGGAGGATCGCCCGGGTGGTTACTGTGCAGTCACTTACTGACCGCACGACTGCCACCCGAACCGGAGGCGCCACATGGCTTCGCTCGACTCTGTGCTCGACAAGGACGGCGTACGACTCACCGTCGAGAACGCCGTTGCCACGGTGACCCTGACCAATGCGGCCAAGCGCAACGCCCAGTCTCCCGCTCTGTGGCGGGCGTTGACGGAAGCCGGACGGTCTCTGCCCGGCAACGTGCGGGTCGTGGTGCTGCGCGGTGAGGGCAAGTCCTTCTCCGCCGGCCTGGACCGGCAGGCGTTCAGCCCCGAGGGGTTCGACGGTGAGCCCTCCTTCCTCGACCTGGCGCGCGGCTCCGACGAAGACCTCGACGCGGTCATCGCCGAGTACCAGGAGGCGTTCACCTGGTGGCGGCGCAGCGACCTCGTCACCGTCGCCGCCGTACAGGGGCATGCCATCGGCGCCGGTTTCCAGCTCGCCCTCGCCTGCGACCTGCGGGTCGTCGCCGAGGACGTGCAGTTCGCCATGCGCGAGACCAGCCTCGGCCTCGTCCCCGACCTCACCGGTACGCACCCGCTGCACGGTCTCGTCGGCTATGCCCGCGCACTGGAGATCTGCGCCACCGGACGCTTCGTCCACGCGGCGGAGGCCGAGCGCATCGGCCTCGCCAACCTGGTGGTGCCCGCCGGTGAACTCGACGCCGCCGTACGGGACTTGGCGGGCGCACTGCTGGCCGCGCCGCGCGACGCCGTGATCGAGACCAAGGCGCTGCTCCAGGGCGCGGCCTCGCGCACGTACGAGGAGCAGCGCGTCGCGGAGCGCGCCGCGCAGGCCCGCAGGCTCCGCGACCTCGCGGGGATCGGCGACTGACTCACTCCACGCGGGCCACCCGGTTCACTCCACGCGGGTCACCAGGACGGCCACCGTGGGCCGGTCGCCCCGAGCCGCCGTGACCGCCTCGCGGACCGCCTTGCGCACGGCCAGGGCGACCGCCAGCGTGCGGCGGTCCGCCGCCGCCGCCAGTTCCACGCGGACGTGGCCGTCGGTGAGGTGGACCGGGGCGCCGAGGGTGCGGGTCAGGCGCACCACGCCGGGGACGGCCGCTGCCGCCACGGCGGCCGCCCGGCTCGCGGCCTCCTCCTCCGGGCGGGGCGGACCGTCACCGTGCGCCTCACCGCGTCCCTCGCGGTGTTCTGTGCCTCCGTCGCTTCCCTCGTCCTCCTCGTCGTCTCCCTCGTCCGGGGGAGCGGCCGCGACGGGTTCCTGGCCCGCCTCCACCAGGTCCGTCACCCGCAGGTCCACCGCGGTGACCATGAGTCCCAGCCGGGCCGTCGCCGCCTCCCGCAGCGCGATGCGCAGCCGCTCCGCCCGCTGCGGCAGCGGCTCGCCCCCGGCCGTGGCCGTGAAGTCCGCCTCGATGCGCAGCGGTCCGGGCGGCAGTGCGCTCGGGGGCGGCGAAACGGCGGGCTCGGCGGCCGTGTCCGGGTCCGCGAGCCCGATCCGCAGCGCCCCCAGGCCGACGCCGGCGACCCCCTCCGCCGCCCGCCGCAGAACCGGAGCGGCTGCCTTCTCCGCCAGCCACGCGCCGTCCGCCGCTTCGCCCAGGGGCAGCAGTCTGCCCAGGCCGAGCCGCTGCCGTACTGCCCGTGTCCATCCGTCAGGTGCCATTGCCCCAGCCTGCCGCATCCCCGGCGCGAGATCGGGCAACCGGCCCTAATGTGGGCAGCGGAGTCCAGTACCGCCCGGAAAGGGACGAACGGCCATGACTGACACCGCGCAGCCAAACCCGCCGGACAATCCCGGCAGGGACGTGTCCGGCGGCGAGGGGAAGAAGCCCTCGATGACCAAGCAGGGCGGCAGCGACCCGACCGGCCGGGGCCGCACCACCGTCGCCGACGGTGTGGTCGAGAAGATCGCCGGGCTCGCGGCCCGCGACGTACTGGGCGTGCACGCCATGGGCAGGGGTCTCTCCCGCACGCTCGGGGCCGTCCGCGACCGGGTGCCCGGCGGAACCAAGTCCGTCACCCGGGGCGTGAAGGCCGAGGTCGGCGAGGTGCAGGCGGCTCTCGACCTGGAGATCGTCGTCGAGTACGGCGTACCGATCGCCGATGTCGCCCGCGCTGTCCGTCAGAACGTCGTGTCGTCCGTGGAGCGCATGACAGGGCTTGAAGTCGTTGAGGTCAATATCGCGGTCAGTGATGTGAAGCTGCCCGACGAGGCAGAGGACGAGCCGGAGTCACGTCTCCAGTAGAGGGAGCGCAGGATGAACATGGCGGTGGTCGGCCTTGCGGCCGGTATGGCGCTCGGGTTCGCCGGATATTTCGGCGGTTTCGGAGCATTTTTGCTGGTGGCGGCGTTGGGCGCGATCGGCTTCGTAGTAGGTCGATTCGCCGACGGCGATCTTGAACCGGGCGATGTCTTCCGCGTGCGCGAACGCGGCGACCGGCCGAGGTGACCCCCGCGATGGCCGCCGGTCAGGTCGAAGCCGCCGAACGTGGTGCGACCCGGATCGCCGACCGGGTCGTCGCGAAGATCGCCGCCCGGTCGGCACGCGAGGCGCTCGGAGAGGTGCCCGAGGGCGGCAGGGCGCCGCATGCCACCGTGACGGTGCACCACGACACGGCGCGGGTGCGCGTCGTCCTCGAACTCGGCTACCCCTCCGACATCGGCGGCCTGTGCGGCGCGGTGCGGCGCCACGTCGCACAGGGCGTACGGGCGATGGCGGGAATGGAAGTGTCCGAGGTGGCGGTCCAGGTCGAGCGGCTGCACTCGGCGCAGGTGCTCCACGGGGAACGGGGGAAGGTCCGATGAGCGAACCCGACGGCCGTACGCAGCCGCTCCCCGTCGTCGCACGCGAACAGGGACCCCCCGGCCCTCCCGGCCCCTCCGGCCCGCCCGGTCCTCCCCGCCCGCCCAATCCGCCCAATCCGCCCGGTCCGCCCGGTCCGCCCGGTCCTCCTCATCCCCCCGGTCCCCCCGGTCCCCCCGGTCCCCCCGATCCCCCCGATCCCCCCGGTCCCCCCGGGCCCGGCGGGTCCACGGCCGCCGAAGCGCACGACCCGGTGCCGACCCTGGAGCAGGGCGGCGGCGACGGGAGATCCGGGCGCTTCTGGTCCGCCCGCCGGGTGCCGGCCGCGCTGGTCGCCCTGGTGCTGCTCGCCGGCACCGGTCTGCTGCTGTACGACATCGCGGCGGTACGGGCCGGCCACTCCGCGATGCGGTGGCGCCGCGAACTGGCGGACGGCCTCGCGACACGGCCCCTGGACGACGTGTGGGTGCTGGCCGGCGCGGGCACCCTGGCGGCGCTCGGCCTGTGGCTGCTGCTCCTCGCCGTCACGCCCGGACTGCGCTCGATTCTGCCGATGCGGCGTACGTCCGCCCACGTACGGGCCGGACTCGACCGTCCCGCCGCCGCGACGATGCTGCGGGACCGGGCCGTGGAGGTGCCCGGCGTGCAGTCCGCGCGGGTACGGGTGAGGCGCTCCACAGTGCGCGTGCGGGCCGTGGCCCACTTCCGTGAACTCGACGACGTACGGGCCGACTTGGATGCGGCGGTCGCGGCCGGTATCCAGCAGCTCGGGCTCGAGCGGCAGCCGCGCCTGTCCGTGCGTGTCGGCCGTCCGGCCAGGAAGGGATGACGAGACGATGCCCAAGAAGGTCAACCGTGTCCTGCTCGGACTCGTGGGCCTGGGGCTGCTCGCCCTGGGCGGCGCCGTGCTCGCTGCCGGGCTCGGTGCGTCCGTACCGTCGTGGTGGCCCTTCAGCGGGCCCGACGACGTGCTGCTGAGCGAGGCCGACCGTACGCGGTGGCGGGACGCGGGGTGGTGGTGGCCGGCCGTCATCGCGGCCCTCGTGGTGCTGGTCCTCCTCGCGCTGTGGTGGCTGCTCGCCCAGCTGCGCCGTGCCCGGCTCGCCGAAGTGCTGGTCGACACCGGTGACGGCGAGGGCGCGGTGGTGCGGGGGCGGGCGCTGGAGAACGCGCTGGCGGGCGAGGCGCAGACGCTGGACGGCGTGGAACGGGCGCGCGTGACGCTGACGGGCCGGCGGCAGGCGCCCCGGGCACGGGTCGCGCTGCGCCTCCCGCCCCACGCGCAGCCCGCCGGCACGCTGGCGGGGTTCACGCGTGGGCCGCTGGCTCACGCACGCGCTTCGGCACGGCTGGACGCGCTGCCTGCGGAGGTCCGCATGCGCGAGGTCAAGCACCGGGCGCGGCGGGTGAGCTGACGTACGTCCTCGTCCGCCGGAAGGGCTCCCCGGGAGCTTTTCCGGCGGACGAGGACGCGATCGCGTGAGCGTGAGGGATCAGAAGCCGCGCCGGGTGCCGCCGTCGACCGGGAGCATGACGCCCGTCAGGTACGACGCGGCCGGGGACAGCAGGAACGCGGCCACCTTGCCGAACTCGTCCGGCGTGCCGTAACGGCCCAGCGGGATGCGCGACTCGTTGGCCGCGCGCGCCGCGTCGCTGTCGCCGGACAGCGCGTCCAGCTCGCGCACCCGGTCGGTGTCGATCCGGGCCGGCAGCAAACCCACCACGCGGATGCCCCGCGGCCCCAGATCGTCGGCGAGGGACTTCGCGAAGCCGGCCAGGCCCGGCCGCAGGCCGTTCGAGAGGGTGAGGCCGGGGATCGGTTCGTGGACCGAGCCGGACAGGACGAAGCCGATGACACCGCCCTCGGAGAGCTCGGCCGCCGCCGCGCGGGCCAGCCGTACCGCTCCGAGGAAGACGGAGTCGAAGGCCGCCTGCCACTGTTCGTCCGTGTTGTCGGCGGCGGAGCCCGGCGCCGGGCCGCCGACGCTGATGAGAATGCCGTCGAAGCGCCCGAAGTGCGCGCGGGCGGCCGCGATCAGACGCCCGGCCGCCGCGGGATCGGCGTTGTCCGCGGCGACCGCCACCGCGTTCGGGCCGAGCTCAGCGGCGGCGTCGGCGGCCGTCTTCGCGTCCCGGCCGCTCACGACGGCCTTCGCGCCCTCCTCGGTCAGCCGGCGCGCGGAGGCGAAGCCGAGCCCGCGGCTGGCTCCGGTGACGACGTACACCCGGTCCTTCAGTTCAAGATCCATGGGGTCATCCTGCCGTCTCCGTGCGGTCGAGGGCGAGGGCGGACCCCACCAGCCCGATGTGGCTGAACGCCTGGGGGAAGTTTCCGAGCTGCCGTCCGGAGACCGGGTCGTACTCCTCGGCGAGCAGCCCCACGTCGTTGCGCAGCGTCAGCAGCCGCTCGAAGAGTTCCCGGGCCTCCTTCGTCCGGCCCGTCATCCGCAACGCGTCGACCAGCCAGAACGAGCAGGCCAGGAAGGTTCCTTCGTCGCCCGGCAGTCCGTCGACGGTGCGGTCGTCCGTGCTGTAGCGACGGATGAAACCGCCGTGACCGAGCTCGGACTGCACCGCCTCGACCGTCCCGACGACCCGCGGATCGTCCGGCGGCAGGAAGCCGGTCCGGGGGATGAGGAGCGTGGCGGCGTCCAGTGCGGTGGAGCCGTACCACTGCGTGAAGGTGTTGCGCTCGGGGTCGTACCCCTTCTCGCAGACCTCCCGGTGCACCTCGTCGCGCATCGCCCGCCACCGGTCCGCGTCGCCGGGCAGCGCCGGATCCTCCTCCAGGGCGCGCACGGCGCGGTCGGCCGCGACCCACGCCATCAGCTTGGAGTGCACGAAGTGCCGACGCGGCCCCCTGACCTCCCACAGGCCCTCGTCCGGCTCGCGCCAGTTGGACTCCAGGAAGCCGAGCAGGCTGAGCTGGAGGTTCCACGCCTGCGGCTTGGGGGCCAGGCCCGACGCTCTCGCCAGATGGAGGGAGTCGATGACCTCGCCGTACACGTCGAGCTGGAGCTGGTCGACGGCCGCGTTGCCGGTGCGGACGGGCTTGGACCCCTCGTACCCGCCCAGCCACGGCAGTTCCGTCTCGGGAAGCCGGCGCTCACCGGCGAGCCCGTACATGATCTGCAGGTCGGCCGGGTCGCCCGCGACCGCCCGCAGCAGCCAGTCGCGCCAGGCCCCGGCCTCTTCGGTGTAGCCGGCGGCGATGAGCGCGCCGAGGGTGAGGGTGGAGTCGCGCAGCCAGCAGTAGCGGTAGTCCCAGTTGCGTACGCCGCCGATCTCCTCCGGGAGGGAGGTGGTGGGGGCGGCGACGATGCCGCCGGTCGGGGCGTACGTGAGCGCCTTGAGGGTGATGAGGGAGCGCAGCACGGCCTCGCGGTACGGGCCCTCGTACTGGCAGCGGGCGGCCCACTCCTCCCAGTCGTGGAGGCTGTGCTCCAGGCCCTCGTACGGGTCGATGAAGTCGGGCTGCGGCTCGTGCGACGGGTGCCACGTCATGACGAACGCGACCTTCTCGCCCTCGGCGACGGTGAACGACGAGTAGGTGGTGTACTGCTGGCCCCAGGTCTTCACCCGGTCGGTGGCGTCGCAGCGCAGCCAGACGGAGTCGGGCCCCGCGATGGCCACCCGGTGGCCGTTCGAGCGGCGCATCCACGGCACGACGTTGCCGTAGTCGAAGCGCAATCGGAGCGTGGAGCGCATCGACACCGCGCCCGAGAGGCCCTCGACGATCCGTACGACGTCGGGGGCCCGGTCGCGCTGCGGCATGAAGTCGGTGACCTTGACCGTGCCGGAGCTGGTCTCCCAGACCGACTCCAGGATGAGGCTGTTCCCCCGGTAGGACCGGCGCGTGCAGGGGCCCCCGCCGGACGGGGCGATGCGCCAGTGTCCGTTCTCCTCGTCACCGAGCAGCGCGGCGAAACAGGCGGCCGAGTCGAAGCGGGGCAGGCAGAGCCAGTCGATGGAACCGTCTCTGCCGACCAGTGCCGCGGTCTGCAGGTCCCCGATGAGCGCGTAGTCCTCGATGAGTTGGGTCACGCACACTCGTGTTCCCACGGGGGGACGGCATTAAGCCGTATCCGTTTGAACGGCGGACGCCGGTTCAGGCGTCGGCGGTGGCGGGCTCGGCCGGCGCCCCTCCGCCGGGCCCACCTGCCCCGCCGGACCCGTCCGCCCCGCCGGATTCGGCGGCCTGGGCGCGGTCGCGCAGTTCGCGGCGTACGAGAACGATCCAGCCGACCGGCACCGCGGCGGCGAAGAGCCACCACTGCACGGCGTACGCCATGTGCGGGCCGATGGAGTCGGCGTCGGGCTCGGGCACGAGCTGCGGCTTCGGACCGGCCGGGACGGGCTCGGTCTGCTCGATGTAACCGCCGAGGACGGGCCGCGAGAGCGTCTTCGCCTGCTGCTCGCTGTTGATCAGCATGACCTGGCGGGGCGGCAGGCCGCTCAGGTCCTTGATGCCGCTGCCCGCCGTCGTCTCGTCGGCCTTGAGGCGCCCGGTGACGGTTACCTCCCCCTCGGGGGCGGCCGGGATCTCGGGGAACGCCTGCTGGTCGGCGCCGAAGGGGACCCAGCCGCGGTTGACGAGGACGGCACGGCCGTCGTCCATGATCAGCGGAGTGAGGACATGGAAGCCGACCTGGTCGTCGGCGTCGGTCCTGCGGCGTACGACGACTTCGTGCGCGGTGTCGTACGTACCGGTGGCGGTCACCCGGCGCCAGTAGTCGGCGCGCGGAACGGTGTGCCCGGGGGAGGTGATGTCACCGACGGGCAGGGGTTCGGCCCTGAGGTTGCCGGAGATCAGCTCGTTCTGCGCGACCCGGTGCTCGTGCCGGTGCAGCTGCCAGAATCCCAGTTCCACCATGGTGGGGATGAGGACGAGCATCAGGAGGGTGAGGATCACCCACTGCCGGGACAACAGGAAGCGGTACACGTCCTTGACGTTACCTGGCGCGCGGTGCTCCCCGGCGGGTGGGTCACCCGCCGGGGGCGAGCCCCGCATGTGCGCCGCGGCTGTGCGACGGCCGCGCGTCGCGGCGTCGGATCGTCAGACCTTGTCGACGATGCCCACCTTCCCCTCCGCGCGCGCGCAGTGCGCGCTGCAGAACCAGCGGCCCTCGGCCTCCACGCCCTGGCCGATGATCTGGACCCGGCAGTGTTCGCAGATCGGTGCCATCCTGTGGATGGCGCAGGAGAAGCAGTCGAAGACGTGCACCGCGCCCTGCGCGTGCACTTCGAACGACATGCCGTAGTCATTTCCACACACTTCACAACGTGCCATGCGCCACAGGGTGGGACGCCGGGCGGCGGCTCGCGAGCGGTCGGCGGGCGAGTCGCGTACCAATCACCCGTCTGCCGGGACCCGGCCTTGCCGTGGGACCTGCTCCCCCCCGTGCCGTGGGACCTGCCCGTGCCGCAGGACCTACACCTCGGCCGCGACCACGTCCCGCAGCAACTGGGTGAAGGCGGCCTCGTCGACGACGGGGGTGCCGAACGCCTTGGCCTTGACCGTCTTGGACGTGGCCGAGCCGGGATCGTTGGTGACGAGCAGACTGGTGAGCCGGGACACGCTCGTCGCGATGTGCAGCCCCGCCTCGACGGCCCGGTCCTCCAGCAGCTCGCGGTCCACGGACGTGTCACCCGAGAACGCCACCCGCATCCCCTGCCGGAGCAGCTTGCCCGGCTCGTAGCGCCCGGGGTTCGGGTACGGGCAGGCCGGGCGCTTGCGCGACGGGCGCCAGCTCGCGCCGCCCGCTCCCCGGTACGACGGCTGGTAGCCGGCCCGGGGGGCCGGGGGCGCGTCCGACCACTCGGTGAGCGGCCGGCATTCGAGCAGCGGCAGCCGCACCCCGTCCCGCGCCGCCGCGTGCAGGCTCGGGCGGAACGCCTCGGCGAGCACGCGCGCGTCGTCGAGGGCGTGGTGCGCCCGCTGCTGTACGACGCCGAAGTGCGCGGCCAGCGACTCCAGCTTGTGGTTGGGCAGGGGGAGCCGGAGCTCCTTGGCGAGCGCGATGGTGCACAGCCGCTGCTGGACGGGCGCGGTGCGCTCGGCGCGTGCGTACTCCCGGGCGATCATCGACCAGTCGAACATCGCGTTGTGCGCGACGAGCACCCGGCCGTCGAGCCGCTCGGACAGCTCGGCCGCGATGTCCGGGAACAGCGGGGCGTCCGCGAGCACATCGCTGGTCAGTCCGTGGATCCAGACGGGGCCCGGGTCGCGCTCGGGGTTGACCAGCGTGTACCAGTGGTCCTCGACGTCCCCCCGGTGGTCCAGCCGGTAGACGGCAGCGGAGATTATCCGGTCGTCGCGCGCGAGTCCGGTGGTCTCCACGTCGACGACCGCGTACCCCTTCGGGTAGGCGGTCGGCCACGGCACTGCTGTCGAGTGGTCTTCGAGCATGGTCACTGAGGATACGGGCCTCCACTGACAGCCCCGGCCGCCCGGGTGCGCGACCACCGGTGGGTACGCGTCGGTCCGCGTCCGGCGACGGCGCGGTCGAGACCCTCCCCGGGTGACCGGCCTGACGGATGCCGAAGCCCACGGCGGGGGCCTCGGCTCCCGGCTGAACCGGCTGCGCGCCGGGGTGCTCGGGGCCAACGACGGCATCGTCTCCGACCGGCCGGGGCAGCGCCCGCCGCGGGGCGGCCCCGCCCGGCGGTGCTGCGGAACATGGCGGGCGGGGCGCCGGCGAGGGCGGTGACGCACGGGGCGGGGCTGCTGCTGGGGGCGGCGGGGGTCTAGCGGTGGTGGGTGAGCCGCTCCGGTGGGAAGAGGGCCCCTCCGTGCACCGTCGTATTGAGGTACGTGTGGATCGTGAGGTTTTCCAGGTCGGCGAGCGGAGTGAGGTCGACGGGGCCTGCGCAGTCACTCAGACTGAGATGCCTCAGGTGTGGCAGATCCCGCAGTGCTTCCAGGCCCGAGACGAACCGGCATCCGGCCAGGTGCAGCGTGGTGAGCTCCTGGTGACGCACCACAGTGCCGAGGTCGAGGAAGCCCTGGTCGACGATCTGCAGAAGGGTCAGCCGGAACGGATGACTGTGCTCAGCCAGTTGCCCGGCTTGCATGTCGCCCGCGATGGACAGCCTTTCGAGCCCGGGCCAACGCTCGAGCCCGTCGAGGCGGATCGCACGGGCTTCTCCCAGAAGGCTGAGGCTCCTGAGGCTGGGGCCGGCCGGAATGTCACCGACGCTGGTCGCACCCGGGACGAAGAAGGAGAGCCCCAGGGTGCGCAGCGCCGGGAGTCCGGCGAGCGGAGCCAGGGACAGCCCTTCGGTCAGTCGTGCGAGATACAGCTGGTGGAGCGGCAGGTGACGCAGCGGCCCGAGGTCCGTCACCGACTGGCACTCGTCGAAGCCGAGCGATCCCAGGTGCGGAAGCGACGCCAGCGGGGCCAGATCGCTCAGTCCGGGGTCCTTGTTGAAGAACAGCGCTTCCAGCCAGGTGTGACCGGTGATCTCCGGCGGGATTCCGTGCTCACCTTCGAGTCGGACATACGTGAGGTGACGCAGCCTGGGAAGCTCGGCCACCTGTTCCGGGGTGCGGACCTTCAGATACGTCTCCGGCAGAGCGGCACCCGACAGCACCGTGTCCACGTACTCCTTCGTGTCGAACGCGCCCCACTGGTTGGACACTTCGAAGGTGACGGGGAAACGCGGGTCGTCGCGGAACCTGGCGATCACCTCCATCGCCGCATCCCCCCCGACCAGCCCCGCCGTTCGCACGACCGCCTGGGCGCAGTTCTCGTCCAGTCCCTCGGGCCCCGGCAGCACCTCCAGCACCAGCTCGCCCACCTTGGCCAGTTTCTCCGCCTCGTCGAGGCTCTTCGGCGGCAGCAACTCCTCCGTCCGGGCCTGCACCTCCGCCCGTACCGCCGCATCCAGCTCCGGCGCGTGCTCCAGGCACGCCGCCGCCAGCAGCACCAGCCGGTGCCGCCACCGCTTGGCCTTGTCCGCGCGGCGCATCAACTGCCGCAGCAGCCGCGCCCGTTCCTCCACGCGCGCGTGCCCCACCGCCATCTGCACGACGTCGTCCCACTGGTCGTCGTGCGCGTTCCGTACGAGCACCCCGAAGTCGCGCGCCTCCACCGCCGCCTTCGCGCCCAGGTAGTCCTGGAAGGTGCGGTGTACGAAGTCCACGGCGCCCGGCGACGGTTCACGGAGCAGCCCGCTGCGGATCAGCAGGTGCGAGAACACCTGCTCCGGCGCGCCCCGCACCTGCGGCATCGCGGACAGCCACTCCGTCACCATCTCCACGGCGTCGGCGATCTCCGCCTCGACCTGGCCGTTGCGGACGAGCCAGTACGCGAGCCGCTGGAGCAGCGCCGTCTGCTCCTCGCGGGTGAGGTCGACGCCCTCGACACCCGAGATCTCCCGTTCGGTGTCCCGCCGTACGAGCAGCATGTCCAGCGCCGCGTCGTACAGTTCCTTGCGGGCGCGGGGAAGTTGCATCCGGCGGTCGCGGTTCAGGGCGCACAGCACCGCGCACATCAGCGGGTTGGTCGCCAGCCGCCCCAGGTCCCTGCGCGTCGTGACCGCCCGGACGAGCGACTCCTCGTACGTGCCGAGGAGTTCCCGCTCCGCGTCGGACAGGCACGCGCGCCGCGCCGAGTCGTGCCAGTGCGCGACGAACGCGCGGATGTCCTCCCGTTCCATCGGCAACAGCGAGTGCGCCACGAAACCCTGGCCCGCCAGCCAGTCCTCCGGCACCGCCGACGGCCGCGTCGTCACGACGTACCGCGCCTGCGGGAAGGCCGCGATCAGGGCCTTCAGCCACGCCTCGGTACGGCTCCGCAGCCGCATCGGCACCTCGTCCACGCCGTCGACGAGAACCAGTGCCCGCCCCTGTGCCAGGAGCGACTCCGCCCAGCCCGCGGGGGCGGACCCGTGCAGCGGCACCCCTGCCGCCCGCAGGAAGTCCTCCGGCATCGGCAGGGCGCCGGACGACGTGAAGGCCCGCAGCCGCAGGACGAACGGCACGCACCGGTTCCAGTCGTCCAGCTCCCGGGGGAAACTGCGCCGCGCCGCGTTCAGCGCCAGCCACTGCACCAGCGTGCTCTTGCCCGCCCCGGCGGGACCCCGCAGCAGCAGCCGGTCCGCGCCGGCCAGTGCCTGCTCGGCCTTGACCGAGCCCTGCGCCGCCCCCGGCCCCATGACATCGGGCCGGGGTCCGCCGTCCCCGCTCACCGCCAGACTGATGTACGCCGTGTCCAGCGGCCACTCGCTCCCCGACCGTCCCAGCGTCAGCCCGAACAGCTCCAGCCGTCCGTGCGTCTGGGCCACGAAGTCCGCGTACCGCTGCTCGAAGGCCAGTGCCTCAGCGTCCGGACGCCGCCCCACCCGCGCCTGTACGTCCTCCACCAGCTCCCGCGCACGCCCCGCCGCCCGCACCTGTTCCACCGCGGCCCGCGCCGGGAAGTGCGGGTGCGCCGTCAGCTGCTCCACCAGGTGCGCGCAGCACAGGCCCAGCAGCTCCTCGTACAGCTCCTCGCCCCGCGCGCTCAGTCCGGCGGCCGGCCCCCGCAGCCCGGCAGCCAGCCGCGCCGGATCCAGGTCCACCGCGAACAGCCGCTCGGGACCGATCTCGCCCGCCGCCTCGAACGCGTCCCGCACCGCGTCCGCCGCCGCCAGCCGCTCGGCCTCCGGGAGCCCCGCGTACGACTCCGACAGCCGGCGCCCGAGCACCTTCGCGAGCCGGCCGGGGCTCGCCGGGCCCGGCAGCGGGCGCAGGGGCGCGCCGACCAGGCCCGCACCGGGGCGGGGGACCAGGAGGGACCTGGCCGCCGCCCCGGCGACCGTGCCGGCGAGCCGGACGAGGACAACTTCGAGGCCCTGCAAGGGTGTTCCTCCACGGCGTAGGCGGGGCAGGAGTGCGTAGGCGTCGGCGGACCAGCATCGTATGCGGAACACCCCCAGCGGCAGGGGTGTGATTCCGTACTTCGCCTCCCGCTGACAAGCCGTCTCACATACTTGTCGGTAACAACCCCTAGCCGAGCCCTCGGCGCCACCTCTATCGTGCGGGCATGCCGAACCTGCCCGATGTCGTGCTGTGGTCGATACCGGCCTTCGTCCTGCTCACCGTCGTCGAGATCGTGAGCTACCGCCTGCATCCCGACGAGGACGCCGCCGGTTACGAGACCAAGGACGCCGTCACCAGCGTCGGCATGGGGCTCGGCAGCATCGCGTTCGACTTCCTCTGGAAGATCCCGATTGTCGCGATCTACATGGCGGTGTACGAGCTGACGCCCGCCCGCGTCCCCCTCCTGTGGTGGACGGTCCCGCTGATGCTGCTCGCCCAGGACTTCTTCTACTACTGGTCCCACCGCGGCCACCACGTCGTCCGCATCCTGTGGGCCTGTCACGTCGTCCACCACTCCAGCCGCAGGTTCAACCTCACCACCGCCCTGCGCCAGCCCTGGACGAGCCTCACCGTCTGGCCGTTCTACCTGCCGCTGATCGCGTGCGGCGTGCACCCGGCCGCGCTCGCGTTCTGCTCGTCCGCGAACCTCGTCTACCAGTTCTGGGTCCACACCGAGCGGGTCGGCACACTGCCGCGCCCCTTCGAGTACGTCCTGAACACGCCGTCCCACCACCGCGTCCACCACGCCTCCCAGGGCGGCTACCTGGACCGGAACTTCGGCGGCATCCTGATCGTCTGGGACCGGCTCTTCGGCTCCTTCGCGGCCGAGACCGAGCGGCCCGTCTACGGCCTGACCAAGAACATCGAGACCTACAATCCGCTGCGCGTCGCGACCCACGAGTACGCCGCCATCGCCCGCGACGTACGGGCGGCGGCCACCTGGCGCGAGCGCGCGGGCCGGATCTTCCGCGGCCCCGGCTGGCAGCCGCGCCCGGCGGAGCCGGGAGTGACCGGGCAGGCGCGGGAAACCACCGCGTGAGCGCCGGTACGGACGCCGCCGGCGCCGGTTCCCACGCTGCCGACGGGGTCGACGCTGCCGACGGGGTCGACGGGGCGGCCCCGGGCCGGGGGCTCCTGGCCGCCTTCGCCGTCGCGGTCCTCGCGGACCTCGGCTCCCTCGTGGCCGGGGCCGACTCCGGCCACATGATCGCCAAGCCGCTGCTGATGCCGCTGCTCGCGGCGTACGCGGCCGTGCGCGGCGCACCGCGCACGCTGGTCCTCGCGCTGCTCCTCGGCTGGGGCGGCGACGTGTTCCTGCTCGCCGGGGCCGACTGGGCCTTCATGGCCGGCATGGGCTGCTTCGCCGCCGGACACGTCTGCTATCTCGTGCTGTTCCGGCGCGGCCGTACGTCCAGGGCGCTCGGCGCCGGGTACGCCGCCGCCCTCGTCGCCACCGTCGCCCTCCTGTGGCCCGGCCTCCCCGCCGAACTGCGCGTCCCGGTCGCCGGATACAGCCTGCTGCTCACCCTCATGGCGCTTCGCGCGAGCGCAACCGGCCTGTACGCCGGGCTCGGCGGCGCGCTCTTCCTGCTCTCCGACACCCTCATCGCCACCGGCGTCGCCGGATGGCCGCAGCTGCCCGCCCCCGGCTTCTGGGTCATGCTCACCTACGCGGCCGCGCAGTACCTGCTGGTCACAGGGGTGCTGGGGCGGCAGGAAACAGCATGACGCGGGCCGCCCGGTACCGAAGAGGACCGGGCGGCCCGCGCACGCGTGCAGCGTTCTCTACTTCTCCGTCACGGCGTCCAGCGCGTCGGCGATGCCGGCGCCGTAGTAGCCGTTGTAGTTCTTGCCGCCCTCACACGTGGTGGCCTCGACCCAGTTGCCGGCCGAGTCGTAGACATGGCTCGGGCAACCCGGGTTGTCGGCCTGCTTCTTGAGCAGGCGCTGGAGCTGCGCGGGGCTCGCCTTCGGGTGCGCGCTCTTGAGCAGCGCGGCGACGCCCGCGACGTGCGGGGTGGCCATCGAGGTGCCCTGCTTGTAGCCGTACCCGCCGCCCAGGACGGTCGACAGGACCCGGCCGTTGGCGTCCGGCGTGGCCGGGATCTGCCACTTGTCGCCGCCGGGAGCCGCGACGTCGGCGACGCCGTACCCGTAACTGGAGTAGTACGACTTGACGTTCTTGTCGCCCGTCGCGGTGACCGTCACGACACCGGGCAGCTGGGTCGGCGCGTCCAGGCACTCGGACGGGTCGATGATCCGGTCACCGGGGGTGGTGTCGTTGGGGCTGGAGTCGTCGAGGATCTCGTCGGCCGCCAGGTCGAAGTCCGAGTTGCCCGCCGCCGCGACGTTCAGGGCGCCCTTGCGCTCCGCGTACTGCGTGGCGCGCGTCAGGGAGTCCAGCAGGGCCTTCTGGTCCGGGTCGTCCTTGCAGTTGAACATCCACGGGTCGACGTAGTAGCTGTTGTTCGTCACGTCGATGTCGTGCTCGGCGGCCCAGACGAAGCCGCAGACGACCGCCTCGGTGAAGAAGAGGCTGGTGCCCGGCTCGCTGACCTTGATGCCCGCCAGCTTCACGCCCGGCGCGACACCGGCGATGCCGAGTCCGTTGCGCGGAGAGGCGATCGTACCGGCGACATGCGTGCCGTGGTCGCTGCCGTCGGTGTACGGACGCCAGGCGCCCTCCGACGAGTCCGCCACGCCGCCCACGCAGTTGGCCGACTGGGACTTGGAGAAGTTCGGCGCGAGGTCCGGGTGGGTGTCGTCGACACCGGTGTCGATCACGCCGACGGTGACCTTGCTGCTGCCGTCGTTGACCTCGGCGGCCTTGTCCGCGCCGATGGCACGGATGTCCCACTGGTTGGCCTCCAGCGGTTCCTGACCGGGTGCCGCCGCCGCGGCGGCCTTCGACGCCTCGGCCGCGGACAGCTTCTGCGTGGTGCCTTCCTCGGTGATCCCGACCGGCGTGAGCGGGGCGGTACGGGTCGCGCCCGCCGAGGACACCCCCTTGGCCCTGCGTATCTGCTGGCCGAAGTCCGGGTTCTGCGAGTGGACGACGATGACGCCGATCTGGTCGTACGCCTTCACCACCGTCCCGCCGGCCCTGGCTATCGCCCGCTTCACCGAAGCGCTCGTACCGTGGCCGCCCTTGGTGTTGACCACGTACGACATCTTCGGCCCGGTGGCGGTCGCCGCCGCCGCGGGTTCGTCCAGCGGTGCGGCCGAAGCGACCGCTCCGGGCAGGAAGCCGAGCGAAGCCGTGAGAGCCAGTCCGACGGGCAGAGCCAGTGCGCGCTGCCGTCTGGATCCCAGATGAGCCATGGGTTCTCCACATCATCCGTGAGAGCCGCCCCTCGCGCGGATGCGCAGGGGCGGGTACATGACGAGTGAAGCTAGCGCCGATCACACGTGCGGATCAATGCGTGGGGAAAAGAAATGGCGGATACCGAACCGAGACGTCGTGCGGTCCGTGCCGTTGACAGGGAGACGAGCACCACCACTTCCCCCACCAGCGAGGTCACCTTGACCGTCCCAGCCGAACCCGCGTCGCGAGGAGAATCCGTGGCAACCGATGCACCACCGCCCCAGGGCGGCACGGGCCAGATCCGAACAGGGCACACGACACAAGAGTTCGTCGAGGTGCAGGAGAGCGCGGAGTTCGGTGAACTGCGCCGTTCCCACCGCTCCTTCGCCTTCCCCCTGACCATCGCCTTCATCGCCTGGTACCTGCTGTACGTCCTGCTGTCCAACTACGCGGGCGGCTTCATGGGCACCAAGGTCCTCGGCAACATCAACGTGGCTCTCGTCCTGGGCCTGGCCCAGTTCGTCACCACCTTCCTCATCGCCTGGTTCTACTCGCGTCATGCCGCCACGCAGCTCGACCCGAAGTCCGAGGCGATCAAGTCCCGTATGGAGGGCGACGCATGAGCACCGCGCTGACCACGGCGGCCACAGTCCGGCTCGCCGCCGCCGGTGACGCGAGCGAGCACCGGCCGCTGATCATCACCCTCTTCGGCCTTTTCGTGGTCGCCACCCTTTTCATCACGGTATGGGCGGGCCGTCAGACCAAGAGCGCCTCCGACTTCTACGCGGGCGGCCGCCAGTTCACCGGTTTCCAGAACGGCCTCGCCATCTCCGGCGACTACATGTCCGCCGCTTCCTTCCTCGGCATCGCGGGCGCCATCGCCCTCTTCGGTTACGACGGCTTCCTCTACTCCATCGGCTTCCTGGTCGCCTGGCTGGTCGCGCTGCTCCTCGTCGCCGAGCCGCTGCGCAACTCCGGCCGCTACACGATGGGCGACGTCCTCGCGTACCGCATGCGCCAGCGCCCCGTGCGCACCGCCGCGGGCACCTCCACCATCGTGGTGTCGATCTTCTACCTGCTCGCGCAGATGGCGGGCGCGGGCGTACTGGTCTCGCTGCTCCTCGGCATCACCAGCGACGCCGGCAAGATCCTGATCGTCGCCCTCGTCGGCCTCCTGATGATCGTGTACGTCACCATCGGCGGCATGAAGGGCACCACCTGGGTCCAGATGGTCAAGGCCGTCCTGCTCATCGCCGGCACCCTGCTGATCACTTTCCTGATCCTGCTGAAGTTCAACTTCAACCTCTCCGACCTGCTCGGCACGGCGGCCTCCAACAGCGGCAAGGGCTCGGCGTTCCTGGAGCCCGGCCTCAAGTACGGCGCCACCGGGACCTCCAAGCTCGACTTCATCTCGCTCGGCGTCGCCCTGGTCCTCGGCACCGCCGGCCTGCCGCACATCCTGATCCGCTTCTACACGGTCCCCACCGCCAAGGCCGCCCGCAAGTCGGTGAACTGGGCGATCGGCATCATCGGCGCCTTCTACCTGATGACCATCGTGCTCGGCTTCGGCGCCGCGGCCCTGCTCAAGCCCGGCGACATCATCGCCTCCAACAAGGCGGGCAACACGGCGGCCCCGCTGGCCGCCCTGGAGATCGGCGGCGGCGCCGGCTCGACCGGCGGCGCGATCCTGCTCGCCGTGATCTCGGCGGTCGCCTTCGCCACCATCCTCGCGGTGGTCGCGGGCCTCACCCTGGCGTCCTCGTCGTCGTTCGCGCACGACATCTACGCCAACGTCATCCGGCGCGGCAAGGCCACCGAGAAGGAAGAGGTGCGCGCCGCCCGCTGGGCGACCGTGGCCATCGGCGTCGTCTCCATCGCGCTGGGCGCGCTCGCCCGCGACCTGAACGTGGCCGGTCTGGTCGCCCTGGCCTTCGCGGTCGCGGCGTCCGCCAACCTGCCGACGATCCTCTACAGCCTGTTCTGGAAGAAGTTCACGACGCAGGGCGCCCTGTGGTCCATCTACGGCGGTCTGACCGCGTCCGTGGGCCTCGTGCTGTTCTCGCCGGTCGTCTCCTCCAAGCCCACCTCGATGTTCCCGGGCGTGGACTTCGCCTGGTTCCCGCTGGAGAACCCCGGACTGATCTCGATCCCGCTCGGCTTCCTGCTCGGCTGGGCCGGGTCCGTACTGTCCAAGGACGAGCCGGACAAGGGCAAGTACGCGGAGCTGGAGGTCAAGTCGCTCACCGGCATCGGCGCGCACTGAGCGCACCGGCGGCCCTTTTCCCACAGCTGTGCCCCCGTGGCCGCGTCGTAGAGTCGTACGACGCGGCCACACCGCTCCTCGTGGTATCGGGCCCCTCGTGTTGTCAGAGGTGTCGCGTAGGCTCGACAGTGTTCGAGACAGACGAATTCCGGATCGGGGAGGGGGCCGAGGATGCTTATCGACACTTATGGCCGTGTTGCCACTGACCTGCGCGTTTCGCTCACCGACCGCTGCAATCTGCGCTGTACGTACTGCATGCCCGAAGAGGGTCTGCAGTGGCTGGCCAAGCCGGATCTGCTCACGGACGACGAGATCGTGCGGCTGATCTCCATCGCCGTGACCGACCTCGGTGTGACCGAGGTGCGTTTCACCGGCGGAGAGCCGCTGCTGCGCCCGGGGCTGGTCGGCATAGTCGAGCGCTGCGCCGCACTCGCGCCGCGTCCCAAGATGTCCCTCACCACCAACGGCATCGGCCTCAAGCGCACCGCCACCGCCCTCAAGGCGGCCGGCCTGGACCGGGTCAACGTCTCACTCGACACCCTGCGCCCCGACGTCTTCAAGACCCTCACCCGCCGCGACCGCCACCACGACGTCATCGACGGCATGGCGGCCGCCCGCGACGCGGGCCTGACCCCGGTCAAGGTCAACGCCGTACTGATGCCCGGGCTCAACGACGACGAGGCCCCCGACCTGCTCGCCTGGGCCGTCGAGAACGACTACGAGATGCGTTTCATCGAGCAGATGCCGCTCGACGCCCAGCACGGCTGGAAGCGCGACGGCATGATCACCGCCGGTGACATCCTGGAGTCCCTGCGTACACGCTTCACGCTCACCGCGGAGGGCGAGGACGAGCGGGGCTCGGCTCCGGCCGAGCGCTGGACCGTCGACGGCGGCCCCCACCGCGTCGGCGTCATCGCCTCCGTCACGCGTCCGTTCTGCCGGGCCTGCGACCGGACCAGGCTCACCGCCGACGGTCAGGTGCGCACGTGCCTGTTCGCCCGCGAGGAGTCGGACCTGCGCGGCGCCCTGCGCTCCGGCGCCCCGGACGAGGAGATCGCCCGGCTCTGGAAGCTGGCGATGTGGGGCAAGAAGGCGGGCTCCGGCCTCGACGACCCGTCCTTCCTGCAGCCCGACCGGCCGATGTCAGCCATCGGAGGCTGAAGCGTTCATCAGTCGCCTTCGGCGACGGGGCTCTCCCACTCCTCCAGCGTCACGACGTCCTTCAGGAAGCCGCGTACGCCGAGGAACTGGGAGAGGTGCTCACGGTGCTCCTCGCACGCGAGCCACGTCTTGCGGCGCTCCGGCGTGTGCAGCTTCGGGTTGTTCCAGGCGAGCACCCATACGGCGGCGGAGCGGCAGCCCTTGGCGGAGCAGACGGTGGCGCCGACGTCTGCCGAACCGGGGAAAAGAAAGGGATCAGGGGAGTTCACGCACTCAACCCTAGGTCAAAAAAACGACGCCGAGCAGCCACGGGGGGAGCTGCCCGGCGTCGGTCCGTCGCTCCGACGGGGGATGCGGAGCGCCTACGAAGTATGTCACGCGACCCAGGGTGCGGTGCACCGGAACTTCATGATTGATCTGAGCTTTTATTGAGCTTTGAGAGCCGCCCGGGATCAGCTCCGGCCGTGCCGCTCCTGCTCGCGGGCCTGGTCCGCCGCTTCCGGTGCGGGTTCCGCGTCGGCCGGCCCGGGTTCCGCGTCGGCCGGTTCGGGACGGGCCTCCAGGGCCGGCCGTACGGGTGTCGGCAGGTGGACCGAGGGCAGGGACGAGGCGTTCTCCCGGCCCCCGTTGGCGATGACCACGGCGATGTACGGGAGGAGGAGACCCAGTGCCAGGGCCACGACCGCGACGTGCCGCTCCACGTTCCACAAGGTCGCGGCCAGGATCACCGCGACGGTCCGCACCAGCATCGAAATGACGTAACGACGCTGCCGGCCTCGCACGTCGTCGGTCAGTCCCTGCCGGGCACCGGTGATCCGGAAGACCTCGGCGCTGTTGTGCTTCCGCATCACGTTCCACCACCCGGTTCCGCGCCGGTCGCTCCCTGACCGGACCCCTCCACGGTACGCCGGTACTCCGCCGCCTTCGAGAGCGGGGCGTGCCCGGCCCGGACACCCGGCCACCGACGGGCCACGTATGGACCTGTCCGACATGCGCCGTACGGGCGGTTGTCCGAAACTGGGCGGACATGCGCACACCGCGCCGCACGAGGAGGCGACATGAGTTGGTTGTGGGCGATCATCGTGGGTCTGGTCCTGGGTCTGCTCGCCAAAGCGATCATCCCGGGCAAGCAGCAGATCCCGCTGTGGTTGACGGTAATTTTCGGAATCCTCGGCAGCATCGTCGGCAACGCTGTCGCGGCGGGGATCGGCGTCGAGGACACCAAGGGGGTCGACTGGATCCGGCACCTGCTCCAGCTGATCGGCGCCGTGGTGATCGTCGGACTCGGCGACATGCTCTGGGCATCGATGAAGGGCAAGAAACAGCGGACCTGAGCACGGTGCGCGGACGCGCGCACGGAGAAGCGGCCGGGAGCGTGGAACCACGCTCCCGGCCGCTTCCCGCCGCGCAAGTGACTCAGCCGGCCGCGACCTCGATCGCCGCCAGGTTCTTCTTGCCGCGCCGCAGCACGAGCCAGCGGCCGTGCAGCAGGTCCTCGACCGCCGGTACGGCGTCCTCGTCGGCGACCTTGACGTTGTTCACGTAGGCCCCGCCCTCCTTGACCGTGCGGCGGGCCGCCGACTTGCTCGGCGCCAGTCCCACCTCCACGAACAGGTCCACGACGGATCCGAGCCCGGCGACCTTGGCGTGCGGCAGCTCGGACAGGGACGCGCCCAGCGTGGCCTCGTCGAGCCCGGTGAGCTCGCCCTGGCCGAACAGCGCCTTCGACGCCGCGACGACCGCCGCGCACTGCTCCTCGCCGTGCACCAGCGTCGTCAGCTCCTCGGCCAGCGCACGCTGGGCGGCACGGGCCTGCGGACGCTCCTCGGTGAGCTTCTCCAGCTCCTCCAGCTCCTCGCGGCTCCTGAAGCTGAGGATGCGCAGGTACGGCGAGACGTCCCGGTCGTCCACGTTCAGCCAGAACTGGTAGAACGCGTACGGCGTCGTCATCTCCGGGTCGAGCCAGACGGCCCCGCTCTCGGACTTGCCGAACTTCGTCCCGTCCGCCTTGACCATCAGCGGCGTCGCCAGCGCGTGCACCTCGGCGCCCGGCTCCAGGCGGTGGATCAGGTCGAGACCCGCCGTGAGGTTGCCCCACTGGTCGCTGCCGCCCTGCTGGAGCGTGCAGCCGTGGCGCCGGTAGAGCTCCAGGAAGTCCATGCCCTGGAGCAGCTGGTAGCTGAACTCCGTGTAGCTGATCCCCTGGTCGGACTCCAGCCGCCGGGCCACCGAGTCCTTGGCGAGCATCTTGCTCACCCGGAAGTGCTTGCCGATGTCCCGCAGGAACTCGATCGCGGACATCCCCGCGGTCCAGTCCAGGTTGTTGACCATGGTGGCCGCGTTCGGGCCCTCGAAGGACAGGAAGGGCTCGATCTGGGCGCGCAGTCGCGTCACCCAGGCCGCGACCGTCTCCGGATCGTTCAGCGTGCGCTCGGCGGTCGGCCGCGGGTCACCGATCTGGCCGGTGGCCCCGCCCACCAGGGCGATCGGCCGGTGCCCGGCCTGCTGGAGCCTGCGGACGGTGAGGACCTGCACGAGGTGCCCCACGTGCAGGCTCGCCGCCGTCGGGTCGAAGCCGCAATAGAAGGTGACCGGACCGTCCGCGAGCGCCTTGCGCAGTGCGTCCTCGTCAGTGGACTGGGCGAACAGCCCGCGCCACTTCAGGTCGTCGACGATGTCCGTCACGGTCTTGTCTCTCCTCGGATGTGCTTCGACTGGTTTCGACGCTTCATCGGTGTCGATGCGGATCGTTTCCGGCCAGTGTATGGGCGTCACACGCCCTGGCTGACCGAACTCATGTTGAAGTCCGGGACGCGCAGCGACGGCATCGCGGCCCGGGTGAACCAGTCGCCCCACTCGCGCGGCAGCGTCTTCTCGCTGCGCCCGGCCTCGGCGGCCCGCGACAGCAGGCCGACCGGCGACTCGTTGAACCGGAAGTTGTTCACCTCGCCCGTCACCTCCCCGTTCTCGACGAGATAGACACCGTCCCGGGTCAGCCCGGTCAGCAGCAGCGTCGCCGGGTCGACCTCGCGGATGTACCAGAGGCAGGTGAGCAGCAGGCCGCGCTCGGTGTCCGCGACCATCTCCTCCAGGGAGCGCCCGCCCCCGCCGTCCAGGATCAGGTTGCCGATCGCCGGGGCCACCGGCAGCCCGGTCAGTCCCGCGCTGTGCCGGGTGGTGACCAGGTGCTCCAGCCGCCCGTCCCGCATCCAGTCCGTGGCGGTCAGCGGCAGCCCGTTGTCGAAGACCGACGAGTCGTCCCCGGAGGTGTGCGCGACGACGAAGGGCGCCGACTCCAGGCCCGGCGCGTTCGGGTCGCTGCGCAGTGTCAGGGGCAGCTCGGACAGCGTCTCGCCGACCCTGGTCCCCCCGCCCGGCCTGCTGAACACCGTGCGGCCCTCCGCGGCGTCCCTGGCCGCCGCGGACCACAGCTGGTAGATCAGCAGGTCGGCGACGGCGGTCGGCGGCAGCAGCGTCTCGTACCGCCCGGCCGGGAGGTCGATCCGGCGCTCGGCCCAGCCGAGGCGCTTGGCCAGTTCGGCGTCGACGGCGGCCGGATCCACGTCCGTGAAGTCCCGCGTGGAGTACCCGGCCCAGGCCGAACGGGTACGGTCCGGCGACTTGGCGTTGATCTCCAGCGTGCCGTTGGGCTGGTCGTGACGCAGGCGCAGACCCGTCGACGTACCGAGGTAGGTGGAGGTCATCTCGTGGTTCGCGAAGCCGTACAGCTCACGGCCGCCGGCCCGGGCGCGGGCGAAGGCCTCGCCGAGGGCGGGCGCGAAGTCGGTGAAGACACCGGACGAGGTCTCGGCGGGCGCGTCCGTGAAGTCGGGGGAGGCGGGCACCCCGGAGACCAGCGGCTGGGCGTCCTCGGCGGGGCCGGCGGCGCGCGCGGCGGCCTCGGCGGCCCGTACCAGCGGTTCCAGCTCGTCGGCGGTGACGGCCGACCGCGACACCACACCGGCCGCCGTCCCCCGTGCCCCGTCGACGGTCGCGATCACGGTGAGGGTGCGCCCGCGCGTGACGCCGTTCGTGGTGAGCGCGTTGCCCGCCCAGCGCAGATTGGCGGAGGAGTCCTCGTCGGCGATGACCACGCAGCCGTCGGCCGTGGACAGCTCCAGAGCCCGCTCGACGGTCTCGTACGGCTTGACTGTGCGGCTCATCGGCCGGCCTCCTGCGTGGTGTTCAAGATGGTGACGCCGCGGAACAGGGCCGAGGGGCAGCCGTGCGAGACGGCCGCGACCTGGCCCGGCTGGGCCTTGCCGCAGTTGAAGGCACCGCCGAGCACGTACGTCTGCGGGCCGCCGACCTTCTCCATCGAGCCCCAGAAGTCGGTGGTCGTCGCCTGGTACGCCACGTCGCGCAGCTGGCCCGCGAGCCGGCCGTTCTCGATCCGGAAGAAGCGCTGCCCGGTGAACTGGAAGTTGTAGCGCTGCATGTCGATCGACCAGGACCGGTCGCCGACGACGTAGATGCCGCGCTCGACGCCCCCGACCAGATCCTCGGTCGAAAGGCCCCCCGGGTCCGGCCGGAGCGACACGTTCGCCATGCGCTGCACCGGCACATGGGCGGGGGAGTCGGCGTAGGCGCAGCCGTTCGACCGCCCCAGGCCCGTCAGCTTCGCGATGCGCCGGTCCAGCTGGTAGCCGGTGAGCGTCCCGTCCTTGATCAGGTCCCAGGACTGCGCCTCGACGCCCTCGTCGTCGTAACCGACGGTCGCCAGCCCGTGCTCGGCGGTCCTGTCACCCGTCACGTTCATGACCGGCGAGCCGTACGCCAGCTTCCCGAGCCGGTCGAAGGTGGCGAAGGAGGTCCCGGCGTACGCCGCCTCGTAGCCCAGCGCCCGGTCCAGCTCGGTCGCGTGCCCGATCGACTCGTGGATGGTCAGCCACAGGTTCGAGGGGTCCACCACCAGGTCGTACGTGCCCGCCTCGACGCTCGGCGCGCGCATCTTCTCGGCGAGCAGCGACGGGATCTCCGCCAGCTCGGCGTCCCAGTCCCAGCCGGTCCCCAGCAGGTACTCCCAGCCGCGCCCGACCGGCGGCGCGATTGTCCGCATCGAGTCGAACTCGCCGGTCGTCGCGTCCACCGCGACCGCGGTCAGCTGCGGGTGCAGCCGCACCCGCTGCTGCGTGGTGACGGTGCCCGCCGTGTCCGCGTAGAACTTGTTCTCCTGCACGGTCAGCAGCGAGGCGTCCACGTGCGCGACGCCGTCGGCCGCCAGCAGCCGGGCGCTCCAGTCGGCGAGCAGCCCCGACTTCTCCCCGTCGGCCACGTCGAACGGATTGATGTCGTACGACGAGACCCACGTCCGGTCCGCGTGCACCGGCTCGTCCGCCAGCTCCACTCTCTCGTCGGACCCGGCGGCCTTGATCACCTTCGCCGACAGCTTCGCCATCGCCACCGCCTGGCCCGCGACCCGCGCGGCGGCGTCCATGCTCAGGTCCACCCCGGACGCGAAACCCCAGCTGCCGCCGTGCACCACCCGTACCGCGTACCCGAGGTCCGTGGTGTCGGAGGAGCCCGACGGCTTGGCGTCGCGCAGCCGCCAGGACGCGCTGCGCACCCGCTCGAAGCGGAAATCGGCATGGTCGGAACCCAGCGCGCGGGCGCGCGCGAGCGCCGCGTCGGCGAGCGCGCGCAGCGGCAGCGCCGTGAACGCTTCGTCGATGGAATGAGGCACAGAGACTCCTGTCGTCGGGACCGGTCCGCAAATCATGTCGCGCCCGGCCACCTGTTGCCCACCGCTTTCTGTAGGGACCCGACAGTGACTTCTCCGTGGTGCTGTCAGGCCCCGATTCCCCGTAAGCGGTCCGGTACCGATAGTTTCGGTCGGTACCAGACCGCTATCGAAAGGGTGATCCGTTGAGCCGCTCGGTTCTCGTCACCGGAGGAAACCGGGGCATCGGCCTCGCCATCGCCCGCGCTTTCGCCGAAGCCGGCGACAAGGTCGCGTTCACGTACCGCTCCGGCGAACCGCCGGCCGCCCTCGCCGAACTCGGCTGCCTCGCCGTCAGGTGCGACATCACCGACACCGAGCAGGTGGAGCAGGCCTACAAGGAAATCGAGGAGAAGCACGGTCCGGTGGAGGTGCTGGTGGCCAACGCCGGCGTCACCAGGGACCAGCTCCTCATGCGGATGTCCGAGGAGGACTTCACGTCCGTACTCGACACCAACCTCACCGGCACCTTCCGGGTCGTCAAGCGCGCCAACCGCGGCATGCTGCGCGCCAAGAAGGGGAGGGTCGTGCTGATCTCCTCGGTCGTCGGGCTCCTCGGGTCGGCGGGGCAGGCGAACTACGCCGCCTCCAAGGCCGGTCTGGTCGGATTCGCGCGTTCCCTCGCCCGTGAGCTGGGCTCGCGCAACATCACCTTCAACGTCGTCGCGCCCGGGTTTGTCGACACCGACATGACCCAGGCGCTCAGCGACGAGCAGCGCCAGGGCATCGTCGCCCAGGTGCCGCTCGGCCGCTACGCGCAGCCGGAGGAGATCGCCGCCACGGTGAGCTTCCTCGCCTCCGACGCCGCGTCGTACATCACTGGAGCCGTCATCCCGGTTGACGGCGGATTGGGCATGGGTCACTGATCACATGAGTGGAATCCTCGACGGCAAGCGCATCCTCGTCACGGGTGTGCTGATGGAGTCCTCCATCGCCTTCCACACCGCCAAGGTGGCCCAGGAACAGGGTGCCGAAGTCATCCTGACCGCCTTCCCCCGTCCCACGCTGACCGAGCGCATCGCGAAGAAGCTGCCGAAGCCGGCCAAGGTCATCGAGCTGGACGTGACCAACACCGAGCACCTCGACCGGCTCGAAGGCCTGGTCCGTGCGGAACTCGGCGGCCTCGACGGCGTCGTGCACTCCATCGGCTTCGCCCCGCAGGACGCGCTCGGCGGCAACTTCCTCAACACGCCCTTCGAGTCCGTCGCCACCGCGATGCACGTCTCGGCGTTCTCGCTGAAGTCGCTCACCATGGCCTGCCGCCCCCTGATGGGCAGCGGCAGCTCGGTCGTCGGCCTCACCTTCGACGCCCAGTTCGCCTGGCCGCAGTACGACTGGATGGGCCCGGCCAAGGCCGCGCTGGAGGCCACCTCCCGCTACCTCGCCCGCGACCTGGGCCCGGACAACATCCGGTGCAACCTCATCTCCGCCGGACCGCTCGCCTCCATGGCCGCCAAGTCCATCCCCGGCTTCTCGGAGCTGGCGGGCGTCTGGGACAACCGCTCCCCGCTGAAGTGGGACATGTCCGACCCGGAGCCGGCCGGCCGCGGCGTCGTCGCGCTGCTCTCCGACTGGTTCCCGATGACGACGGGCGAGATCATCCACGTCGACGGCGGCCTGCACGCGATCGGCGCGTAACCGCGGTCACGCGTCACCCCGGCCGGCTCTCACGAAGCCGCGCGACCGTCCAGCAGACGGCGCGCGGCCTCCGTGCGCTCCGGGTCGATCCGGATGCGTACGCCGTCGAAGTCCGGGCCCCGGGTCGCGTCGAGCGCCATCCGGGACGTCGTGCCGTCCGCCGTCGAAGACGGGTCGAGGGGGCTGCCGGGCAGGCCGTCGGCCATGAACACGTCGCGGTGCGGCTGGAGGTGGGTGGCCATCGCCCACAGGACCTCGGAGTCCCGCGTGACGTCGATGTCCTCGTCGACGGCGACGACCGTCTTGAGGTACGGGTCCCAGCCGAGCAGCCCGAGCATGATCTGCCGGGCCTGCCCCGGCCGGCTCGCGCGCATCGCCACGTACGCGTGGAAGTGGGTGCCCGAGGTGGGGTAGTGGAGCGCCGCGACCTCCGGGAAGCGGTCCATCAGCTTCCGGGCCATCTCCGACTCGCGCGGTACGCGGGCCAGGTTGAGGTGCTCGGCGGTGTTGCCGCCGACGACGTCCAGGAGGATCGCGTCCCGTCGGCGCAGGACCGTCTCCACGGTGAGGACGTTGTTCGTGGAGCGGTCGGAGGAGTAGCCGGAGAACTCCCCGAACGGCCCCTCCTCGGCCCTGCGCGCCGGGTCGATCACCCCCTCCAGGACGATCTCGGCACTGGCCGGCACCCCGATCCCGTACACCGGTGTGCGTACGACGTCGAGCGGCGCCCCGAACAGCCCGCCCGCGACGGTCCGCTCGTCGGTGTCCGCGCCGGCCCGGGCGGAGGCGGCCAGCATGAAGAGCGGGTGCGCGCCCACCACCATGGCCACCGGCAGCGGCTCCCCGTGCTCCTCGGCGAGGCGCAGCAGCTGCCACAGGTGGCCGCGCGAGTGCAGGCTGGTGGCCAGTTCGGTGCGGCTGTGCACCAGCGAGCGGTGGTAGCTGAGGTTGCCCGAGCGGCCGGCGCCGGCGGCGTACGACGGGGCCTCCACCGTGATGATGCCGCTGGTGATGTACGGCGCCCGGTCCGACGCGAAGTGCTGGATGAGGGGGAGCGCGGTGAGGTCCACGGCCGCGCCGGACTCCACCACCTCCAGCACCGGTCCGTCCGTGACGGCGCGCGGCGCGCGGCGGCGCGCGGACGCCCGCTGGTACGCGCGGTGCAGACCGGCCGGTCCGGTGCCGAGCAGCCGGGCGATCCGCCGGCGCGACGCGAAGACGTTGGTGACGAGGGTGGTGCCGAGCCCGTTGATGTTCCGGCACACCAGCATCTCGTCCCGGCCGCGCGCCGCCAGCTCCACGGCCAGGGCCGCCACGTCCTCGCCGTCCATCTTCGCGTCGAGGGTCAGCACGTCGGCGGGGTGGCGGGCGGCGTACTCCGCGAGGAAGACCCTCAGGTCCTGGGACTGGGACTGGGACTGGGCCTGCGACTGGGACTGGGCCTGCGACTGGGGACAGGGCTGGGGCCGGGACGGGGACATCTCAGTGGTCACAGCAGATCCCGGCGTGCTGGCGTACGCCGAACATCTCGCCCCACTCCGGTGCGCCGACTGTCAGCCCCAGCAGCTCCAGCCCGGTACGGATCGCCACCCGCGCCCCGTCGTACACCGGCTTCCCCAGCTCCCGTTCCACCAGCGCCGCGACGGGCGCCACCGGCAGTTCCGTCCCCGCCACCACCACGCACTGCGCGTCGGGGGAGTCGGCGTCGAGGAGGAGGCGGCGTACCCGTGAGACCGGCAGTTCGGCGGCGTCGCGCGGGGTGGCCAGACCGAGCGCGGTCACCGAAGCGATCTTGAAACCGGCCGCCAGGTACGTGTCCGCGACACGGCCCGCGGTCTGCTCGCAGCCGGGCGCGACCAGCGCCACCGAGACGATGTCGCGGCGCGCGAGCAGGTCGAGCTGGCTCAGGGTGACCGTGGACGCGCGTACGCCCGTCACTTCCTCGATCCAGCGCGCCACGGCCCGGGCGTGCGCGGCGCCGTGCAGGTCGGTGGAGCTGCCGCCCCAGACGACGGCGTCGACGCCGGCGTCGGACAACAGCTGCGCCGAGCGGGTCAGTTCGGCGGATTGGGAGGGCGCGATCGCGGGGCCGCTCATGACTTCGGGGAGTGCGGCGCGGGCGACGGGCTGGGCGGTCTCGATGGCTACGGGCTTGCAGATCTGGGCGGCCCAGCGTTCGACACCGAGGGAGGTGGAGGGGGTGAGATGACCGATGCGCTGCATGAAGGTCTCCGTGTCCTCAATCCCTCGAGCGCCGGACTGGCTTGAGAAGTCAGCCCGTCCGGCGCTCGAGGGCCGGGGCCCGGGGCGGAGCCCCGGTCGTGGGAAGGGCCGGGCGGGGGAAAACCCCCCGCGGGGCCGGCGGCGGGCTACGCCCGCGAAGGAGCCGAGTCCAGGGACGCGTACGTGTCCTTCAGGCGCAGCTGCGCCTCCTCCTGGTTGCGCGGCGGCGGCGTCGGCTCGAGCCCCAGCAGCTTCGCCACGTTGTTCCCGAGGTACCCCTCGAGGTGCTCCTCGCTGAGGTTCATCCCCTGCGGCGGCGGCCCGCACAGCACCTCCAGCTCCCGCGCCCACATCCCCGGCTCGTTCGGCGGGGAGTCGGTGCCGAACACCAGCTGGTGCTTCTCCATCTGCTGCGCGAACTCCACGATCCGCGACTGGAGCAGCCAGCCCGACTCGCCGTACACATTGGGCGAGTCCAGGATCATGTAGAGCGCCTCGAAGCAGTACACGCCGCCGGTCTGCACCCCGAAGTGCCCCAGGATGAAGTTGACGTTCCGGAACTCCCGGATGATCGGGTAGAACTGCGTCGGGATCGAGTACGGCCCGTCCCCCGTGTGGATCAGCACCAGCACACCCAGCTCGTCGCACACCCTGAGCACCGGCCGCAGCCAGTCCAGCGCCCGGTCCGGCCGGTACGCGTGCATGTTGGCATGCAGCTTGAGCATCTTGTAGCCGTATTCCTTGATGTGGAACTCCAGCTCCTTCGCGCCGTTCTCGGGCCCGAAGCGCGGGTTGTACATGAAGTTCCCGATGAAGCGGTCCGGGTACGTCGTCACCAGCTCGGTGATGTACGCCATGTAGTCGCGGATGCCCTCGCGACCGCCCCGCATCCCGTCCTGCCAGACGCTGTTGCCGGGCGGGGGCATGATGCAGCCGTAGTCGATCCGGCGCGGCTTGCCGTTGATCATGTACGGGCCGTCCATCATGGCCAGCGTCCGCTCACCGGTGAACGGTTCGCCGTCGTGCCTCCACGCCTGGTCCACGACGTTCGTCGGGTGCATGTGAGTGTCGATGATCAAGGTCTGTTCCTTTCCCTGTTGGTTCCGGTTGCGATGCCGAACCGTCGGGGGACCCGGGGGCGGGCCCGCATCACCTCCCTTCGCCGTCGGTGGGGCCGGTGGGTCCGGTGGAGTCGCCTGAGCCGATGAAGTCGTCCGGCCGCACCGGCACCCTGGCCAGTTCGCGGCCCGTCGCGTCACGCAGCGCGTTGGCGATGGCCGGTGTGGAGGACAGGGTCGGCGGCTCGCCCACCCCGTTCAGGCCGTACGGCGAGTCGGGGTGCGGCAGTTCGAGAAGGTCGATGGGCACGGACGGCATGTCCGCGATGGTGGGGATCAGGTAGTCGGTGAAGGACGGATTGAGCACCTTCCCGTCCTTGACGTGCAGTTCCTCCATCAGCGCCAGTCCCAGCCCCTGCGCACTGCCGCCCTCGATCTGCCCCTCCACCGCCAGCGGGTTCATCGCCTTGCCGACGTCCTGCGCGGTGGCCAGCTCGACCACCTTCACCAGCCCGAGGTCGGTGTCGACCTCCACGACCGCCCGGTGCGCGGCGAACGCGAAGGCGATGTGCGCGTCACCCTGCCCGCGCTCCGGGTCGACCGGGTACGTACGCCGGTGGCCGTACTCGTACTCCACCTCCACCGGCCCCTCGGCGAGCAGCTCCACCAGCGGCCCGTCCCCCCGCCCCGCCAGCTTCTCCCGTACGGCCAGACACGCGCCCCGCACCGCCCCGCCGCTCATCCAGGTGATCCGGGACGCGGACGCCGACCCCGCGTCCCCGACCCGCGTATCGGCCGGCAGCACCACCACCCGGTCCACCCCCAGCTCGGTACGGGCGATCTGGGCCTGGACGGTGACGATGCCCTGGCCGCACTCGGCGGCCGAGGTGTGGATCTCGGCGACGGGCTCGCCGCCCGCCAGCGACAGCCGCACCCGCGCCACCGACCGGTCGTCGACCCCGCCCGAGAACCCGATCGCCTTGACCCCGATCGCGTAACCGACGCCGCGCCGGACGCCTTCGCCGCGCGTGGTGTTGCTGAGCCCGCCGGGCAGCGCGAAGGCACCGGCACCGGCGGCCGGCAACGGGCGGTCCCGCAGCCGCTCCAGCAGCTCTGCCGCGGGCGCCGGGCCGTCCACCGCCTGGCCCGTCGGCAGTACGGTCCCGGTCGTCATGGCGTTGCGGATGCGCAGCTCCACCGGTTCGATCCCCAGGGCCCGCGCCAGTTTGTCGAGGTTGGACTCGACGCCGTAGCACGACTGCACGGCGCCGAAGCCGCGCATCGCCCCGCACGGCGGGTTGTGGGTGAAGACGGAGAAGCCGTCGATCTCGACGTGCGGCACGTCGTAGGCGCCCGCCGCGAAGTACGAGCCGTTGGCGATGACGACCTGCGAGGTGGAGGTGTACGCGCCGCCGTCGAACAGCAGCCGCGCCCTGACGTGGACGAGCTTCCCGTCCCGCGTCGCCCCGTGCTCGAACCACATCTTCGCCGGGTGCCGGTGCACGTGCCCGAAGAAGGACTCCTCGCGGTGGTAGCTCATCTTCACCGGCCGCCCGGTGCGCAGCGCGAGCAGCGCCGCGTGGATCTGCACGGACACGTCCTCGCGCCCGCCGAAGGCCCCGCCGACCCCCGAGAGCGTCAGCCGCACCTTCTCCGGCGGCAGTCCGAGCGCCGAGCAGATCTGGCGCTGGTCGTCGTGGATCCACTGGGTGGAGACGTACACGTCCACCCCGCCGTCGTCGGCGGGTACCGCGAGCCCCGACTCGGGGCCCAGGAACGCCTGGTCCTGCATGCCGACCTCGTACACACCGGACACGACCACCTCGGCGAGGCGCCGTGCCTCGTCCATGTCGCCGTGCCGGATGCGGACATGACGTACGACGTTGCCGCTCTTCCCGTCGGCCCGCCGTTCGTGCACCAGCGGGCCCAGGCCCCGCACCGCGTCCTCGGGATCGGTGAGGGCGGGCAGTCCGGCGTACTCCACCTCGATGAGGCGCAGCGCGCGGCGGGCGGTCTCGGGGTGGTCGGCGGCCACCAGGGCGACCGGCTCGCCCTGGTAACGGACGCGGCCGGCGGCGAGGACGGGCTGGTCGGCGACCTTCATGCCGTACAGCGGCTCTCCCGGTACGTCCTCGTGCGTGAGAACCGCCACCACGCCGGGCAGTGCGCGCGCCCGGCTCGCGTCCAGCGTGACGATCCGGGCCGACGGGTGCGGGCTGCGCAGCGTCGCGCCCCAGACCATGCCCTCGTGGTGCAGGTCGGAGGAGTAGGCGAAGGCCCCCTCGACCTTCAGCCGGCCGTCGGGCCGCAGGGCGCTCTCGCCCACCCCCTGCCGGATGCCGGTGCCGGTGCCGGCGGCGGTGCCGGTGGTGCCGGTGGCGGTGCTCACGATCGATCACTTCCCTTCCACTGGGCGGGGGGTTGTGCGACGTACGTGATGGCGCGCCGTGCTAGCCGACCGGACGGACTCCGGCCGACGCGCCCCGGGGGTCGGGGCCGTTCGCCACGGCCTGGGACAGCCGGATCCGCAGCCGCCTGATGTGCTCGCGGGCGGCGTGCTCGGCGGCGTCCGGATCGCCCGAGGTCATCGCCTCGAAGATCCGGCGGTGCTCCTGGACGGCCAGGCGCGGCGCCTCGGGACTGCGCCACAGGGAGTGCAGCGCCAGATGGGCCTTGCCCTGGATGGTGTCGAGGGCGGCGGTCAGGTGGGGGTTGCCGGCCACCTCGCGGATGAGGCGGTGGTACGCCATGTCCATCTCGATGTGGGCCTGTTCCTCGAAGTCCGAGGCCACCACCCGCTCGTGCTGCTCGAGGAGCTCGCGCAGCTCGGCGACGCCCGTGGCGTCGAGCCGCTCGGTGGCGAGCCGGGCGGCCAGCCCCTCCATCACCTCGCGCACGGCGTACAGCTGGCGTACGTCCTCGACGTCGACGGTGGAGACGACCGCGCCCCGGTGCGGGACATGGGAGGCGAGGCCGTCGTGGATGAGCCGCTGCACGGCCTCCCTGACGGGACTGCGGCTGATGCCCATCCCGGTGGCGAGCGCCGGCACGGACAGGGCGTCGCCGGGCCGCAGCCGGTTGGCCAGTACGGCGCTCTTGAGCTCTTCGTACGCCCGGTCCGCCAGCAGGCTGCCTGCCGCGATCGGGTTCACCGCGCTCTCCGCGCCTGCCGCGCCTGCCGCGCCCACCGCACTCGCCGCGCTCTCTGTCACCATGCCTGCCCCGCTCCCTCTCACGCCGTGTCCTTCGCGTGGTCTTCATGTTGCATGTAATATTTCGGCGGGTCAACGGGTCGTGCAGCCTTCTTCCACCGCCCCGGCAGCCGCAGATGGTGGAAGAAGACGTTGAGCAGCACCGCGGTGACGGTGCCGAGGATGATGCCGCTTTCGAACAGCGCATGCAGTTGCCGGTTCGGCATCTGCTCGGCGAACTGCGGAAACGCGGTGGGCAGGAAGCCGATGCCCATGCTCGCCGCGACGACGATCGTGTTCCGCTGGTCGGTGAGGTCCGCCTGGACCAGGATCTGCACGCCGACCACCGCGATCGTGGAGAACAGCACGATGGTCGCGCCGCCCAGCACCGAGGCCGGCATGGAAGCGACCACCGCGCCCACCTTGGGCACCAGACCCAGCACCAGCATGATCACGCCGGACGAGGCGACGATCCAGCGGCTCTTCACCCGGGTCAGCCGGATCAGCCCGATGTTCTGCGAATACACCGTGCTGGGAAAGGAGTTGAACACGCCGGCCACCGCCGTGGCGAGCCCGTCCGCGCGCAGCGCCCGGGTGACCTGCCGGCCGTCCACCTCACGGCCGACGATCTGGCCGACCGCGAAGAACTGCCCGATGGACTCGACCGCGATGATGACCATCACCATGAAGACCGAGAGCACCGCGATCACTTCGAAGCGCGGCGTTCCGTAGTGCAGCGGAGCCGCCATGCCCACCCACGAGGCGTCGCCGATCCCCGAGAAGTCGGTCTTCCCCGCGAGGGCCGCCACGACGGTCCCGACGAACAGTCCGGCCAGTACCGCGACAGTGGCCAGGAAGCCCCGGGAGAACTTGTGCAGCAGCAGGATCACGACCAGCGTCACGGCGGCGAGCCCCAGCTGGGCGGGGGAGCCGAAGGTCTCCTGGCTCGGGTCCCCGCCGCCCACCTGGCGGGCCGCCACCGCCAGCAGGGTGATCCCGACGATCGTCACGATCGTGCCGGTGACCAGCGGCGGGAAGAAGCGCACCAGCCTGCTGAAAACGGGCGCGATGACGAACAGCGCGAGACCCGCCGCGATCACCGCGCCGAGGACCGTCGGCAGCCCGGCCTGCGCCCCGCCCGCCGCCAGCCCCACGGAGACGAGCGAGGGGACGGCGGTCGTCGACGTACCCTGCACGACAGGCAGCTTGATCCCCACCCCGGGCAGTCCGACGGACTGGAGCAGGGTGGCGAGACCGCAGGTCAGCAGCGAGGCGTTGACGAGCAGTCCGATGTCGTCACCGCTCAGGCCGATGCCCTCGGCCACCAGCAGGGGCATGACCACGGCGCCGGCGTAGAAGGCGAGCACGTGCTGGAGCCCGTACACGGCGAGCCGCCAGGCAGAAGGCACCGCCTCGACGGGATCGTCCTCCCGTCCGCCGCGGCGTTTGCCGTCCGTACCGTCCTGAACTTCCTTGCGGGACATGTGCGTTCTCCCTCCACCCGCCGGACGGCGGGGGCTCCTGTGTGCGCACGTACGGGGCCGCGGACGGGCAGCCGGGGTGAGGCGGGGGCGGTTCGGTGGTTCCCGTTCCGGTCAGTGGCTGCGGTCAGTGGTTCCAGGGGAGGGCCAGCGCTTCGAAACCGGCCCGCGCGACCAGCCGTTCGGCCCGCTCCTGCGCCTCGTCGAGCAGTGCCTCCTCGTCGACCAGCACGCACCGGCCGTCCTCGAAGACGACCCGGCCGCCGACGACCGTCATCTCCACGTCGGAGCCGCGCGCCGAGTACACGAGCGCGGCGACCGTGCGGTGCAGCGGCCGCAGATGCGGACGGTCCAGCGCGACGACGGCGAGGTCCGCCGGGGCCCCGGCACCGATCCGGCCGGCTCCGGTGCCGGCGTAGCGGCCGCCCTCGCGGGTGGCCAGTTCCAGCGCCTCCTCGCAGCGCGCGGCCGCCGGGTCCAGGGTGTGCTGACGCTGCCCGAAGAGCGTCTGCTTCATCACCTCGAACATGTCCTGGCGGTGGCCCGCGCTCGGCCCGTCGGTGCCCAGCGCCACCACCGCGCCCGCATCCCGCAACTCGCGCAGCCGCATCACACCCGACGCCAAGTACGCGTTGGACGCCGGATTGTGACAGACCCCGGCCCGGCGCTCGCCGATGTGCTTGACCTCGGCCTCGTCCAGCCAGACGGCGTGCGCGAGCGTCGTACGTCCGTCGAGCAGCCCCTCGCGGGCCAGCCACTCGACGGGCCTGACGCCGTACGCCTCCAGGTAGCTCGCCGGGTCCTTCGCCCCCTCGCTGCAGTGCGTGTGCCACCGCGTACCGAACTCGGCGGCGAGCTCCGCGGCGCCCCTGACCAGGTCCTGGTCGACGTAACTCAGATTGAGCGGCGCGGGCCAGATCTCCACCGTGGACCGCGGCGGCCGGCGCTCCATGCACTCCCGGGTCAGGGCCAGTTCCTCCTCGACGGAGTACCGGAAGAGCGCTTCGGGCAGGCCGCGGGCGGCCGCGACCGCCGTCCGGTGGCCGATCATCCCGCGGGCCACGGCGCCGCGCAGTCCCGTCGACTCGACGGCGCGGGCGACGGCGAGCACGGTCTCGGGGTCGGTCGGCGCGTAGTGGTTGTCGATCACGGTGGTGATGCCCGAGCGCAGCGCCTCCACCGCGCCCAGGGTCGCCGCGACCCGGGCGTCCTCGGGGTCGACGGCGATGGAGTACGGCCACATGAACTCGCAGAGCCAGGGCCAGATGGACAGCCCCTCGCCGAGGCCGCGGGCCAGCGCCTGGAAGAGGTGGGTGTGTCCGTCGACGAAGCCGGGGACGACGGCCCGGCCCCGGCAGTCGACGGTACGGGCCGCCTGCCAGGCGGCGTCGATCTCACCGGCCGGGCCGACCGCGGCGATCCGGTCGCCGGTGACGGCGACCGATCCCGGCTCGTACACGGACCGCTCGTCGTCCACGGTCACCACCCGCCCGCCGGACAGCAGAAGATCGCATTGCATGGGTCCTCCAGAAGGCTCGGCGCCGGGCATGCTCCATGTTGCATGTAACATATTCAGGCCATCTGACCTGTCAACCCTCCGCGCGCGATCCCGTCCCGATCCGCCCCGATCCGCCCCGAGTCGAAAAGACCGGCGACTCCCCGCAGACTGAGGAAACCGGGACGTACCCGGCGCTCTGTGGGGAGGAGGTGGCGCATGTGCGCCCGTCGAACCGTCGAGCGGCAGCCGGCGTGCTGTCCTTGGCCGCCCTGGCCGGACTGGCTGCCCCCGCCCTCGCCGAGCGCGCGGCGGACCCCGGGCGGCAGACCCCGGAGGAGACCGTGTCCGCGCTCTCCGGCTCCACCTGCTGGACGACCGTCGAGGGCTCCCGTGTCGTGGCGTACTGCCACAACCCGTATCCCGAGACCGACCTGGTGCGCCTGCACACCGAGTGCGAACGCTGGTGGGACCTCGACGCGGACGGCGCCCCCGTCGAGGTGGGCCCGGCGCAGACGGTGCGGCTGACCGACCGCTGCTGGAAGGAAGTCCGCGCGGCCTGGGTCAGCCACCACCGGATGTAGCACCCTCCCCCAGCCGCCCAGCCGCCCAGCCGCCCAGCCGCCCAGCCGCCCAGCCGCCCAGCCGCCCAGCCGCCCAGCCGCCCACCGCGCCTGCCCCTACCGCACCCGCCGTCCCCTACCGGGCCGACGCCCCTACCGCACCCGGTCCCCGAGGCACTTGAAGGAGTACCCAGCCGCCTCGGTGGCCGCCGTCTGGGCGTCCCGCGCGCGGATCGCCTCGATCAGCCGCCCGTGGTCCATGTGGTCCTCGGGTCGCAGCTCCTGCCCCACGTCGTCGCGCAGCCAGTCGCGCAGCAGGTCACCGAGGTCGGCGTAGAGCCCGATGAGTACGTCGTTGTGCGAGGCGGCGACCACGGCCAGATGCAGCGTCGCGTCCGCGCGGACGAAGAGCTCCGCGTCGCCCGAGGCCCACGCCTCCTCGCGCCGCGCGAGCACCGCGTCCAGCTGCCGTACGTCCCGTTCGGTCCGCCGCTCGGCGGCCAGCCGGGCCGCCGAGGACTCCAGGGTCGAGCGCAGCTCCGCGATGTGGCGGGGGTCGGCGTCCGCGAACCGGCGGTGCATGACGCCGGCCAGCTCGCTGGTGGCGGCGACGTACGTACCGGAACCCTGCCGGATGTCCAGCAGCCCGTTGTGCGCGAGCGCGCGCACCGCCTCGCGGACGGTGTTGCGGGCCACTCCCAGCTGTTCGACCAGCTCGGGCTCGGTCGGGATGCGCGAGCCCACGGGCCACTCGCCCGAGGTGATCTGGTTGCGCAGCTCGGTGATCACCTGGTCGGCCAGGGCCGAACGCCGGGGGGAGGTCAACGCCATGGTGCTCCTCGTTCGCGCGGGATCCGGGGACGGGTTCGGAGAAGTGGACAACCAATCATCCCATGATTCTATGATGGTTCCATGCCCGACGACGAGACCAGGACCCTGAGCCCCGCCGCCCCCACTGTTCCCGCCGCTCCCACCGCACCGGCCGATCCCGCGGAGAGCCCCGTTTCCGTACCGTCCGCACCGAGAGAACAGCGGAAGCGGCCGGTCTGGGTGACCCGGACCGTGATCCTCGGACTCGTCCTCGCCGCGCTCAACCTCCGCCCGGCCATCACCAGCCTCGGCCCGCTCCTCGAAGAGGTCCGCGCCGGACTCGGCATGAGCGGCAGCGTCGCGGGCCTCCTGACCTCCGTACCGCCGCTGTGCTTCGCGGTCTTCGGCCTCACCGCCCCGCGGCTCGCCCGCCGGTTCGGTCCCGGCGCGATCGTCTGCGCGGGCATGGCGGCCATCGCGGCCGGCCTGCTGATCCGCCCCTATCTGGGCGCCACCGCCGGATTCCTCGCGGCCAGCGCGCTCGCCCTCATGGGCATCGCGCTGAGCAACATCCTGATGCCGGTCATCGTCAAGCGCTGGTTCCCCGACCGCGTCGGCCAGATGACCGGGCTGTACTCGATGGCCCTCGCGCTCGGCACCGCGCTCGCCGCGGCCGCCACCGTTCCCCTGACCCAGGCGCTGGGCGGCAGTTGGCAGACCGGCCTCGCGGTGTGGGGCTCCCTGGCCGCCGTCGCCGTACTGCCCTGGCTCCTCCTCACGCGCCACCCCAGCACCCGCGCGCCCGGGGAACACAAGGATCAGGCGGCCGCCCAGGAGCACGGCGGCGCCCCCGCCCCCACCCTGAGCATCACCCGCAGCCGTACGGCATGGGCGCTCGCCTGCTTCTTCGGCCTCCAGGCCACGGCCGCGTACATCACCATGGGCTGGATGCCGCAGATCTTCCGCGACGCGGGAGTCTCCGCGGGCACGGCCGGTGTGCTGCTCGCCGTCACCATGGCGATGGGCATCCCGCTCGCGTTCGTCATCCCCCGCGTCGCCTCCCGCATGCGCACCCAGGGCCCGATCGTCGCCGTCCTCGGCCTCTGCGGCCTCCTCGGTTACGCCGGCCTCTACCTCGCCCCCGCCTCCGGAGCCTGGGCGTGGGCCCTGCTGCTCGGCGTCTCCAACTGCGCCTTCCCGCTGGCCCTGACCATGATCGGCATGCGGGCGAAGAGCGGCGCGGGTGTCGTCCGCCTCTCCGCCTTCGCCCAGAGCACCGGTTACCTGATCTCGATCCCCGGACCGCTGCTGGTCGGCGTGCTCTACCAGCACAGCGGCAGCTGGGGCCTGCCGATCGCCCTGATGGCGGGCCTGATGGTGCCGCAGATCGTGGTCGGCGCGCTGGCCGGCCGCAACCGCACCATCGAGGAAGAGCTCCGCTGACCCGGCCGGATCCGGACGCGCAAAGGGTGCGAGACTGGCCGTATGCCTGTACTCGACCCCCACCCCCAGAACGGCCAGAAGAAGCTGCTCCTCGTGCTCGGCGCGATGCTCGGCATCACGGTGATCATCGCGATCATCGCGTCCCTGGCCTCGCCGTGAGCTCCGACGTCGGGCCCGACGGTGGGCCCGACGGTGGGGTTGTCCCCACCACCCCCTAGGGGGCCAGGGTCAGGGTGAAGTGGGTGGATCACCGGATGGGTTCGTGCGCCCGCACTCCGTAGGTTCGACGTACATCAGCCGGACGACACGACGGAGGCGGCCATGGCGGCCCGCGCACACACCCGGACCCACCCCCCGGCCTCCCGCGTCGACGTCCGCCTCCCCTGGTGGGCCCTCGTCCTCCCCGCCCTCGCCTTCGCCGTCCTGCTCCTCCTCATCGCCGGGCCCGGCCAGGCACACGCGGCGGCCGGCGATCCGGCGGTCGCGCACCTCGTGGAGCGCATCCAGCAGACCCTGTCCCACTAGCCGCCCGGACCCCGTTCACCCGTGCTGGGGGAGCCCTTCAACACTCTGCGCCCCGTGGCACGATTCATGCGAAGCTGGGATGCATGAGCGTCGATACACCCCGCAGGATCGTCCTACTCCGGCACGCGAAGGCCGACTGGCCGGATGTGTCCGACCATGATCGGCCGCTCGCCGACCGGGGCCGCATGGACGCCCCGGTCGCCGGACACCGGCTGGCGGACACGGGCATCACCTTCGACCTGGCTCTGTGCTCGACCGCGACCAGGACCCGCGAGACCTGGAAGCTGGCCGTACAGGAACTGCCGCAGCGCCCCAAGACCGTCTACGAGGAGCGGCTGTACGAGGCCACCCTCGGCGAGATCCTCGCGCTCCTGAACGAGACCCCGGACGACGTGAACGACCTCCTCGTCGTCGGACACAATCCCGGTATGCACGCGGCCGCCGACGCCCTCGCGGGCTCCGGCGAGGGCGACGCGCTGGCCCGCATGAGCAGGAGCGGCTTCCCGACCGCGTCGTTCGCGATCATCGGCTTCACCGGCTCCTGGAAGACGGTGGAGCACGACGTGGGCAAGCTCCTGGACTACTGGGCCCCGCACGACTGAGCGCGACGCCCTTCCCGGTACGAGCGGTACGAGCAGAGGCCCCGGTGCGGACCAGTCCGCACCGGGGCCTTCACGTCACCGCCCACTCGCCCGCTCGCCCGCTCACTCCGCAAGGCCGTCGGCGGCCTCGACCTCTTCCCGCGTGATGCCGAGCAGATACAGCACGGTGTCCAGGAAGGGCACGTTCACGGCGGTGTCGGCCGCCTTGCGTACGACGGGCTTGGCGTTGAAGGCGACACCGAGGCCCGCCGCGTTCAGCATGTCGAGGTCGTTGGCGCCGTCGCCGACCGCCACGGTCTGCGCGAGCGGTACGCCCGCCTCGGCGGCGAAGCGGCGCAGCAGCCGGGCCTTGCCCGCACGGTCCACGACCTCGCCGACGACGCGGCCGGTGAGCTTTCCGTCCACGATCTCCAGCGTGTTGGCGGACGCGAAGTCCAGCCCGAGCCGCTCCTTGAGGTCATCGGTGACCTGGGTGAACCCGCCCGACACCACGCCCACTTGGTAACCGAGCCGCTTGAGCGTACGGATCAGGGTGCGGGCGCCCGGCGTGAGCCGTACTTCCTGCCGCACCTTGTCCACGACATCGGCGTCGAGCCCGGCGAGCAGCGCGACGCGCGCGTGCAGCGACTGCTCGAAGTCCAGCTCGCCGCGCATCGCCCGCTCGGTCACCTCGGCGACCTTGTCCTCGCAGCCCGCGTGCGCCGCGAACAGCTCGATGACCTCGTCCTGGATGAGCGTGGAGTCCACGTCCATCACGACGAGGCGCTGGGCGCGCCGGTGCAGCCCGGCCGACACCACGGCCACATCGATCCCGAGCTCCGCGGCCTCCAGCGCGAGTGCGGTGCGCAGGGGCTCGGTCTCCGTACCGGAGACGGCGAACTCCACCGCGGTGACCGGATACTTGGCCAGCCGGAAGACCCGGTCGATGTTGCCGCCGGTCCCGGTGATCGTGGCCGCTATGGCGGCGGTCGACTCCGCGGTCAGGGGGTGCCCGAGCACGGTGACGTGGGAACGCCCGCTGCCGCGCGGACGGTTGTCGCCCGTGCCCGAGATGATCTCGGCCTGGAGCTTGAGGGAGTCGGCCCAGCTGTGCACGGTGGCACGCAGCTCACCGGCGGTGCTCACGGTCGGCTCGGTGACGAGGGCGCACAGGACGATACGGCCACGGGTGACGACCTGCTCGATGTCGACGACGTCGACGGAGTAGGCGGCCAGCGTGTCGAAGAGCCCGGCGGTGATCCCGGGGCGGTCCTTCCCGAAGATCTTGACGAGGAGGGTGGGGGCAGCGTCAGTGGACTGACTGGGCTGAGATGCGCTCATGATGTCTCTACCGTATCGGGCCCTCTCCCGGCCCTCACCTCCTGTCCCGAGGACCGGACACGCGGGGGAAGGCCCCGGGCCCCGGCCCCCGGGCCGGCCTCACTCCGAGTGGCGTGATGTCGACGGTCGGCATCGCCTCCGCGCCCTCGGGGCCGGACGCCGGGACATCGCCGGCCGGACCGGCCGGACCACCCGCCCCGAGGACCACCGCCGCCGCTCGCACTCATCAGGGCTCCGATCCGTGCCGGACTGTCCCGGGCTGTCGGTATCGCACATGATCCGTACGGACTCATGGGTGCTTCCCCCTCTACGGGAGCATTTTTCCCGGGGCGGCGGGCGGCCCGCACACGCACTTCGCAAGCCCGGCTTTCTCATCGGGGGCCGGGCCTGAAATAGTTCCTCACGATGTTCAGCATCCCTAGACTCCCTGCGACGGGGGTAACTCGGGGGACAACTAGTGGGGCGCGGAGTGCCGGAACTCGTACTGGAATTGAATGGAAGGTCCTGGACGCTCGATCCGTCCAGGTCGTACACCCTCGGACGTGATCCGCAGGGTGATGTGGTGGTCGACGACGCCAGGGTCTCGTGGCGGCATGCCACCGTCAGCTGGGGCGGCCGCAGTTGGGTCATCGAGGACCACGGAAGCACCAACGGCACGTACGTGCAGGGCCAGCGCATCCACCAGATGGAGATCGGCCCCGGCTCGGCAGTGCACCTGGGCAATGCCACCGACGGCCCGCGGCTGAGTCTCTCGGGCGCGGGCGTGCCCAGCGGGCAGGGCGCGATGGCCCAGCAGCAGGCCCCGCACCAGCAGGCCCCGCACCAGCAGGCCCCGCACCAGCAGGCCCCGCACCAGCAGGCCCCGCACCAGCAGGGCGCTCCCGGCCGGGCGGCCCAGACGCCGCCCCAGCAGCACCGGCCGCAGGACGCGCAGAGCCCGAATCCCCAGCAACCTCAGCCCCACCAGCCCCGCCAGCCCCACCAGGGGTGGCAGCAGGCGCCCCACCAGGCCCAGATGCCCCACCAGGCGCAGGTGCCGCACCAGCAGGGCGGCCCGGCCGGCGGTGCCGCGGGGACTCCGCCGGTGTACGGCGACCGCAGCCCGACGACGTTCCACCAGGTGTCCATGGGCCGCGTGATGCGGATCGGCCGTGCGCTGGAGAACGAGCTGGTCGTCTCCGACCTCCAGGTGTCCCGCCTGCACGCCGAGTTCACCGCGACGCCCGACGGCCGGTTCCAGATCCGCGACCTCGGCAGCCACAACGGCACGTACGTCAACGGTCAGCCGATCCCCAAGTCCGGCACCGCGCTGCTCGGCCCCAGCGACATCGTGGGCGTCGGTCACTCGACGTTCCGCCTGGTCGGCGACCGCCTCGAAGAGTTCGTGGACACCGGCGAGGTCTCTTTCTCGGCCCGCCACCTCACCGTCACCGTCGACGGCGGCAAGCAGATCCTCAAGGACGTCTCCTTCGGCGTACCGGAGAAGTCGCTCGTCGCGGTCATCGGCCCCTCGGGCTCCGGCAAGTCCACCCTGCTCAAGGCACTCACCGGCTACCGGCCCGCCAACCAGGGCGACGTCCTCTACGACAACCGCAACCTGTACAAGCAGTTCGCCGAGCTCCGCCAGCGCATCGGTCTGGTCCCGCAGGACGACATCCTGCACAAGGAGCTGACCGTCAAGAAGGCCCTCAAGTACGCCGCCAAGCTCCGCTTCCCGGCCGACACCACCGAGGCCGAGCGCCAGCAGCGCATCGACGAGGTCCTCGGCGAACTCAAGCTGGACATCCACAAGGAGAAGAAGGTCACCTCCCTCTCCGGTGGCCAGCGCAAGCGCGTCTCCGTGGCCCTGGAGCTGCTGACCAAGCCGTCGCTGATCTTCCTCGACGAGCCGACCTCCGGCCTCGACCCGGGCATGGACCGCGACGTCATGCAGCTGCTGCGCGGCCTCGCCGACGACGGCCGTACGGTCCTGGTGGTCACGCACTCCGTGGCCGAGCTCGCGATCTGCGACAAGCTCCTGGTCATGGCGCCCGGCGGGTCCGTCGCCTACTTCGGCCCGCCCGGGGAGGCCCTCAACTTCTTCGGCTACACCACCTGGGCCGACGTCTTCTCCGCCTTCGAGAACTACCGCGACTACGACTGGGCGGGCCGCTGGCGCGGCTCCCAGCACTACCAGATGTACGCCGCGGACATCGACGCCGTCGCCGCGCAGCCCGTACACATGCCGTCCCCGCAGCAGATGCGTCCGCCCAAGCCGCAGAGCTGGGGCTCACAGCTGTGGACCCTGATCCGCCGCTACGTGTCGGTGATCGTCTCCGACAAGGGCTTCATCGGCCTCATGCTGATCCTCCCGGCGGTGCTGGGCATCGTCAGTACCGTGATCCCGGCGGACAGCGGTCTGGGCTTCGGCCCGGAGAGGAACAGGCTGATCAACAAGGACGCCGGCATGATCCTGCTGATCCTCGCGGTCGGCGCCTGCTTCTCCGGCGCCGCCAACTCCGTCCGTGAGCTGATCAAGGAACGGGTCATCTACGAGCGGGAAAGGGCCACCGGCCTCTCCCGTTCGGCGTACCTCATGTCCAAGGTCATCGTCCTCGGCGCGATCACCGCCCTGCAGGGCGTGATCCTCGCGGCGATCGGCTTCGGCGCCCGCGCGAAGCTGCCGGCCGAGGGTGTCCTCTTCGAGGAGTACCCGGTCGTCGAGATGACCCTGGTCATCAGCGCGTTCGGGTTCACCTCGATGATGTTCGGCCTGGTCATCTCCGCCCTGGTGAAGACCGCCGAGAAGACCATGCCGCTGCTGGTCATGTTCGCGATCGTCCAGCTCGTCTTCACCGGTGTCCTCTTCCAGCTCCACGACAGCCCCGGCATCGAGCAGGTCGCCTGGCTGATGCCGTCGCGCTGGGCCGTCGCCGCCCTGGGCACCACGGCGCAGCTCAACGTCGTCGCGCCCTGGGACCCGGACAACCTCGACGCCCTGTGGGACCACACCGCCGGCCAGTGGACGGCCGACATGGGCGTACTGCTCGGCATCGGCGTCCTCTGCGGCTTCGTGGTGGTGCGCCTGCTGCGCCGCCACGAGCCCGAGGTCATGCGCAAGTAACGGGCGCGCCGGTACCGCGGTACGACGCGCGACGAACGCCGGAAGGGCGGCACCTCACAAGGTGCCGCCCTTCCCGCATGTCCCGCTCGTGTCAGTCAGCCTCAGTAGGCGCTGTCGACGTTGTCGATGGAGCCGTACCGGTCGGCCGCGTAGTTGGCGGCGGCGGTGATGTTGGCGACCGGGTGGTACTGGTCGTGCGGCGTACCGGGGACGTGGTACGCGTCGAAGGTCGGCTTGATGACCTGGAGCAGGCCCTTCGACGGGATGCCGTTCTGGGCGTTGATGTCCCAGTTGTTGATCGCGCGCGGGTCGCCGGAGGACTCGCGGATGATGTTGCGGTGCAGGCCCTCGTACGTACCGGGGATGCCGTGCTTCTTCATGATGGCCAGCGACTCGCGGATCCAGCCGTCCAGGTTGTTGGCGTAGACCGGCTTGCGCGCGGCGGCGCGGCTCGCGGCCGCCTGCTCGTCGGCGCGCTTCTTCGCCGCGGCCTTCGCTTCGGCTGCGGCCTTCACCTTGGCCTGAGCCGCGGCCTTGGCGTCGGCCTTCGCCTTGGCCGCCGCCGCCACCTTCGCGTCGGCCTTCGCCCTCGCGTCGGCCACGGCCTTGGCCATCCGGTCGGCGCCGACCTGCTGCTGCGTGATGCTCGTGTGCACCGTCTTGGCCTGGGCGCTGCCGGCAGCCGCCGACCATGCCACCGGGGCGGCGGCGACGGTCTGCGTGTCGGCCTCGGCGGATGCGTTGCCCGGGACGAGTGAGAACGTGAGGGCGGCGGCGCCGAGAGTGGCGACACCGGCGATCGAGAACTTGTGGTTCTTGTTCAGACGACCATGACCAAGAGCGCGGAAAGCGGACATGCAGACGTACCTCTTCGAGTAGCGGAAGCCGCGGAGACGGTGCGACGGCAGCCATTGTTAGCGTCCGCAAAATCCTGTGGCAAAGGTGTGACGTACGATCCCCGGTAGTGGACCGGGACCCTTGCACACCTGCCTGGTGCCGGGCGATACCCCGCCCAAACGCCCCTTAGCTATCCACTAGGCCCCTTCGTAAGTGACGTGGATCCTATGCGCGGGCTCACACGGGGCGCCCGGCGATCTCACCAATAGTTGCTCTTGCGATGCCCAGCGTGAGGGCTCTCCTCCGGGAGGACGAGGGGTACGCCGCCGAACTCGTGCAGAGGTGGAGATGCCTCGGCGCCTCGGCGCAACCGCGGTCCGGCGCGGCCCGCCCCGCGATCGCCTCCAGCATCAGCAGATGCGACGCCTGCGGCTCGTGCAGCCCGGTCGACAGCCCGTCCACGACGCGTACGCCGCGCTCCGGGGTGACCACCAGAGCGGTCCGGCCCGCGGCCTCACGCACCACCCCGTCGGGCCCGGCCGCCGACTCCAGCGCCCGCACCGCCGTCGTCCCGACCGCGACGGCCCTCCCGTCCGCTGCCCGCGCGGCATTCACCAGCCGGGCCGTCGCGGCCGGCGCCTCGAAGCGTTCCGGATGCGGCGGCTCGGGCGCCTCGGCCGCAGCGACGCCCGTGGGAAGGGCGAGCGGCGCGAACCGCACGCCCCGGCTCACCAGCTACGCCACCATCCCCGCCGGGAAGGGCCGCCCCGTGCTCGGCACCTCCGCCGAGCCCGCCCCGTCGGGGCGGGGCAGCGCGAAGACCGTCTGGTACGCCGACAGCGGCTGGTTCCGCTCCGTGTACCCGTACCGGACGGGCCGCCCGTACCGGTGCAGCAGCCCCGGCACGTCCCGCGCGCCCACGACGGTCACCCGCGCCCACCACAACCGGTCCCCGCCGGGCCCGGCCGGTTCCTCCAGCGCCGGCCGTCCGCCGCCGGGCGGCCCCACCACGGTCCCCGCCGGCCCGCCGCGCCGCGGTCGCGTGGCCCCGTCTCCAAGGGGCTGCGGAGCTCGACGGCCCAGCGCCGGTCGTCCCTCTCGGTGGAGAAGTGCACCACCACGCGGCTCCCCGAGACCGAAGCTGAGACCGAAGCGGAGACCGAAGCGGAGACCGAAGCGGAGACCGAAGCCAAAGCGGAACCCGGGCCCGCCCCGACCCACCCGCCCACCGCCGCCGGCAGCGTGGCCGACGTATTCACCTTCACCACCGGTACGTCCCCGGCCCGCAGCAGCCCGGTCAGCTCCCGGAACGCGTGGTGCGCGACCTCCGTACCCCGCGACACCGGCAGCCGGACATCGTCACGCCCCGAGCCGCGCTCCTCCGCGGGCACGCGCGCCGACAGCCCCTCCGGTACGCGCACTCCGCCGAGCACGGCCGGCGCCCTTCCCGCCCCCTTCACCGCGCCGCCTCCCCCTCCAGGAGCGCCGACGCCGTGTACCGCCCGCTCGCGAGCCGCTCGTCGAGCAGCCGCAGAAAGGCCGGGACCGCGGCACCGGGTTCCGGCCGCCACGCGTCGTCGTCCGGTACGGCCGCCACGCGTCGTCGTCCGGTACGGCCGCCGCGTACAGGCCGGTCCGCATGTCGCCCGGATCGACCGCCCGTACCCGCAGCCCCGGCTCCTCCTGCGCCAGTACCGCCGAAAGCTGGTCGAGCGCCGCCTTCGAAGCCCCGTACCCGCCCCAGGCAGGCCCCGTACGCCTCCACCCGCCGCGTCCGAACCCACCGAGACCACCGCGCCCCCCCCCGCATCCCGCAGCAGCGGCAGCGCTTCCCGTACGAGCCCGAGCGCCGCCACCACACTCGTCTCCAGCGCCGCCCGCAGCCCCTCCAGCGGCAGCGCCTCCAGCCGTACGAGCGGCTCCGTACCCAGCGCGCTCGCGTTGTCCACCAGCAGATCCAGCCCGCCGAACCCGCGCGCGCCGGCCACCGGCCCCACCCGGTGCGCGGCGTCGGCGACGTCCCCGGCCACGGCCACCACCCGCGTCCCGTACTGGCGCGCCTCCCGCGCCGCGTCCTCCCGCACGGCCCCGGCCCTGGCGTCCAGCACCAGGTCCCAGCCCCGCTCCGCTCCGCGAGCGCCGTCCCCGGCGTCCGCCCCGTCCCTTCGAGGCCCCGTGACGATCACAGCCGGCATGGCAGACATCCCCTTCGTCCCCTTCGCCGTACCTTCGCCGCACCGGCGTGCCCTCGACGCAGGAACCCGCCCCCGCCCGGCGCCTCCTGCGCCGGTCCCACCGCACCAGGGCACTTCGGCCTACGCCCTGCGCCCCGGCCGCAGGCCGCCCCAAGCCCGATACGACCGCCGCACCCCACCGGTACGGTGATCACATGAACCACCCCCGAGCTCGCCGTCCCGTTCGAGCAGGGGAGACCCCTTCCCCGCGCTCCGGCCTCACCGCCGTGAGCACCGCACTGCTCGCGATGAGCCGGCACCTGGAAGTGCGCGACGTCCTCAAGACGATCGTCGCCTCCGCCCGTGAGCTCCTGGACGCGGAGTACGCCGCACTGGGCGTCCCCGACGACCACGGCGGCTTCGCCCAGTTCGTGGTCGACGGCGTCAGTGAGGAGCAGTGGAAGGCCATCGGCCCGCTGCCCCGCCAGCACGGCATCCTCGCCGCGATGCTGCACGGCGCCGCCCCCGAGCGCCTCGCCGACGTACGCAAGGACCCCCGCTTCGAGGGCTGGCCCGCCGCGCACCCCGACATGTCCGACTTCCTGGGCCTGCCCATCCGCGACGGCGACGAAGTCATCGGCGCGCTCTTCCTCGCCAACAAGCGCTGCCCCAAGCCCGACGGCGCCTGCGGTTTCACCGAGGACGACGAGGAACTGCTCGGCATGCTCGCCCAGCACGCCGCGATCGCCCTGACCAACGCCCGCCTCTACGAGCGCAGCCGCGAGCTGACCATCGCCGAGGAACGCTCCCGCCTGGCCCACGAGCTGCACGACGCCGTGAGCCAGAAGCTCTTCTCCCTGCGCCTGACCGCCCAGGCCGCCGCCGCCCTCGTCGACCGCGACCCGGGCCGCGCCAAGGGCGAACTCCAGCAGGTGGCCGCGCTCGCCGCCGAGGCGGCCGACGAACTGCGCGCCGCGGTCGTCGAGCTCCGCCCCGCGGCCCTCGACGAGGACGGCCTGATCGCCACCCTGCGCACCCAGATCCAGGTCATGGACCGCGCGCACACGGCCCGGGTGACCTTCACCAGCTCCGGCGTACGAGCCCTGCCCGCGGCCCAGGAGGAAGCCCTCCTGCGCGTCGCCCAGGAGGCCCTGCACAACGCGCTGCGCCACTCGGGCGCGGCCCACGTCGACGTCGTACTGGAAAAGAACGGCCAGGGCGCCCGCCTGCGGATCACGGACGACGGCAGCGGCTTCGACCCGAAGACCGTACGCAGAGCGGGCCGCCACCTCGGCCTGGTCTCGATGCGCGACCGCGCCGACGGCGCGGGCGGCAGGCTCACTGTGGAATCGGCGCCCGGCAAGGGCACCACGATCGAGATGGAGGTCCCCGGTGGATGAGGCCGCACGACCGTCAAAGACCGGAATCCGCGTCCTGCTGGTCGACGACCACCAGGTCGTACGCCGCGGCCTGCGCACGTTCCTGGAGATCCAGGAGGACATCGAGGTCGTCGGGGAGGCCGCGGACGGCGCCGAGGGCGTGGCCCGCGCCGAGGAACTCCGCCCCGACGTCGTCCTCATGGACATCAAGATGCCCGGCACCGACGGCATCGACGCCCTGCGCAAGCTCCGCGAACTCGCCAACCCCGCCAAGGTCCTGATCGTCACCAGCTTCACCGAACAGCGCACCGTCGTACCCGCCCTGCGCGCCGGTGCCTCGGGCTACGTCTACAAGGACGTGGACCCGGACGCCCTGGCCGGCGCGATCCGCTCCGTACACGCGGGCCATGTCCTCCTCCAGCCGGAGGTCGCGGGCGCCCTGCTCTCCCAGGAGGACGGGAACAGCGGCACGGGCCGGGGGAGCACGCTCACCGAACGGGAACGGGAAGTGCTGACCCTGATCGCGGACGGCCGCTCCAACCGGGAGATCGCCCGCGCGCTGGTCCTCTCCGAGAAGACCGTCAAGACCCACGTGTCGAACATCCTGATGAAACTGGACCTCTCCGACCGGACCCAGGCGGCGTTGTGGGCCGTCCGGCATGGGATTACGGGTTAAGCGGACGATCTGCGCCCCGGACCGAGATTCATACTGTCGGGTGTATGTCCCCCGAATGGCGCATCCCGAGGGGTCTCCGGGCGTTTTTCATGACGTGCTGCGGCGGCCGGCCGCAGCGACGTCTAGGAGGATCCTGAAGTGAAGAACCTGAAGAAGGCCGCTGCCGTCACCATGGTCGCGGGCGGCCTCCTCGCCGCCGGCGCCGGCGCCGCCTCCGCCTCCGACGGCGGCGCGCACGCCCAGGGCAAGGCCGTCCAGTCCCCGGGCGTCGGCTCCGGCAACCTGGTCCAGGTCCCGGTTCACGCCCCGGTGAACGTTGTCGGCAACACCGTCAACGTCATCGGCGCCCTCAACCCGGCCTTCGGGAACGACGGCATCAACCGCTGACCGATTCCGGCCGGGCGGTGACCACCGGCCCCCAGGCGCACCACGCGCCCGGGGGCCGGTCGCATGCTCCGGCCCCCGGGCGCCCGCCCTTCCCGACGCACCCCTCGCACCCCTCGGCGCCTCGCGGGCTTCGGGGTGCTGCGCCGGACTCCGTCCGGCGGGCGGGGCCCGGGGTGCTCTCGTCAGTGCTCCCTGCGGCGCTCGCGTTCCTCCACCCACGCGTTGTACGCCGCCACCTGCGCCCGCCGCGCCACCCGCTCCACCGGCCGCAGCGCCTCCCCCCGCGCCGCCATCTCGGACGCACTCACCGCGCCCCCGTGCCCGTTCTCGTACGCCACCGAGACGAGCAGCCCGACCCGCTGCGCGAGTTCCAGCACCCGTACCGCCCGCGGCGGGTACCCGGGGGCCAGTACCTCGCCGCCGCCCTCCACCCGCGCCCGGTACGCGTCGATCGCCGCCTCGGCCACCGGGCCCGACCCCGCCACATCGAGCCGCGAGAGCACCGCCGTCGCGTCCCGCAGCGCCTCCGCCAGTTCCCGCTCCGCCTCCCCGAGCGAGGGCACATCGGCAGGCGGAGCCTCCCGTACGGGCAGGCAGTGCCACACCACCTCGACATGCGCGTCCCCGGCAGGCCCCGCCTCGTACACCTCCGGCACCAGCCCCAGCGCCACCCCCGAGCAGACCACCGCCTCCTCCGCCTCCAGCGCCCGCGCGTTGAACTCCGGCGGCCCACTGAGCCCCAGCGGATGCCCCGGTGCGGGCAGCGCCACCCGGAACCCCGTCACGCCCAGCGCGCGCAACCGTCCCAGGGCCAGCGTGAGACCGACCGGCCCCGCCTCCCCGGGTACACCTTCCACCCGGTGCACCGCGTCCTCCCCGACAATGGCGAGCGCGACGTGATCCGGCGAAACAAGTCCGGCCAAAAGGGCGTTTCCCCATGCGGCCAGTCGTCCTGAGCGAGGTTCGGAAAGCATGGACCCAGCCTAGGGAATGGGACCTAGGGGCCGGACCGCCCGACCGGTGGCGTAGGTTTTCCCTGGGAGCTGTGCCCACAGGCACACCCAACATTCTCGAGACTGCATGGGGAGACAACGCGCTCATGAGCGATGTACTGGAGCTGGTGGACGTATCCGTGGTCCGCGACGGACGCGCTCTGGTGGAAGACGTCTCCTGGTCGGTCAAGGAGGGCGAGCGCTGGGTCATCCTCGGCCCGAACGGCGCCGGCAAGACCACCCTGCTGAACGTCGCCTCCAGCTACCTCTTCCCGTCCACCGGCACCACCAAGGTCCTCGGCGAGACGCTCGGCAGCCCCGGCACCGACGTCTTCGAGCTCCGCCCCCGCATCGGCATGGCCGGCATCGCGCTGGCCGACAAGCTGCCCAGGCGCCAGACCGTCCTCCAGACGGTGCTCACCGCGGCGTACGGCATGACCGCCACCTGGCACGAGAACTACGACGAGGTCGACGAGCAGCGCGCCCGCGCCTTCCTCGACCGCCTCGGCATGACCGACTACCTGGACCGGAAGTTCGGCACGCTCTCCGAGGGCGAGCGCAAGCGCACCATGATCGCCCGCGCGATGATGACCGACCCCGAGCTGCTGCTCCTCGACGAGCCCGCCGCCGGTCTCGACCTCGGCGGCCGCGAAGACCTCGTCCGCCGCCTCGGCCGCCTCGCCCGCGACCCGTACGCCCCCTCGATGATCATGGTGACGCACCATGTCGAGGAGATCGCCCCCGGTTTCACCCACGTCCTGATGATCCGTCAGGGCAAGGTCCTCGCCGCGGGCCCCGTGGAGACCGAACTGACCTCCCGCAACCTCTCCCTCTGCTTCGGCCTGCCGCTCGTCGTCGAGCGCAGGTCCGACCGCTGGACGGCCCAGGGCCTGCCGCTCGGCTGACCCGCCCACGCCCCGGCCGCGCCTGTCCGGGCTCCGCCCGCGGCCCGCTCGCGCCCTGTCCGCGAAGACTCCCCGCGCCTACCATGACCACGTGGACATCGACGCATGGGTGTGGTGGCTGATCGGCGCCGTCGGGCTGGGAATCCCGCTCGTGGTGACGGCGATGCCCGAATTCGGAATGCTGTCGGCGGGCGCGGTCGCCGGCGCCGTGACCGCGAGCCTGGGCGGCGGTGTGGTCGCGCAGGTACTGGTCTTCGCCGCCGTCTCGGTCGCGCTCATCGCGGTCGTACGCCCGATAGCCGCCCGGCACCGCTCCGAACGCCCCCAACACGCCACCGGAATCGACGCCCTGAGGGGCCGTCAGGCGGTCGTGCTCGAACGGGTCGACGGCGGCGGCGGCCGGATCAAACTGGCGGGCGAGGTCTGGTCGGCCCGGTCCTACGACGCCGACCAGACCTTCGAACCGGGCCGGCAGGTCGACGTCATCGAGATCGACGGAGCGACGGCAGTGGTCATGTGAGCCGAACACCCCGCACACCGGCTCGTGTTCTGGGAAGATTGATCATCAGATCGTCCGCACACGACCTGGCCGGTCTCCCGAGAAGCACGATACGAAGGGCACGGGAAACGCGATGTCATCCGTCATCATCGTCCTGATCATTCTGGTGGTGCTGGTCTTCATCGCCCTGATCAAGACGATCCAGGTCATCCCACAGGCCAGCGCCGCCATCGTGGAGCGCTTCGGCCGCTACACCCGCACCCTCAACGCGGGCCTGAACATCGTCGTCCCGTTCATCGACTCGATCCGCAACCGGATCGACCTCCGCGAACAGGTCGTGCCCTTCCCGCCCCAGCCGGTGATCACCCAGGACAACCTGGTGGTCAACATCGACACCGTCATCTATTACCAGGTCACCGACGCCCGCGCCGCGACGTACGAAGTCGCCAGCTACATCCAGGCGATCGAGCAGCTCACCGTCACCACGCTGCGCAACATCATCGGCGGCATGGACCTGGAGCGGACCCTGACCTCCCGCGAGGAGATCAACGCGGCGCTGCGCGGCGTCCTCGACGAGGCCACCGGCAAGTGGGGCATCCGCGTCAACCGCGTCGAGCTCAAGGCGATCGAGCCCCCCACCTCCATCCAGGACTCGATGGAGAAGCAGATGCGCGCCGACCGCGACAAGCGCGCCGCGATCCTCACCGCCGAGGGCATCAGGCAGTCCGCGATCCTCACCGCCGAAGGCGAGAAGCAGTCCGCGATCCTGCGCGCCGAGGGCGAGGCCAAGGCGTCCGCACTGCGTGCGGAGGGCGAGGCCCAGGCCATCCGTACGGTCTTCGAGTCGATCCACGCGGGCGACCCGGACCAGAAGCTCCTCTCGTACCAGTACCTCCAGATGCTCCCGAAGATCGCCGAGGGCGACGCCAACAAGCTCTGGATCGTGCCCAGCGAGATCGGCGACGCGCTCAAGGGCCTCAGCGGCGCCTTCGGCAACTTCAGCGGTGGCGCCCCGGGCTTCAACACGGGCCAGGAGCGCCGCCAGGACCCCCCCATCGACTGACGCGTACCCACCTCGTGCATGATCGTTGCCCGGCACACCGATCATGCACGAGAGGCACACCGTGACCATCTGGGAGATGCTCGCCGTCTTCGCCGCGGGCGTGGGCGCCGGGACCATCAACACCATCGTCGGTTCCGGGACCCTCATCACTTTCCCGGTCCTCCTCGCCACCGGCCTGCCGCCGGTGACCGCGACCGTCTCCAACGCCCTCGGCCTGATCCCCGGCTCGATCAGCGGCGCCATCGGCTACCGCAAGGAACTCACCGGCCAGCGCCGCCGCATCCTGCGCGCGGGCGCGGCCACCGCCGTCGGATCCCTCTGCGGAGCCGCACTGCTCCTCGCACTGCCGGCGGACGCCTTCGAGACGATCGTGCCGGTCCTGGTCGGCCTCGCCCTGGTCCTGGTGATCCTCCAGCCCCGCATCACCAAGGCCGTCCAGCGCCGCCGCGAGCGCAACGGCCCCGACGCCGCCCCCGACCCCGACGGCGGCCCGCTCCTCATCACCGGCCTTCTGCTCGCCAGCGTGTACGGCGGCTACTTCACCGCGGCCCAGGGAATCATCTACGTCGCCCTCATGGGCATGCTGCTCAACGACACCCTGCAACGCCTGAACGCCACCAAGAACGTCCTCGCCGCGGTCGTCAACAGCGTCGCCGCGGTCTTCTTCCTCTTCGCCGCGGAGTTCGACTGGACCGCCGTCGCGCTCATCGCCGCCGGCTCCACGCTCGGCGGCCAGCTCGGCGCCACGATCGGCCGCCGCCTGCCACCGACCGCCCTGCGCGCACTGATCGTGGCCGTGGGCACCGTCGCGATCGTCCAGCTGATACTGCGCTGACCCACAGAAGCCCGCCTCCGGACGAAGGCGGGCTCTCCCTTCCGGGCGCCTACGCGGGCTGCGTCAGCCCTCCCCGGTGCCTCGGCTCCGTCCGGGCAGGGGAGACCCCGCTCGGCAGCGCGAACCACTCGTTCGCCCCCAGCGACAGCAGCATCGCGTCGGCGGGCGAAGGCACGAACGGCCGCCGCAGCAACGGCATGCCCGCCTCCTCCGGCGTACGGTCCGCCTTGCGGTGATTGTCCTCCGCGCAGGACGCCACCGTATTCAGCCAGCCGTCCCCGCCGCCCTGGGCTTTCGGTATCACATGATCGACGGTGGTGGCCCGCCGTCCGCAGTACGCGCACCGGTGCTGGTCCCGTATGAGCACACCGCGCCTCGACCACGGTGCCTGTCTTCGGAAGGGCACCCGGACATACCGGCAGAGCCTGATCACCTGCGGCACCGGAAGCTCCACGGCGGCCGCGCGCATCAGCAGTCCGGGGCGGGCCTGTTCGACAACGGCCTTGTCCTGCAGGACGAGCACCACCGCCCGGTTCAGCGTCACTGTAGACAGCGGCTCGAAGCTCGCGTTCAGTACCAGCGTGTCCCGCATTCCGCCCACCCTCCCTGCGCCGGCCCGCCTCGTGGCGGGCTTGGATCAACTCTGACCGGGCACACCGAGATGGACAACGCAATAAAAAAGATGCCCGTCCCTGATCTCTTCCAAGACCGGGGACGGGCAAACAGAAAGTGAACGGTCAACTCGCCGCGGGAGCCTCGTATTCGGCGACCAGCTGCGCACGCCCGAGCGTGTGGAACCGCAGATTGAACCCCACAGCGGCGGGGGAAGTGTCGGCGTCGGGACCGAGCTTCTCCCTGTCCACCGCGTACACGGTGAACACGTAGCGGTGCCGCTCACCGGCCGGCGGCGCGGCCCCGCCGAAGTCCTTCGTCCCGTAGTCGTTACGGGCCTGGACCGAGCCCTCCGGCAGCCCCTCGAACTTCCCGCTGCCCGCCCCGGCCGGCAGCTCCGTAACCGACGCCGGAATGTCGAACACGGTCCAGTGCCAGAACCCACTGCCGGTCGGCGCGTCGGGATCGAAGCACGTCACGGCGAAGCTCTTCGTCCCGGCGGGAAACCCTTCCCACCGCAAGTGCGGCGAGGTGTTGCCGGCCGCGTACACCTGGGCGTCCTTCAGCACCGCCCCGTCCGCGACGTCCTCACTCACCACCGTGAACGAGGGCACCGGCGGATGGAAGTCATGGGGAAGCGGCGGCCTCTTCGCCTCGGACACGTCTGAACCTCCGATGTGGACTGTGCGGCTACCTGACAGCTCCCGAGCCTAGAGCCAGTTGCGCTGACCGCCGACCTGGGCAAGCCACTGATTGAGGTAAGCCACCCAGTCGGTTCCCTGGAAGTCGTTCAACCCCACCTTGAAGGCCCGGTAGGAGTCGCTGCTCTCACTGAAGAGCCCCGGCTTCTTGTCCATCTCCAGGACGACATCCATCTCGCGGTCGTCCGCGACGAAGGTCAGCTCGACCTGGTTGAGCCCGCGGTACTGCTGCGGCGGCTGGAACTCGATCTCCTGGTAGAAGGGCAGCCGCTGACGCGTCCCCCGGATGTGACCACGCTCCATGTCCGCGCTCTTGAAGCGGAAGCCCAGCTGCACGAAGGCGTCGAGAATCGCCTGCTGCGCCGGCAGCGGGTGCACATTGATCGGGTCCAGGTCGCCCGAGTCCACGGCCCGCGCGATCTCCAGCTCGGTCGTGACGCCGATGTTCATACCGTGCAGCTGCTGGCCGGCGATGCTGGTGATCGGGGTCTCCCAGGGAATCTCCAGGCTGAACGGCACCACGTGCACCGCGCCCGCCTTCACCTCGAAGGCACCACCGAGCCGCTGCTTCGTGAACTCGATGTCCTGCTTGACCTCCTGGTCACCGCCCTCGACCTCGACGCGCGCCTGCAGACCGACGGAGAGCCCCTCGATCTGCTGATCGACCGAGCCGCCCTGGATACGCACCTCGCCCTGCACCACACCACCAGGCACGACGTTCGCCTCGGTCAGCACCGTCTCCACCGACGCGCCACCGGCACCCAAACTCGCGAGCAACTTCTTGAAGCCCATGTCTTACTCCCCAGATTTTTTCGGTTCTGACCAGTACGAACGCGGAAGCCCTGCACCCGGTTCCGCGCCCTCACCCTGGCAAAGCGCACGCCTTGTGACCACCTGCCCGAACAGATGGCTTCCAGTACGCTCGGAGGGCATGATCAAGGATGCCGACCGTACGCCGCTCAGCAGGACGTTCTTCGACCGCCCCGTACTGGAGGTCGCCCCCGACCTACTGGGACGCACTCTCGTACGACTGACCGACGACGGCCCGATCGAACTCCGCATCACCGAGGTCGAGGCATACGACGGCCAAGGAGACCCCGGATCGCACGCCTACCGCGGAAAGACCCCGCGCAACGCATCCATGTTCGGCCCGCCCGGTCATGCGTACGTCTACTTCATCTACGGCATGTGGTTCAGCCTGAACCTGGTCTGCGGCCAGGAGGGCACAGCGAGCGGTGTCCTCCTGCGCGGAGGAGAGGTGACGAGCGGCCACGAGTTCGTGCGCAAGCGACGACTCTCGGCCCGAAACGACAACGAACTGGCCAAAGGCCCGGCACGCCTCGCCACAGGACTCGCCATCGACCGCGCCCTGGACGGCACCGACCTCTGCGCCGGCCCCGAGTCCCCTCTCTCCGTACTGCACGGCACGCCTGCCTCCACTGACCTGGTGAAGAACGGCCCACGCACCGGCGTGGGCGGCGAGGGCGCCGACCACCCCTGGCGTTTCTGGATCAGCGGCGACCCCACGGTGAGTCCCTTCAGGGCACACAAGCCACGTCACCGACGGACTTGACGCCGACTGGGCGGACATCTAATGTAGTCCGAGCCGCTTGAGACGGGCACTGCTGTTGGTACGGGCTTTCAGCCCCACCCGGAGCGCCTCGAAGCGGCCAACCCACTACCTACGATTTCCCTGACGGGTTCGTTTTCGGCATGCCCGAATTCCGTCCCACCGGCTCGATTATGAGCCGCAAGGGAAATCCGCTAAAGTAGTGACCACGCCGAAAGGGAAACGCGGAAGCGGAGAACCGGAAGGCGCCGGCGAAGTCGGGCGGTAAAGCGTCTGGTAGAGTCGGGAACACGAAATACGGAAACGAA